>NZ_CP108442.1:5716838-6030423 GCF_041435355.1 Streptomyces sp. NBC_01276
GCCCGTCGACCGGGTAGCCGACCGCCTTCAGATTGCGCTCGGTCAGGGAGTACACGATGCCGGGGCGCGCGGTGACGAAGAAGATCGCCACACCGCGGTCGCTCGCGTACCGGGTCAGCGCGCGGACCTTGTCGATCGCGGGGGTCGGAAACGTCCAGAACCAGTGGAAGTCCGTCTCCAGCGAGGAGTTGTCGATGTCGAGGACGATGGCCGGCTTCTCCCCGGCGGGGGAGGCGGCGATCCGCTGCTCGATGGCGGGGCGGGCGGCGTCGACGACGGCGGCCACGTCGCGCTGCCAGGTCGCGTAGTCGATGCCCAGGATGGCCGCGTTGCCGCCGGGGGCGGACGCGGCGGGGGCGGCGACGGGCGCCGGCGCGGGGGCCGGGGCGGCCTCGGCGGCGGTGGCCGGCAGCAGGGTCAGGGCGGTGGCGGCGACGACGGCCGCGGCGGCGGCGCGGGCGCGGTGGGCTGCGAGCATGTGGGGGCGCTCCTCGGGCATGCGTTGACATGTACGCGCTTAGATTCGGCCAGCGCCGCGCCTATGTCTACTGGTCGGTAGGAAACTTTTCGTGGCCGCCCGGTGAAGCCTCCCCCTCGGAGGCGGCCTAGGGCTCGCACTCCAGCACCGTGCGGCACAGCCCGCACCGTGCCCGCAGCGCCCCGCCGCCCGTCGGCAGCCGCAGCCACTGCCCGCACACCGGGCACGGGAAGCTCACCCGCACCTCCCCGTCCCCGCCCCGTCCGAACCGGTACGCCGCCCCGCGCGCCGGTGCCGCCCCCGCCCGCCGGGCGCGGGCGTAGCGCAGCCGTTCCGTCCGGCCCGCTCCGGCCAGGGGTGCCCGGCGCCACTCCCGGTCGGCGAGCGCGCGGCCGCGTACGTAGGCCTCGTAGGCCCGGGGGCTGGTGAACCAGGGGGAGGGGTCCTCCCCGAAGAGGCGGGCGCGGCGGGCGAGGACGTAGCCGAACTCCTCCGGGGTGAGGTAGCCGAGCTTCTGGTGGGTCAGGGCGTCCTCGCGGTAGGCGTCCAGCAGCAGCCAGCCGGCCCCGAGGAGGACGGCGGCCGTGTCGGTGAGGACCTCGTCGTCGGCGGTGGTGGGGAAGCGCAGGCCGAGGCGGTGCAGCAGCACGTGCGCGGCCTCGTGGGCCAGGGCGGCCGCCAGGTCGCGGCGGTGGACGCGGAAGCGGTCGTCGACCTCCACGAAGTATTCGGGGCCCGCCGCGAGCTCCACGGTGGCCGCGTCCCGCATCGGCCGGAAGGCGACCACCATCCGCGCGTCGGGCAGCCGCAGAGCGCGCACCACGGCGGACGCCACCCGGTGCGCCCCCAGGTGCAGGTCCTCGTCGGGGCCGAAGGCCGCCTCGGCGGGATCCAGGCTCGTGGCGTAGGCCCGGATCCCGTCGGCGGTCAGTGCGCGGAAGAGCGCGCCGATCGCCGCGCGGACCGTCTCCAGGTGCGGAAATCCGTGCTCGACGGGGCTGCTCCGGCGGCCGTTGTCCGTCATGCCGTCCCCCGGGCCGGAAGTTGTCCGAAAAGGCCTTCTTGAAGCCCGCGGCGACGCAGGAGTGTCATGGACGTGTCATGAACCCGATGGCGCGCACAGCCCAACCCCCCACGAAAGGCAGTGTGTTGACCGTGGCCACTCTCGCAAGAGTCCTCAAGCGCACCCTCGCCGCCGGCGCCGTGGCCCTCGCGGCCGTCAGTCTCCAGCCCACCGGCGCCAGCGCCGCCCCCGCCCCCGTCGTCGGCGGAACCCGCGCCGCCCAGGGCGAGTTCCCCTTCATGGTCCGCCTCTCCATGGGCTGCGGCGGCGCCCTCTACACCCAGCAGATCGTGCTGACCGCCGCCCACTGCGTCGACGGATCCGGCAACAACACCTCCATCACCGCCACCGGCGGTGTCGTCGACCTCAACAGCTCCAGCGCCGTCAAGGTCAAGTCCACCAAGGTCCTCCAGGCCCCGGGCTACAACGGCAAGGGCCGCGACTGGGCCCTGATCAAGCTCGCCAAGCCCATCAACCAGCCCACCCTCAAGATCGCCGAGACCAAGGCCTACGACAACGGCACCTTCACCGTCGCCGGCTGGGGCGCCGCCCGCGAAGGCGGCGGCCAGCAGCGCTACCTGCTCAAGGCCCAGGTCCCCTTCGTCTCCGACGCCTCCTGCCAGAGCTCCTACGGCTCCGACCTCACCCCCGGCGAGGAGATCTGCGCCGGCTTCGCCCAGGGCGGCGTCGACACCTGCCAGGGCGACTCCGGTGGCCCGATGTTCCGCCGCGACAACGCGAACGCCTGGATCCAGGTCGGCATCGTCAGCTGGGGCGAGGGCTGCGCCCGCGCCGGCTACCCCGGCGTCTACACCGAGGTCTCCACCTTCGCCGCCGACATCAAGGCCGCCGCGGCCGGCCTGTAGCCCCGGCCCCCGCTCCCACTCCCGCCCCTCGCCCTTCCGGCCGCCCCCGACGGGGCCGGAAGGGCGAGGCGCGCTGCCCCGAACGTGCGTAATCCCGGGAGAGCCGTCGCGAGCCCGGCCCACCGCCGCCCCCACCCCGTGACACCCTCCCGACGGCCCGCCGTGCGGTCGCGGGCCGACACCCGCCCCGGTCCGACGGGAAGGACCCACCGGCGGCAGCGGGCGACAGCGGGGAAGGCAGCGCATGACGATCAGCGTGGTCATCGCGGACGACCAGGAAATGGTCAGGACCGGCTTCCGGATGATCCTCGAAAGCCAGCCGGACATCGAGGTCCTCGCCGACGTCGTCGACGGAGAGGCCGCCCTCGCCGCCGTCGCCGAGCACCGGCCCGACGTCCTCCTCCTCGACATCCGCATGCCCCGGCTCGACGGACTCGAAGTCACCCGCCGCCTCACCGGCAGCGACGGCCCGCGCATCGTCATCGTCACCACCTTCGACCTCGACGAGTACGTCCACGCCGCCCTCCACGGCGGCGCGTCCGGCTTCCTCCTGAAGGACGCGAGCCCGGCCATGCTGGTTGAAGCCGTCCGGGCGGCGGCCGTCGGCGACGCCCTCGTCTCCCCGGCGATCACCGTGCGGCTGCTGCGCGAGATGGCCCCGCGCACCACCGCCGCCCAGGCCGCCCGCCGCCCCGCCGAACCCCTCACCGAACGCGAACGCGAGGTCGTGCGCTGCCTCGCGCGCGGGCTGACCAACGCCGAGATCGCCGCCGAACTGTACGTGTCCCTGTCCACCGTCAAGACCCACCTCGCCAACGTCCAGGCCAAGCTCGACGCCCGCAACCGCGTCGAGATCGCCGCCTGGGCCTGGGAGAGCGGCCTCGCCGCCGGCCCCGCGTGACCCCCCGCCCCGGCCCCACACCGCCCCCGCCGGCCACCACGCCCGCGTCCCGCCCCGGCCCGCGCCCGGCGACCGGCGCCGCCCCGTGAGCCCGCTCGCGGCATGGTCGCGGCGGCATCCCCGGGCCGCCGACCGGATCCGGATCCTGCTCCCCCTGCTCCTCCTCGGCCTCGTCACCTTCGAGGGCGTCGCCCTCGCCCGCCAGCCCAGCTTCCCGCACGCCGCCGTCTGGACCTCCGGCGTCCTCGTCTGCCTCAGCGCCGCCCCCTGGCCCGGCCTCCCCCTCCTCGCCCGCGCCTGGTTCGCCGCCGCCACCACCTGGACCGTCACCCTCCTCCTGATCTTCGGCACCCCGCCCGACGTGGTCTGGGGCGTCGGCGAGGCCATCGCCCTGCTCGTCCTCCTGTCCCAGGTCCTGCTCCGCGCCCCCGTCCGCACCGCCGCCGTCCTCGGCCCCCTCCTCGGCCTCGGCTGCATGGCCGTACCCGTCCGCGACACCGACCCCGGCCGCTTCACCCTGCTCTTCTCCGTCCTCGCCGTCGTCGTCGGCGCCTACTCCCTCCTGCTGCGCTTCCAGGCCGTCCAGCGCGTGCGCGAGCTGCACGCCGTACGCACCGCCGAACGCCTGGAGCTCGCCCGAGAGCTCCACGACCTCGTCGCCCACCACGTCACCGGCATCGTCGTCGAGGCCCGCGCCGCCCGCTTCACCAAGGTCACCGCCGAACACGCCGCCGAGATCTTCGGCCGCATCGAAACCGCCGGCGGCGAGGCACTCGGCTCCATGCGCCGCCTCGTCACGATCCTGCGCCAGGAAGACGCCGCCGCCGCCCCCGCCGGCACCACCCCCGTCGCCGGCCTCGCCGACCTGCGCCGGCTCGTCGAACGGTTCTCCGCCACCGGCCCGCCCGTCGTCCTGTCCATCGAGGAGGGCCTCGACGACCGCCTCCCCGACCTCGTGGCCGCCACCGCCCACCGCATCGTCCTCGAAGCCCTCACCAACGTCTCCAAGCACGCCGCCACCGCCACCGCCGTCCGCATCGGCCTGCGCACCGTGCCCAGCGGCCTCGAAGTGCGCGTCGCCGACGACGGCGGCCGCCCCGCCCGGCTCTCCGACAAGGCCCGCGGCGGCGGCTACGGCCTCGCCGGGATGGCCGAACGCGCCGAAGCCCTCGGCGGCTCCCTCACCGCCGGTCCCGCCCCCGAAGGCGGCTGGCTCGTCATCGCCGTCCTGCCCCTGTGAGGCCCCCGTCTCACGGACCGACTGGACGCGGTACCGGCCGCCCCCGCCACGTATTCTCGGGAACCATGAACAACAGCGACATCGACGAGGTCGACGAGAACGTCACCGCCGAACTGTCCCGACTGCGCGACAGCATCGACAACATCGACGCGGCCGTGGTCCACATGCTCGCCGAGCGCTTCAAGTGCACCCAGCAGGTCGGCCACCTCAAGGCCAAGCACCAGCTGCCCCCGGCCGACCCGGGCCGTGAGGCCAGCCAGATCGCGCGCCTGCGCCAGCTGGCCGAGAACGCCAAGCTCGACCCGGCCTTCGCCGAGAAGCTCCTCAACTTCATCATCGCCGAGGTCATCCGCCACCACGAGACGATCGCCGCCGGCGAGGACCAGTAACCGCGACCCCCGCCCCCGGACGCCCGGCGGCGGGGGCACCGCCCGCCCCCTGGGCCGCGCCACGACCGTCAGGCAGCATGGGCCCCATGTCCGCACTGACGCGCAACGAAGCGCAGCTCCGAGCCCAGCTCCTCGACGTCCACCACTACGCCGTCACCCTCGACCTCACCACCGGCGACGAGAACTTCGACTCCACCACCCTCATCAGGTTCACCGCCCGCACCAGTGGTGACACCTTCGTGGAACTGAAGCCCGACGAACTGCGCTCCGCCACGCTCGACGGCCACCCCCTCGACCCGGCCACGCTCGACGACGGCCGCCTCCCGCTCACCGGCCTCACCGAAGGCCCCCACGAGCTGCGCGTCGACGCCCGCATGCGCTACTCCCGCACCGGCGAGGGCCTGCACCGCTTCACCGACCCCGCGGACGGGGAGGCGTACGTCTACTCCCAGATGTTCATGGACGACGTCCAGCGCGTCTTCGCCGCCTTCGACCAGCCCGACCTCAAGGCCGTCTTCGAGTTCACCGTCACCGCCCCCGCCCACTGGAGCGTCCTCGCCAACGGCATCACCACCCGCACCGGCGACCGCGACACTGACGGCGCGGGCATCTGGACCTCCGCCCCCACCCCCGTCATCTCCACCTACCTCGCCGCCGTCGCCGGCGGCCCCTGGCACAGCATCACCACCGAACACGCCGGCCTCCCCTTCGGCCTCCACTGCCGACGCTCCCTCGCGCCCTTCCTCGACGCCGACGCCGACGAGATCCTCTCCGTCACCACCGCCTGCTTCGACCGCTACCACGAGAAGTTCACCGAGCCCTACCCCTTCGACTCCTACGACCAGGCCTTCGTCCCCGAGTTCAACGCGGGCGCCATGGAGAACCCCGGCCTCGTCACCTTCCGCGACGAATTCGTCTTCCGCTCCGCCGTCACCGACACCGAGCGCCAGACCCGCGCCATGGTCGTCGCCCACGAGATGGCCCACATGTGGTTCGGCGACCTCGTCACCCTCGCCTGGTTCGACGACATCTGGCTCAACGAGTCCTTCGCCGAATACATGGGCTACCAGACCCTCACCGAAGCCACCCGCTTCACCCACACCTGGACCGAGTTCGGCGTCACCCGCAAGGCCTGGGGCTACGACGCCGACCAGCGCCCCTCCACCCACCCCGTCGCCCCCGGCCCCGACGACGTCCCCGACACCGCCTCCGCCCTCCTCAACTTCGACGGCATCTCGTACGCCAAGGGCGCCTCCGCCCTGCGCCAGCTCGTCGCCTGGCTCGGCGAGAAGGACTTCCTCGCCGGCATCAACACCCACTTCGCCCGCCACAGGTTCGCCAACGCCTCCCTCGCCGACTTCGTGGACTCCCTCGCCGCCCACACCGACCGCGACGTCCACGCCTGGGCCGAGATCTGGCTGCGCACCACCGGCGTCGACACCCTCACCCCCCACATCGAGGACGTCGCCACCGGCGACGGCCCCGGCGGCTGGACCCTCACCGTCGACCGCGACGGCAGCCGCCCCCACCGCATCACCGCCGGCACCTACACCCTCGCCCCCGACGGCCTCCTGGAACGCGCCGAACTCCTCGACCTCGACGTCCCCTCCGACGAGGTCCTCTCCGTCAGCGGCCCCCGCCCCGCCCTGCTCGTCCTCAACGACGGCGACCTCACCTTCGCCAAGGTCCGCCTCGACGACACCTCCCTCGAAACCGCCCTGCGCGGCCTCTCCCGCATCCCCGACCCCCTCACCCGCGCCGTCGTCTGGGGCGCCCTGCGCGATATGGTCCGCGACGGCGAACTCGAACCCGAGGCCTACCTCGCCACCGCCGAGGCCCACCTCCCCGGGGAAACCGACCTCGCCGTCGTCCAGGGCGTCCTCACCTTCGCCCGCACCCACGTCGCCGACCAGTACACCGACCCCGACGGGCGCGCCGCCGCCCTCGCCACCCTCGGCTCCATCGCCCGCGACCTCCTGCGCCGCACCGAGGACGGCAGCGACCCCGGCCTGCGCCTCGCCGCCGTACGCGCCCTCATCTCCTGCGCCACCCAGCCCGACACCATCGCCGCCTGGCTCGCCGACGGCTCCATCGCCGGCGGCCCCGCCCTCGACCCCGAACTGCGCTGGAGCATCCTCGCCCGCCTCGCCGTCCTCGGAGCCGTCGACGAAGCCGCCGTCGACGCCGCCCTCGCCGCCGACCCCAGCGCCACCGGCCAGGAGGGCGCCGCCCGCTGCCGCGCCGCCCTGCCCACCCCCGAGGCCAAGGCCGCCGCCTGGCAGCGCCTCTTCCACGACGACACCCTGTCCAACTACCTCTTCACCGCCACCGCCCAGGGGTTCTGGCAGCCCGAACAGGCCGACCTCGTACGCGAGTACGTCCCCCGCTTCTACCCCGACGCCGTCGCCCTCGCCGCCCGCCGCGGACCCGCCATCGGCCAGGCCGCCGGCCGCTGGGCCTTCCCCGCCCACGCCGTCGACCAGGCCAACCTCCAGGCCGGCCGCACCTGCCTGGAAGACCCCGCCATCCTGCCCCTGCTGCGCCGCCAGCTCGTCGACCGGCTCGACGACCTCGCCCGCGCCCTGCGCGTGCGCGGAGCCTGATCAGCGCAGACAGCCCACCACCCGCACCGACACCCGGGCCGTGGCCGTCAGGCCACTGTCCGGGTCGGTGGCGGTGAACGTCAGCGGATACGTCCCGTCGGGCAGCAACGGCACCAGGAACGTGCCCGACGGGCCCGCCCCCAGCGCCACCGGCCCGTCCGGCCCCGTCAGCCGCCAGGCCGTGTACTGCGGATCGCTCAGCGGCCGGTCACCCGGCCGCGTCCGCGCCGTCCCCGCGAACACCTCCTCGCAGCCCCGCCGCAACTGCCCGCCCGCGCCCGGCCGCTGGACCGACACCACCGGCGGCTGCGGCTGCGCCGGGGGACCGGAGGACGTACCGCCCGGCGTGCCGGGGACACCCGTGCCGGGAGAACCGCTCGCGCCGTTCGGGGCACCCGACGTACGGGAGGACGGCGCGGGGGAGCGGCCCGGGGCCGACGGGGTGCCCGCACTCGCGGACACCCCGGGCGACGTCCCAGGGGACACCCCCGGCGAGACCGTGACCGCCGTCGGCCCGGGCGGCACCACCGCCACCGACGGCAGGTCCGGCCGTACGGGGACCGGCGCCGACGCCCCCTTCGACGGCGAGGTCGGCACACCCGGGACCGACCCGCACACCACGGCCGCCACCAGCGGCTGCCCGGCCGGCATCGCCGACGTCCGCAGCTCCTGGTCGTCCGCGCCGTGCGCCAGCTCGTCGAAGTACCCGTTGCCCGTCGACGTCTCCCGGTCACTGTGCTCGATCCACACCGAATCCCGGTACAGGGCCCCCGCCCGCTGCTGGTTGACCCCCGTGACACGCCAGTCCTTCACCGTCCGGCCCGACGGCACGCCCGCCGCCACCGGAGCGTCCGCCGACGCGTACAGCCAGCCGTCCCCGAAGAACCGCTGCGGGGCCTCCAACGCCCCCGACTCGTTGCGCGCCGGGAACCGGAACCCCCCGCCCACCACCAGGCGCCCCTTCGGACAGCGCACCACCGCCTCCGCGGCGCCACCCGCCGGGACCGGCACCTCCACGCTCGCCACCGACCAGTCGTTCACCTTCACGCACACCGGCCGCACCCCGACCGCGAAATTGGCCTGCGGCGGCTGCGGATCCACGATCCGCGTCCTGCGCACCACGTCCGAGGAATCCGACATCGGGAAGGAACGACTGCTCAACTCCGTCCCCGGATTCACCGACACCTCCCAGAACGCGGCGGTACCCGTACCCGCTCCCGGCATCAACCGGTCCAACGGCACCGGCGCCACCGCACGGTTCCCCAGGATCCGCCCCGCCCGGAACTCCGCCCCCACCATCGTGTAGCCGCCGCCGCAGGACGGCGTCGCCACCGCGTTCCCCGGCACGCCCGCCAACGGCCCGTCCGTCGTCAGATCGTGGATGCTCCCGTCGAACCGGGAGTTCGGCAACTTGTTCGGGCGGTCCCGGAACGCGTGCGCCCGCCACGTGAAGTCCAGCCCCGGCTCGATCTCCGCCTTCACGTTCACGCACAACGCGTACGAGGTCAACGTCGCCCCGTCCGACCCCGGATTGAACGCCGACGCCAGCCACGCCCCGCCGATGAAATGACTGTTCGTCGCGAAGCCCGACCCGGCGATCCGGTAACCCCCGCCGATCGCCGTCTCGTGCGCCAGACACCCCGCGACCGTCAACCGCTCCCCGCCCGCCGGAACCGCCACGGACGTGCTCCGCTCGACCACCGCCACCGCGTCCGGCCCCCGCGACACCCACCACACCCCCGCCCCGGCCCCCGCCGACACGACCAGCACCCCCGCGGCCACCACCCCGACCGTCTTGGCGCCCACCGCGCCGCCCACCCTCGCGAACACCCCGGAACCCGCCATCGACCGCCTCCAGCCGCGCACTTGTGGGCCGTGGGCAATGTAATCCCGCCACGCCCCGCATCCCAGAGCCGTGCGACCCAAGACTTCCCCACACCCGCCCGCCACCCCACCGGACCCCACCGCCCACCTGCCCGCACCCACGTCCCACGGCCACCCGGCCACCCCCGCGCCCCGCGGCCACCCGACCCGGAGCCGAAGCCGACGCCTCCCGCAAAAGAAAGGGCGGCGGCCGGAAATCGACCCCGGACACACCCCGGCGGTTACCCCATTCGGGGCTGATCGTTGTACCGGCCGGGTGTCCCGCCCAGCCTCGGCCACGCAGCGCCACGCCCAGCCCAGCCCCCGGAGGCCCCATGACCGTGCCCACGCCCGCGCCGACGCCTCCACTCGCGGGCGGCCGCCACGGCGCCGACGCGCTGCGCCCCCTCCTCGACACCGCCCTCACCGCCCTCACCACCGGCGCCCGGGAACGCGGCGGACCCCTCCCCGCCGGCGGCCCCGACACCGTCGCCGCCCGCGTCGCCGCCGCGCTGGGCGACGTACTCCCCGCCCACGGCACCGGCGACCACGAAGCACTCCGCACCCTCGTGCACACCCTCACCGCCGGCGCCGCCGACCCCGCCGACCCCCTGTGCGCCGCCCACCTGCACTGCCCCCCGCTCGCCGTGGCCGCCGTCGCCGACCTCGCCGCGAGCGTCCTCAACCCCTCCCTCGACTCCTGGGACCAGGCCCCCGCCGCCTCCGCCATCGAAGCCCACCTCACCCGCACCCTCGCCGCCGAGCTCTACGGCACCCCCCGCGCCGACGCCCTCCTCACCACCGGCGGCACCGAAGCCAACCAACTCGCCCTCCTCCTCGCCCGCGAACGCCACGGCCCCCACCTGACCGTCCTGCACGGCGCCAACGCCCACCACTCCATCCCCCGCGCCGCCTGGCTCCTCGGACTGCCCCCCGCCCGCGCCCTCCCCACCCCCAACGGCACCCTCGACCCCGCCACCCTCGCCGAAGCCCTCACCCACACCCCCGGCCCCGTCCTCGTCACCGCCACCGCCGGCACCACCGACGCCGGACTCATCGACCCCCTCACCCCCCTCGCCGACCTCTGCGACCGACACGGCGCCGACCTCCACATCGACGCCGCCTACGGCGGCACCCTCGCCCTCAGCCCCCGCCACCGCCACCGGCTCGACGGACTCACCCGCGCCCGCTCCCTCACCCTCGACCTGCACAAACTCGGCTGGCAACCCGTCGCCGCCGGCCTCCTCGCCGTCCGCGACACCACCGACCTGACCCCCCTCGCCCACCAGGCCGACTACCTCAACGCCACCGACGACACCGACGCCGGCCTCCCCGACCTCCTCGGCCGCTCCCTGCGCACCACCCGCCGCCCCGACGCCTTCAAAATCGCCGTCACCCTGCGCTCACTCGGCCGCGACGGCCTCGCCCACCTCATCGACCTCACCTGCGCAGCAGCCCACCGGCTCGCCGACCTCCTCGACGCCCACCCCGGCTTCGAACTCCACGCACACCCCACCCTCACCACGGTCCTCTTCCGACCCACCCCCACGGACGACGACCAGCTCGCCACCCTGCGCCGCACCCTCCTCCAGGACGGCACCGCCGTCCTCGGCCGCGCCACCGCCGACGGCCGCCTCTGGCTCAAGGCCACCCTCCTCAACCCCCACACCACGGCCAGGGACCTGGACACCCTCGTCGCCCTCCTGGAAGGCAGAACCCACCGATGACCGCCCAGCTCGATGCACCCCACGACCTCGTCGGAATCGGCATCGGCCCCTTCAACCTCTCCCTCGCCGCCCTCGCCCACGGCCTCCCGCAACAAGGCATCGGCACCCTCGCCACCGCCTTCTACGACCAGCGCCGCGACTTCCGCTGGCACCCCGGCCTCCTCATCGACGGCGCCACCCTCCAAGTCCCCTTCCTCGCCGACCTCGTCACCCTCGCCGACCCCACCAGCCCCTGGACCTTCCTCAACTACCTCAAGCACAAGGAACGGCTCTTCCCCTTCTACTTCGCCGAGCAGTTCCACATCCAACGCGCCGAATACGACGCCTACTGCCGCTGGGTCGCCGGCCGCCTCCCCGGACTCCACTTCGGCCACCAGGTCGACGCCGTCCGCTGGAACCCCGAACGCGACCTCTTCGAAGTCGACTACACCCAGATCGACACCGACGGAGAAGCCGAAGCCCTCGGCCGCACCTACACCCGCAACCTCGCCCTCGGCATCGGCACCGCCCCCTACGTCCCCGAACCCCTGCGCCCCCTCGCCGACGCCCCCACCGTCCCCGTCATCCACTCCGCCGACTACCTCGACAACCGGCAGCGCATCCTCGCCGCCGACCACGTCACCGTCATCGGCTCCGGCCAGTCAGGCGCCGAAGTCTTCCTCGACCTCCTCCGCGCCCGCCCCCACGGCCGCGAACGCCTCACCTGGCTCGCCCGCACACCCTCCTTCGCCCCCATGGAGTACTCCAAACTCGGCCTCGAACACTTCACCCCCGACTACACCCGCTACTTCCACGCCCTCCCCGAACCCGTCCGCGACCGGCTCGTCCCCGCCCAATGGCAACTCCACAAGGGCATCGACGCCGCCACCATCGCCGCCATCCACGAAGAGCTCTACCGCCGCACCCTCCACGGCGGCTGGCCCGACACCGTCCTCACCCCCGGAGTCAGCGTCCGCACCGCAGGCCGCGTCGCCACCACCAAAGTCGAACTCCACATCGAGCACACCCAGCAGGGCACCCGCTCCCGCCTCACCACCGACGCCGTCGTCCTCGCCACCGGCTACCGCGAACGCCCCCTCACCAGCCTCCTCGCCGGCCTCGACCCCTACCTCCGCAAGGACTCCTCCGGCCGCCCCCGCATCGACGACCGCTACCGGATGATCCTCGACCCGTCCGTCACCGGCAGCGTCTTCGTCCAGAACGGCGAACGCCACACCCACGGCGTCGGCGCCCCCGACCTCGGCCTCGCCGCCTGGCGCAGCGCCGCCATCCTCAACACCCTCACCGACAAAGAGGCCTACCCCCAGCCCCACCGCACCGCCTTCACCACCTTCGGCCTCGAACAGCGCGAACACACCCGCCCCCACCCCGCCGGCGAACTGCTCCCGCTCGTCGAACACCCCTGAAACCCGGGCCAGGACACCGACCGGCCCACCCCACCCCCGGCACCGGCGTCACCCGCACCCCGTTCGCACGCCCCCCGAACGCACCGGGGGCCGGAGTCCGCCACCGCGAACCCCGACCCCCACCGGAACACCAGGCCCTAGAAGACGGGCACCCCGGCCCGCGTCAGCCGCCAGTCCACCGAAGCGAACGCCGCCGGATCCACCGTCCCCTTCGCCTTCACCCACTGGATGATCGTGTTACGTATTTCCTCCGAATTCGCCCACAACTGCTGCGCCTTCGGCACGTGCGGGAAGTTCCCGCCCCCCGACGCCCGGTAGTTGTTCACCGCGAACACGAACCGCGCCGCCGGATCCACCGGCTTCCCCTGGAACGACAACCCCACGATCCGCGACCCCACCGGCTGCGCGATGTCGATGTCGTACGACAGCCCGTACACCGCGTCGTAGTTGTAGTCCGGAACGCTCTCCGAATTCGTGATCTTCGCCGGATCCACCACACCACCCGGCGCCGTCTGCACGTAGTACCGCGCCGAATACTCCAGATAATCCTTCAGCTGCGCACCCGTCAGCAGCCGTGCCTCCAGCGTGTTCTCGAACGGATACAGCCCCGCCGCATCCTTGATCGTCACCTGCCCGGCCGGAACCACCGCCGTCCGCGAGAAGCACGACGCCTGCGACAGCACCGGCAGCGCCGCCCACTGCGAACCCGCCAGCGCCGCCTTCACCGTCTCCGCCTGCACGTGATTGATCAGATCGATGATCGGCACGTCCTTCACCGGACCCTCCGCCGACGACATCGCCTGCGTCGACGTACCGATCACCTGGTTCACGTACGCCACCACCTTGCGGTGCTCGTCCGACAGCAGACGCACGATCTTCGGATCCTCGACCGCAGTGTTCGAGTTCAACACCTTCGCCGACACCTTCGCCACCGACCAGCGGCCCTTCTCCCACACCAGCTCGAAGTCGAACAGCGTCAGCCGCTGCCCCCACTTCAACGGCTCCGACAGCACCACGTCCTTGCCGGTCGCCTTGTTCTTCACCCGGTACTCCGGGATCTCCGTGTGCGCGTGACCCACCAGGATCGCGTCGATCCCCGGCACCTGCTCCGCCACCAGACCGGCCGCGTTCTCGACGTACGGCAACTGGTCCCCGTACGAGGACGTACCGCTCGACCCCGAATGCGCCGACACGATCACCACGTCCGCACCCATCGAACGCAGCTTCGGCACGTACTTCGCCGCCTGCTCCTCCAGGCCCGGGAACGTCATCTTCCCCGCCACGTTCGCCTTGTCCCAGATCGCGATCCCCGGATTCGTCAACCCCAGCACCGCCACCTTCACGTCCCGCCCGTGCGGCGTCCGCAACCGGTGCATGCTGTACGGCGCGAACGCCGGCCGCAACGTCTTCGCATCCAGCGCGTTCGCCCCCAGCAGCGGGAAATCACACTGCTCCTCGAACTTCCGCAGCACCGGGATCCCGTAATTGAACTCGTGGTTCCCCAGCGCCGCCGCGTCGTACCCGATCGCGTTCATCGCCTGCGCCATCGGATGCACCGGACCACGACGCGCGGTGATCGGATCCACCTTCGCGTAGTAGTACGACAGCTGCGTCCCCTGGATCGTGTCACCCGCGTCGATCATCAGCGTGTTGCAACGGCCCTTCTCGGACCGCACCTGGTTCACCAACGTCGAGATCTTCGCCAGACCCACGTCGTTGTGCGCCTTGTCGTCGAACTCCTTGTCCGTGAAGTAGTCCCAGTTGAAGACGTTCCCGTGCAGGTCCGTCGTCCCCATCACCGTGAACGCGTACGTCCGCGGCCCCTTCGACGCCCCCTGCGCCCCCTGCGCCCCCTGCGCCTCCTGCGCGGAGGCCGGGGTGCTCGTGGCCCCCGCCAACGCGACGGCCGCACCGGTCGCGGCCGATGCCCCCATGAACTTCCTACGGTCGAACGCCATGCCATCTCCCCTTTTGAGGCGTGAACAACGCGCGTAGATTCTGACCCACGGGTAACAACCAGCAACACCCCCGGCAGGTTTCGATCCGATGACCACACCCCCACGAATGACAGTGCGACAGTGAATCCATGACCCAGGACGCCACGCACCAGCCCTACGGAACCCCCGACACCCCCCGCGTCGCCGTCCGCGGCGAAGCCAGGCTCGAAGTCGACCCCGAAATCGCCCGCATCGGCATCACCGTCAGCGCCCGCGGCACCGACCGCCGCACCGCCCTCGACGACCTCACCCGCCGCAACAACACCGTCCTCGAACTCCTCAAGAGCTACGGCGAACCCGTCGAGAAGATCGAGACCGGCGCCTTCTCCATCACCCCCGAACTCACCCGCCACGGCCGCGGCGAACGCATCCGCGCCTACCACGGCCGCGTCCACATCACCGCCGAACTCAACGACTTCACCACCCTCGGCGAACTCACCACCCGCCTCGCCGACCAGGAACTCACCCAGGTCGACGGCCCCTGGTGGGCCCTGCGCCCCACCTCGCCCGCCCACGGCGAAGCCCGCCGGCAAGCCGTCCTCGAAGCCGTGCAGCGCGCCCGCGAATACGCCCAGGCCCTCGGCGCGAACCTCGCCGCCCTCGTCGAACTCGCCGACCTCGGAGCCGAGAACGCCGCCCCCGTCGCCATGGCCGCCCCCGGCGGCATGATGCGCGCCATGTCCTTCGGCGGCACCGAGGACGGCGGAGCCCCGCCCCTCGACCTCGAACCCCAGCGGCAGACCGTCTACGCCCAGGTGAACGCTCGCTTCACGATGACCCCGCCGCAGCTCTGAAACCCGCACAAAACGCCGAACCGGTGCCCCGTCGGGGGTGCTCATCGGAGCACCCCCGCGCACATTCAACATTTGTCAACAACCTTTTGCCCAAAGGTTGTTGAGTAGACACCCGGAACCAATTTCCTACTGTCTGGTAGGGGCATACGCTCGACCCATGCGCCGAGCGAAAATCGTATGTACCCTGGGCCCCGCCACCGACTCATACGACCAGATCAAAGCCCTGGTCGAAGCCGGAATGGACATCGCCCGCCTCAATCTCAGCCACGGCACCTACGCCGAACACGAGGAGCGCTACCAGCGCGTACGCAAGGCCTCCGACGAGACCGGCCGCAGCGTCGGCATCCTCGCCGACCTTCAAGGCCCGAAGATCCGCCTCGGCCGCTTCCGCGAAGGACCCGTACTCCTTGAACGCGGCGACGAATTCACCATCACCGTCGAACACCACGAAGGCGACCGCCACACCTGCAGCACCACCTACCCCGGCCTCGCCAACGACGTCACCCCCGGCGAACGCATCCTCGTCGACGACGGCCGCGTCACCCTCGAAGTCACCACCGTCGACGGACCCCGCGTCCACACCCGCGTCATCGAAGGCGGCATGGTCTCCGACCACAAGGGACTCAACCTCCCCGGCGTCGCCGTCTCCGTCCCCGCCCTCTCCGACAAGGACATCGAAGACCTCCGCTGGGCCCTGCGCACCGGCGCCGACGTCATCGCCCTCTCCTTCGTCCGCAGCGGCCACGACATCGAAGACGTCCACCGCATCATGGACGAGGAGGACCGCCGCCTCCCCGTCATCGCGAAGATCGAAAAGCCCCAGGCCGTCGACAACATCGACGACATCGTCGCCGCCTTCGACGGCATCATGGTCGCCCGCGGCGACCTCGGCGTCGAAATGCCCCTGGAGCAGGTCCCCATCGTCCAGAAGCGCGCCGTCAAACTCGCCAAGCGCAACGCCAAACCGGTCATCGTCGCCACCCAGATGCTCGACTCGATGATCGACAACTCCCGCCCCACCCGCGCCGAAGCCTCCGACGTCGCCAACGCCGTCATCGACGGCACCGACGCCGTCATGCTCTCCGGCGAGACCAGCGTCGGCAAATACCCCGTCGAAACGGTCCGCACCATGGCCCGCATCGTCGAAGCCGCCGAAGAGGACATCCTCGCCAAGGGCCTCCCGCCCCTCACCGACACCAACAAGCCCCGCACCCAAGGCGGAGCCGTCGCCCGCGCCGCAGCCGAAATGGGCGACTTCCTCGGCGCCAAATTCCTCGTCGCCTTCACCCAGAGCGGAGACACCGTCCGCCGGCTCTCCCGCTACCGCTCACCCATCCCCCTCCTCGCCTTCACCCCCGACGCCGCCACCCGCTCCCAGCTCAACCTCACCTGGGGCGTCGAAACCTTCCTCGGCCCCCAGGTCGACTCCACCGACGCGATGGTCGCCCAGGTCGAGGAAGAGCTCCTGCGCATCGGACGCTGCGTCCCCGGCGACGTCGTCGTGATCACCGCCGGCTCCCCGCCCGGCGTCAGCGGCAAGACCAACCTCGTCCGCATCCACCACATCGGCGACGCCGTCCGCTGACCCCGCACGGGGCCGGACCGGCCGGTCCGGCCGGTCCGGCCCGGGGCCACGGGCTACAGCCCGGCCCCACCGGTCGCGTCGACCACCCGGCCGGTGACCCACCGGCCGGCATCGGACGCGAGGAAGCCGACCACATCGGCGATGTCCTCCGGCCGCCCCACCCGGCCGAGCGCCGCCAGCGAAGCGGCGTGCGCCTCGGCCTCGGCGTTCCCGCGCAGCCAGCCCGCGTTGACGTCCGTGTCGACGATCCCCGGAGCCACGGAATTGACGGTGATCCCGCGCGGGCCCAGCGCCTTCGCGAGGTTCAGCGTCAGATTGTCCAGGGCCCCCTTGGTGGACCCGTAGGCGAGGATCTCCGGCATCGCGATCCGGGCCGCGCCGCTGGAGATGTTGATGACCCGGCCGCCGTCGCGCAGCCGCTCCAGCCCCTCCTGGACCAGGAAGAACGGCGCCCGGACGTTCACCGCGAAGACGCGGTCGAACTCCTCCTCGGTGACCGACCCGAGCGGCACCGGCATCCCGATCCCGGCGTTGTTCACCAGCACGTCGACCGGCCCCAGCCCCAGTCCGTCGTACGCCGCCCAGAGCCCCGCCGCGTCCCCGTGCCGCCCGAACTCGGCCCGCACGGCACGCGCCCGCCCGCCCTTCCCCTCGATCCCCTCGACGGTGTCCCGGGCCGCCGCCTCGTTCCCGGCGTACGTCAGCACCACCGTGAGCCCATCGGTCGCGAGCCGTTCCGCGATGGCCCGGCCGATCCCGCGGCTTCCGCCCGTGACCAGTGCGATTCGTTCCATGGCAAAGCCCCCTGTAATTCTCTAACGATCACTACAGAAAAAACGTAACACATGATCCACTCGCACCGACCCGCTTCACCAGCCGAACCGCCGGTCCACCAGCGCCGCGAACTCCTCGAACGTCAGCACCGCGTCCCCGTTCGCGTCCGCCGCGTCGAACAACGCCGACGACGCCTCCGCGTCCCCCACCGCCCAGAACGGCAACTCCCCCCGAGCCGCCAACGTCGGCCCCTTGCTCCGCAACGCCGAGATCACCTCGGCGCGGGTCAGCACGCCGTTGTGGTCCAGATCCAGCGCGTCGAACAGCGTCCGGGCCTTCTCGCTCATCACGGGTCCCCTCGTAGTCGTTGCCTCCAGCCTAGGCGGCACCTGGTCAATACTTCGGGCCGATGTGCGCGTCCATGAGCGCTACGGATTCCTTCCGGGCGATGGAGACGTTGGCCTCGTTCGCCCGTCTCCATTCGACCCCGAGCAGGTCGAGGGTGCGGGTCAGCAGGCTTGTGATGTCCGTCGACCTGTTGGTGAAGAAACAGCGAGGATACTCGTACCGCTTGCCGTTGCGGACGGTCCGGTTCGGAGTCCGGCATCCGTCGGAGTGGATCAGCCCCCGGACGAACGCCCAGGGGTGCTGGGGGAAGAGGCGCTTCCAGTGCTGGGTGTAGGACTTGACCTCGACGCACCCCTGCCGCTGTCTGCGGCTGATCCTGGACAGCGGCATCACCCGGTGCATCGCTTCTTCGGCGGCGTCGATCAGCCCGGTCCATGCCGCGTCACAGAAGACGGACAGGTGGTGCTGCTTGTGCTTCGAGATGATGTGCCCGTCGCCCAGGTAGAGGCCAAGCAGATAGGCGTATGCCGAACGGTCGAGCGGGTGGTCCGTGCACATGGGGCAGTCGGTGGGGTGGATGTAGGTCTCACCCCTGTGTTTTCGGTCTTCGTGGCGCCACCGGCCGACCGTTCCTCGCGGAACGTCGAGTCTCTCGGCCACGGATCGATTGCTCTCACCGCGACGGAGGAGGACGAGTGCGTGCTCACGTATTCCTGGGTTGTGTTCCCCGCGTGAGAGCTTCGCGGCTATTCATCCACTTGGCCGCAAATCGAAGTCTTGTTCACTGCGACGAGTGAAGATCGCTAAAAGGGCCTGCCGACCTTTAAATCGAAGGAGAAGTGCCCCGGGTCGGATTCGAACCGACGCTGAATGGGTTTTGAATCCATGGCCTCTACCGCTGGGCTACCGGGGCCCCTTCGAAACGAAGGATACCTAAGACCCTCCGTGCCACAAAGATACCGTAGCTAGGTAGGCTCGGGGGAGCTTGTTATGCCCCGTACCAAGGAGCCCCCGTGACCGCCGAGCACGAGTCGACGCCCACGCCCGACGCCGACCAGTCGCACGTTCCGCCGCTGACGACCCGCGTCGTCATCGCCGAGGACGAGGCGCTCATCCGCCTGGATCTGAAAGAGATGCTGGAGGAGGAGGGCTACTCCGTCGTCGGTGAGGCCGGGGACGGGCAGACGGCCGTCGAGCTGGCCCGTGAGCACCGCCCCGACCTGGTGATCCTCGATGTGAAGATGCCCGTCCTCGACGGGATCTCCGCGGCCGAGAAGATCGCGGAGGAGTCCATCGCCCCCGTCCTGATGCTGACCGCGTTCTCGCAGCGCGACCTCGTCGAGCGGGCCCGGGACGCCGGGGCCATGGCGTACCTGGTCAAGCCCTTCAGCAAGAGCGACGTGGTCCCGGCCATCGAGATGGCCGTGTCCCGCTTCGCCGAGCTGAAGGCGCTGGAGAAGGAGGTCGCGGACCTCTCCGCCCGCCTGGAGACCCGCAAGCTCGTCGACCGGGCGAAGAGCATCCTGCAGACCCAGTACGGGCTGACCGAGCCGGCCGCGTTCCGGTGGATCCAGAAGACCTCCATGGACCGCCGCATGTCCATGCAGCAGGTCGCCGAGGCGGTCATCGAGGACGCCGAGGAGAAGAAGCAGAACGCCGCCAAGGAGTAACGGCGCGGCGTACGCGTGAGGCCCGTCTCCCCCTCGGGGGAGACGGGCCTCACGCGTGTGCGGGGGTGGCGGGGACTAGTCCTCGCCGAGGTAGGCCTTGCGGACGTCCTCGTTGACGAGGAGCTCGCGGCCGGGGCCCGACAGGACGATCTTGCCGATCTCCATGACGTGGCCCTGGTCGGCCAGGGACAGCGCGGCCTGGGCGTTCTGCTCGACGAGCAGGATCGTGGTGCCGGCCGCCTTGAGTTCGGCGATCGTGGCCATGATCTTCTGCATCATGAGCGGCGAGAGGCCCATGGAGGGCTCGTCGAGCATGAGCAGCTTCGGGCGGCACATGAGCGCGCGGCCCATGGCGAGCATCTGCTGCTCGCCGCCCGAGAGGGTGCCGGCGGCCTGCTTGCGGCGCTCGCCCAGGATCGGGAAGAGCTCGTAGGCCCGGTCGATGTCCTGCTGGATGCCGACCTTGTCGTTCTTCAGGTACGCGCCGAGGAGGAGGTTGTCCTCGATCGTCATGCGCGGGAAGATGTGCCGGCCCTCGGGGGAGTGGGCGAGGCCGAGGGCGACGATGTCGTGCGCCTGGACCTTCTTGAGGGACTTGCCCTCGAACTTGATCTGGCCGCCACGCGGTTTGATCAGGCCGGAGAGGGTGCGCAGGGTGGTCGTCTTGCCGGCGCCGTTCGTCCCGATGAGGGTGACGATCTCGCCTTCCTGGACGCTGAAGGAGATGCCCTTGACGGCCTCGATCTTGCCGTAGGCGACGCGGAGGTCTTCGACCTCGAGGAGGGCGGTCACTTGGCTTCTCCGTCCGTGCTGGTGGTGCTGTCCTGCTCCGCGGCGTCGGCCGCGGCCGCGGGGGCGTCCGCCGCGGGGGCGTCGGCCTCTGCGGTTTCGGCTTCCGCGGTTTCGGCCGCGGGGGCGTCGGCCTCGGTGGCTTCGGCCTCCGTGGCGTCGGCGGCCGGGGCCTCGGGCTCCGTGGCCGCGGCCTCCGCCGCCTCGACCTCCGCGGCCTCCTCGGCGCCGGGGGCGCCTTCGAAGGGCTCGCCGAGGTAGGCGGCGATGACGCGCTCGTCGCTCTGGACCTCGGTGGCGGTGCCTTCGATGAGCTTCTGGCCCTGGACGAGGCAGGCGACGCGGTCGCAGAGGTTGAAGATGAAGCGCATGTCGTGCTCGATGACGAGGACGGCGATGCCCTTGTCCCGGATGGCGAAGATGAGCTCTTCGGCGGCCCGGGTCTCCTGCGGGTTCATGCCGGCGGTGGGCTCGTCCAGGAGGATGAGGCCGGGGTCGCTGGCGAGGGCGCGGGCGATCTCCAGCTTGCGCTGCTCGCCGTAGGGGAGGTTGCGGGCGAGGTGGTCGGCCTTGTGGTCGAGGCCGATGAACTCCAGGAGTTCCATGGCCCGCTGGCGGCTGGCTTCTTCGGCGCGGCCGAAGCTGGGCAGGCGCAGGAGGGCGGACCAGAGGCCTTCCTTGGTGCGGGTGTGGCGTCCGACGAGGACGTTTTCCAGGACCGTCATGTTGTTGAAGAGACGGATGTTCTGGAAGGTGCGGGCGATGCCGGCCGCGGTGACCTTGTAGGACTTGGGGGGCAGGACCGTGCCCTTGTACCGGACTTCTCCCTCGGTGGGGATGTAGAGGCCGGTGAGGCAGTTGAAGAAGGTGGTCTTGCCGGCGCCGTTGGGGCCGATGAGGCCGACGATCTCGCCGCTGCGGACGGTCAGGTCGACGTTCTTGACGGCGGTGAGGCCGCCGAAGCGCATCGTGACGCCGCGGGCGTCGAGGACCGTCTCGGTCGTCGTCTCGGTCGTGGTGGTGGTCATGGATCAGGCCCCTGTCTTGCCGAGGACTGTGGGCGCTTCGAGGTCCTTGTGGAGTTCGAGCTGGTTGCGCCGGTTGGGGATGAGGCCTTCGGGGCGCAGACGCATCAGGATGACGAGCGCGATGCCGAAGACGAGGAGCTGGTACTCGCCCAGGAACTGGAGCTTGTTGGGGATCATGAAGAGGAGGGCGCCGCCGACGAGGGGGCCGGAGATGGTGCCCATGCCGCCGAGGACGACCGCCGCGAGGAGGAAGGCGGAGTTCGGGGGGACGGCGTTGGCGAAGACGTACTGGTCCGGGGTGACGGTGTAGTTCACGTGGGCCTGTACGGCTCCGGCGAGGCCGGCGAGGGTGGCGCCGAGGGCGAAGGCGATGAGCTTGACGCGGAAGCCGTTGATGCCCATGGCTTCGGCGGCGGTCTCGTCTTCGCGGATGGCGACCCAGGCGCGGCCGATGCGGGATTCGGCGCTGCGGCGGAAGACCATGATCACGATGAGGGTGACCAGGAGCATCAGCAGGAAGTAGTTGGCGAAGCGGCCGACGGTGAATCCGAGGATGCTGTGGCTGGCGCCGAAGTCGAAGCCGAAGAGGTCGACGTTGGGGACGCCGGCGATGCCGTTGGGGCCGTTGGTGAGGTCCGGGCCGGAGACGCCGTCGAGGTTGTTCATGGAGATCCGGAAGATCTCTCCGAAGCCCAGGGTCACGATGGCGAGGTAGTCGCCGCGCAGGCGCAGGGTCGGGGCGCCGATGAGGACGCCGAAGACCATGGAGGCGACCGCACCGAGGAGGATCGCGGCCCAGAAGGGGAAGTGCACTCCGAAGGGGGAGTTGGGGGAGCCGGAGACCAGGGCCGCGGTGTAGGCGCCGACGCCGAGGAAGGCGACGTAGCCGAGGTCGAGGAGGCCGGTGAGGCCGACGACGATGTTCAGGCCGAGGGCGACGGTGGCGAAGATGAGGATGTTGACGCCGAGGGTCGCGTACTGGTCGTCGGTCTGGGTGAGGGGGAAGGCGGCGGCCGCGACGAAGGCGCCGACGAGGGCGACGTTGCGGTGCTTGGCGGTGAGTGCGGTGAAGCGGCCCACCAGGCCGGCCTTGTTGAGTGCGGTGAAGCCGAAGCCCGCGGCGATCAGGAAGCCGATGAAGAGTTCCTGGTACGGGGTGGTGACGCCGTAGGTGAAGACGCCGAGGCCGACGGCGAGGACCGCGGTGATGATGAGGATTTCGGCGTAGGCCGGGAGGGCGCGGGCCGCCTTGGGGGTGCCGCCGGCGTGGGCTGCCTTGGTGACGGCCCAGCTGTTGCCGATGTTGTGCTTGGTCTGCTCCCACCAGGTGTCTTCGGGGTCCGCGGGGTCGCCGGCGGGGCGCTCGAAGGGGAGGGAGCGGGCGCCGAGGTAGGCGGCGAGCGCGGTGACGAGGGCGACGAACGCGCCGGGTTCGAGGTTGACCAGGCCGCCGAGGGTGTTGCTGATCGCCCAGGCGGTGTAGGCCATGGTGAGCAGGGTGCCGAGGGCGGAGAGCTTGATCGCGGCGTCGGCTCCGGCGGGGGTGAGCCAGCGGAGGCCCTTGACGCCGTAGGAGGAGAGGCCGAAGAGGGTGGTGAGGGCGCCGCCGACGAGGACGAGCCACTGGAGGCCGCCGGGGTATCCGTAGACGGTGAGGTCACCGGGGAAGGCGGAGGTCCAGGTCCAGGCGAGGAAGCAGGAGATGACGGTGAGGGCACCGCCTGCGGTGGCGAGGGCGCGGGCCGTCTTCTCGGGGAGGGTGATTCCCCGGCGGCCGGTGGCGACCGGCTGCTGCGTGGTGTCCGTGGTGGTAGTCGTCATGGTTCTCACGCCCTGTCGGCCACGCGCTCGCCCAGCAGACCCTGGGGTCGGAAGAGCAGCACGAGGATGAGGAGTACGAACGCCCAGGTGTTGCCCCAGGACTGGCCGCCGAGCTGGCTCATGCCGGGGACGTCGGCGATGTAGGCGGTGGTGAGGGTCTCGGCGAGGCCGAGGACCAGGCCGCCGATCATGGCGCCGTAGATGTTCCCGATGCCGCCGAGGACGGCGGCGGTGAAGGCCTTGAGGCCGAGGATGAAGCCCATGCGGTAGTTGACTTCGCCGTACTTGAGGCCGTAGGCGACGGCTCCGACGGCGGCGAAGGTGGCGCCGAGGGCGAAGGCGACCGTGATGATGCGGTCGGTGTTGATGCCCATGAGCTTCGCGGTGTCGGGGTCCTGGGCGGTTGCCTGCATGCCGCGGCCGGTGCGGGTCTTCTTGACGAAGAAGCCGAGGAAGGCCATGGAGATGGGGGCGGCGATCAGGAGGAAGACGTCACCGGTCTGGATGGTGATGCTGCCGATGTGGAAGGGGCCGCCGGGGATTTCGGGGAAGACGACGGAGGACTTCGCGTCGGGGTACCAGGCCCATACCGCCTGCTGGAGGACGATGGAGAGGCCGATGGCGGTGATGAGCGGTGCGAGGCGGGGTGCGCTGCGGAGGGGGCGGTAGGCGAAGCGTTCCGCGCCGACGGCTATGAGGGTGGCGACGAGGATGGCGCCTATGAGCATGAGGGGCAGGGCCACCCACATGGTGGTGCCACCGGGGAGCATCAGCCAGACCGTGAGGGCTCCGAACCCGCCGGTCATGAAGATCTCGCCGTGGGCGAAGTTGATGAGCTGGACAATGCCATAAACCATCGTGTAGCCGATGGCGACGAGCCCGTACATGGATCCCAGTAGCAGGCCGTTGACCAGCTGTTGCGGCAGTTCGTGCACCGCAGGTCCTCCGAGTCTTTCGACGGATGTGACACCGCGCGGGGCGCAATGGTGCGCGCCCCGCGCGGCAAAGATGAGGGGTGAGGGGCTAGCGAGCTAGCGGGCTAGCCGTTGGAGGTCAGCCGCCGTAGGTGCCGGACTCGACGGACTTCCACTCGCCGCCGTCGACCTTGTAGACGGTGAGCTGCTTGTTGGTGGCGTCGCCGAACTCGTCGAAGGAGACCTTGCCGGTCACGCCCTCGAAGGAGACGCCCTGGACGGCTTCGAGGACCTTGGCGCGGGCGTCGGAGGGGAGCTTGCCGTTGTTGGCGTCGACGACCTTCTTGACGGCCTCGATGACGGCCCAGGCGGAGTCGTAGGAGTAGCCGCCGTAGGCAGCGAAGGGGTCCTTGTAGCCGGCCTTGGTGTAGTTGGCCACGAACTCCTTGGCGGAGGGCAGGCTCTCGACGGGGGCGCCGACGGAGGTGGAGAAGTCGCCGGTGGCGGCGTCGCCCGCGAGCTCGACGAACTTCTTGTCGTAGATGCCGTCGCCGCCGACGAGCGGGATGTTGGCGCCGGAGGCCTTGATCTGCTTGCTGAGCGGGCCGGCCGCGGGGTACTCGCCGCCGTAGTAGACGACGTCGGCGCCGGAGCTCTTGACCTGGGTCACGATCGCCGAGAAGTCCTTGGACTCGGGGTCGATGTGGCCTTCGCCGGCGACGGCGCCGCCGAGCTTGGTGAACTCACCCTTGAAGGTGCCGGCGAGGCCGGCGCCGTAGGTCTTCTTGTCATCGATGATGAAGACCTTCTTCTTGCCCGCCTTGTTGAAGAGGTACTGCGCCGCGAACGGGCCCTGGATGGCGTCCGTGGTGGCGGTGCGGAAGTAGCTCTTGTAGGTGCGGACCTTCTGGCCCTCGGCCCACTTGGGGCCCTGGGTCAGGGACGGGCTGGTGTTGGCCGGGGAGATCTGGGCCAGCTTGGCGTCGTCGAAGACCTTCTGCATGGACTCGGAGACCGAGGAGTTCAGCGGGCCGACGACGCCGAGGACGTCCTTGTCGGCGGTGAGCTTGGTGGCGTTCTGCTGGCCGGAGGAGGCCTGCGCCTGGTCGTCGAGGGCCTGGATCTTGAAGGTGACGCCCTTGACGTACTTCTTCTCGTTGGCCTGCTTGGCGGCCAGGTCGGCGGAGTTCTTGATGCCGAGGCCGAGTGCGGAGAGGTCGCCCGTCAGGGGGGCGTCGACGCCGATGACGACCGTGGTGTTGCCACCGTCGCCGGCGGTGCTGCCGCTGTCGCGGGAGCCGCAGGCGGTGAGGGTGAGGGCGCCCGCGGCGAGAGCGGCGGTTACGGCGATGAGCTGACGATGACGCACGATCAGTCCTTTCCAGGCGCCGCGTCCCCCGTGGGACGCGTCGAGTCGAACGCGGGGAACCGAACTGAATCGAATCCGGCGGTCGCGGTAACTGGCGGTGACTCTAGGCGGCTCTTCGGGGGATATGGAGGGCTGAGGCCAATGATGTGACTCTCTTGTTATGCCACGGCGTAATACATAGCGGATCTGTGCGGGTGGAACGGGGGAATTCAGGCCGGTTCGTCGCGTCCGCATGCTGAGACGCGTGAGGACTGTGGAGTGGTTTTGGTCCTGTCATGCCAGGACCCTGGGGGGTTTTGGTCATGACGGCGCAGGCGTGCCGTTGTCTCGACCTTCGGGACAGGCCCTGGTCAGCGCGACGGAAAGATCTCGCGCATATCGGTCACCGGGGATGTAACTGTGATCCTCTTTCTGGAATCCATTACTCAGGGTTACTTCCAAGAATGGGAGGCTGGAATTCCGTGCTACATGCACGCAGTCTTTCGCCTGAATCGTCAGGATCAGCTCGCGGACTTCTCCCGCCGCGACCGTGACCGGCAGCTGTGGCCGGATCATCACGCTCAGTGCCCCCGACGGCTGGCCGATCCGCTCCACCGTGACGGCCGGACCGGAGGAGGTCCGCACACGCACAGTGAACGCGAACGCGGTTCCGGCCGGGGCCGGATCCAGTGGTTCCCCGTACGTCAGGGACAGCGCCTGGGAGGGGGGAGGTGGCGCCGCGGGCGGGGGTGCCTGCGGCCGGGTCGCGTACCAGCGGGCGGTGCCCGCGGCCAGAACGGCCGCGGCTCCCAGCGCCACCAGGACCCGCCGGTGGCGCCCCGCGGCCGTACGGGCGCGGTCGAGCCACCGGGGCGTACGGGGCCCCGGGCGCGGCCCCTCGCGGCCGCTCGTGCCCTCCCCGGGCTCCACGGGCCCGATGCCGCCGCTCACCGCCGCGGCCCGCCGGTCGGGGTGTCGCGGGGGGCGCCGGCGCAGCCGGGGAGGGTGGCGGCCGGGAGGGCCGTCAGTGTGAGTGTTCGCGCGGTCGTGGTGCGCGGCGGCGCCGGTCCCGATCCCATGCGGGAACGCTAGACCGGCGCCGGTGGTGGCACAACTGCCCGTATCGGCCCTGTTGTTAAGAGTCCGTGTCGCGCAGCAGGCAGGTGAGGCGGGCGGTGCAGACGCGGCGGTCCTGTTCGTCGGTGATGACGATCTCGTAGGTGGCGGTGGAGCGGCCCCGGTGGACGGGGGTGGCCACGCCGGTGACCAGGCCGGAGCGGGCGCCGCGGTGGTGGGTGCAGTTCAGGTCCACGCCGACGGCGACCTTCTTGATGCCGCCGTGCATCATCGCGCCGACGGAGCCGAGGGTCTCGGCCAGGACGGCGGAGGCGCCGCCGTGCAGGAGTCCGTAGGGCTGGGTGTTGCCCTCGACGGGCATCGTGGCGACGACCCGCTCGGCGGAGGCCTCCAGTATCCGGATGTCCATCCGGATCCCGAGGGCGCCCGCCGAGAACAGCGCGGGCAGGTCTATGCCCAGGGCGGTGTACTCGTCGAGGACTTCCTGCGGGAACTTCACGGCGTGCTGCTCGCCCATGGGTCTGCTCCGTTCGTCAACGATCGTTAACCGATGTGTGCGGTGCCGTTCTATCAGGCCGGTTCGAAGCGCACGACGACGGACTTGCTGGCGGGTGTGTTGCTGGTGTCGGCGGTGGAGTCGAGGGGGACCAGGACGTTGGTCTCGGGGTAGTAGGCGGCGGCGCAGCCCCGGGCGGTGGGGTAGTGCACGACGCGGAAGCCGGGGGCGCGGCGTTCGACGCCGTCGTTCCATTCGCTGACGAGGTCGGTGTAGGAGCCGTCGGGCAGGTTCAGCTCGGCTGCGTCGTCGGGGTGGACCATGACGACGCGGCGGCCGCCGGTGATGCCGCGGTAGCGGTCGTCGAGGCCGTAGATGGTGGTGTTGTACTGGTCGTGGCTGCGCAGGGTCTGCAGGAGCAGGCGGCCGGCGGGGACGCGCGGGTACTCGACGGGGGCGGCGGTGAAGTTGGCCTTGCCGGTCTTGGTGGGGAAGCGGCGTTCGTCGCGGGGGGCGTGGGGCAGCCGGAAGCCGCCGGGGTGGGCGACGCGGGCGTTGAAGTCCTCGAAGCCGGGGATGACGCGGGCGATGCGGTCGCGGATGGCGGCGTAGTCGCGTTCGAACTCCTCCCAGGGGGTGGCGGAGGCGTCGCCGAGGACGGCGCGGGCCATGCGGGCCACGATGGCGGGTTCGGAGAGCAGCAGGGGGGAGGCGGGGGCGAGGTTGCCGCGGGAGGCGTGGACCATGCCCATGGAGTCCTCGACCGTGACGAACTGCTTGCCGGTGGCCTGGACGTCCTTGTCGGTGCGGCCGAGGGTGGGCAGGATCAGGGCGCGCCGGCCGGTGACCGCGTGGGAGCGGTTGAGTTTGGTGGAGACGTGCACGGTGAGGGAGGCGCGGCGGACCGCGGCCTCGGTGACGTCGGTGTCGGGGGTGGCGCCGACGAAGTTGCCGCCCATGGCGAAGAAGACCTTGGCCTCGCCGTCGCGCAGGGCCTGGATGGAGCGGACGACGTCGAAGCCGTGGGCGCGCGGCGAGGTGATGGCGAATTCGCGGTCGAGGGCGTCGAGGAAGGCGGGTGCGGGGCGCTCGAAGATCCCCATGGTGCGGTCGCCCTGGACGTTGGAGTGGCCGCGGACGGGGCAGACGCCGGCGCCGGGGCGGCCGATGTCGCCGCGGAGCAGGAGGAGGTTGACGACCTCGCGGATGGTGGCGACGGCGTGCTTGTGCTGGGTGAGGCCCATGGCCCAGCAGACGATGGTGCGCTTGGAGGCCAGGATCATGGCCAGGGCGCGTTCGATCTCGGGGCGGGTGAGGCCGGTGGCGGTGAGGGTCTCGTCCCAGTCGGCCTTGCGGGCGACGGCGGCGAGCTCCTCGTAGCCGTGGGTGTGCTCGGCGATGAAGGTCTCGTCGGTGGCGCCCTCGGTCTCGATGACGAGCTTGTTGAGGAGCCGGAAGAGGGCCTGGTCCCCGCCGATGCGGATCTGGAGGAAGAGGTCGGTCAGGGCGGTGCCCTTGAGCATGCCGAGGGGGTTCTGGGGGTTCTTGAAGCGTTCGGTGCCGGCCTCGGGCAGCGGGTTCACCGAGATGATCTTCGCGCCGGCGGTCTTGGCCTTCTCCAGGGCGGAGAGCATGCGGGGGTGGTTGGTGCCCGGGTTCTGCCCGGCGACGATGATCAGTTCGGCCTGGTGGAGGTCTTCGAGGGAGACGCTGCCCTTGCCGATGCCGATGGTCTCGTTCAGGGCGGAGCCGGAGGACTCGTGGCACATGTTCGAGCAGTCCGGCAGGTTGTTGGTGCCGAACTCGCGGGCGAAGAGCTGGAAGAGGAACGCCGCCTCGTTGCTGGTGCGGCCGGAGGTGTAGAAGACGGCCTCGTCGGGGGAGGACAGGGCGCGCAGTTCCTCGGCGATGACCTCGAAGGCCCGCTCCCAGCTCACCGGCTCGTAGCGGTCGCCGCCTTCGGGGAGGTACATCGGTTCGGTGATGCGGCCCTGCTGGCCCAGCCAGTACCCGGAGCGCGTCGCGAGGTCGGCGAGGGGGTGCTCGGCGAAGAACGCCGGGGTGACCCGGCGCAGCGTGGCCTCCTCGGCCACGGCCTTGGCGCCGTTCTCGCAGAACTCGGCGGTGTGCCGCTTGTCACCCTCGGGCCAGGCGCAGCCGGGGCAGTCGAAGCCGTCCTTCTGGTTGACCTTGAGGAGGGTGCGGGCGGTGCGGGCCAGGCCCATCTGCGCGTGCGCGATCTTGAGGGTGTGTCCGATCGCCGGGAGGCCGGCGGCCGCGTGCTGGGGCGGGGTGACCTGGGGTGCGTCCTGCACGGGGTCGCCTGTGGGCGGCTTGGTCGCCATCGCGCTCTCCTTCGAGCGTACGTACGGACGCGGCACGTGCTGCCGCGTCCGCCAGATCCTTGCACGGCCGAGGGGGGAGGGGGAGGGCGGTCCGTCGCCTCCGGAGCCGGAGCCGGGACCGGGGCGGCCGGGTGCCGGGGCGCGGTGCCGCCCGCCCGGGATGGCCGGCCGGTCGCCCGCGCCGGAATTGTCGGTGGGGAGCCCTAGGATCGGGGGCGTGGCAGATTCAGCATCGAAGAAGACCGACCAGCCGACCGCAGCGGACCGCCCCCGCCTGATGCTCATGGACGGGCACTCCCTGGCGTACCGGGCGTTCTTCGCGCTGCCCGCGGAGAACTTCACGACCGCGACGGGCCAGCCGACCAACGCCATCTACGGCTTCGCGTCGATGCTGGCGAACACGCTGCGCGACGAGGCGCCCACGCACTTCGCGGTGGCGTTCGACGTGTCCCGCAAGACGTGGCGCTCGACGGAGTTCCCCGAGTACAAGGCGAACCGTTCCAAGACCCCCGACGAGTTCAAGGGGCAGGTCGAGCTGATCGGCGAGCTGCTCGACGCGATGAAGGTGCCGCGGTTCGCGGTCGACGGCTTCGAGGCCGACGACGTGATCGCGACGCTCGCGACCCAGGCCGAGGCCGCGGGCTTCGACGTGCTGATCGTCACCGGCGACCGGGACTCCTTCCAGCTGGTGTCCGAGCGCACGACCGTGCTCTACCCGACCAAGGGCGTCTCCGAGCTGACCCGGTTCACCCCGGAGAAGGTCGAGGAGAAGTACGGCCTCACCCCGCAGCAGTACCCGGACTTCGCGGCGCTGCGCGGCGACCCGTCCGACAACCTGCCCGGCATCCCGGGCGTCGGCGAGAAGACCGCCGCGAAGTGGATCACCCAGTTCGGGTCGTTCGCGGAGCTGGTGGAGCGCGCCGACGAGGTCAAGGGCAAGGCCGGGCAGAACTTCCGGGACCACCTGGAATCCGTGAAGCTCAACCGGGTCCTGACCGAGATGGTCAAGGACGTGGAGCTGCCCAGGACCCCTGCCGACCTGGAGCGCGCCCCCTACGACCGGTCCGCGGTCACCGGGGTGCTGGACGTGCTGGAGATCCGCAACGCCTCGCTGCGCGAGCGGCTGCTGGCCGTGGACCCGGGCGCGGCCGAGGAGGAGGCACCCGCTCCGGTGGCCGGCGTCGAGCTGGACGCGTCCGTACTGGGCGCCGGCGAGCTCGCGCCGTGGCTCGCGGCCCACGCGGACGGCCCCCTCGGCGTCTCCACCGTCGACAGCTGGGGCCTGGGCCAGGGCAACGTCTCCGAGATCGCGCTGGCCGCGGCCGGCGGGGCGGCCGCCTGGTTCGACCCGTCCGCCCTGGACGAGGGCGACGACAAGGCCTTCGCCGCCTGGGCCGCCGACGCGGACCGCCCGAAGGTCGTGCACAACGCCAAGGGCCTGATGCGGGTCTTCCCGGAGCACGGCTGGACCCTGGCCGGGGTCACCATGGACACCGCGCTCGCCGCCTACCTGGTCAAGCCGGGCCGGCGGTCCTTCGCGCTGGACGTGCTGTCCGTCGAGTACCTGGGCCGCGAGCTCCAGCCCCCGGCGGCCGACGGCCAGCTGGCCTTCGGCGCCGACGAGACCGCCGAGGCCGACGCCCTGATGGCGCAGGCCCGCGCCGTCCTCGACCTCGGTGACGCCTTCACCGCGAAGCTGCCCGAGGTCGGCGCCGTCGAGCTGCTCCACGAGATGGAGCTGCCCACCTCGGAGCTGCTGGCCCGGCTGGAGCGGGCGGGCATCGCCGCCGACCGCGACCACCTGGAGGGCATGGAGCAGCAGTTCGCCGCGGCCGTGCAGCAGGCGGTGAAGGAGGCGCACGCGACGGTGGGCCACGAGTTCAACCTCGGCTCGCCCAAGCAGCTCCAGGAGGTGTTCTTCGGCGAGCTGGACCTGCCGAAGACGAAGAAGACGAAGACCGGCTACACCACGGACGCGGACGCGCTCGCCTGGCTGGCCACGCAGACCGACCACGAACTCCCGGTGATCATGCTCCGGCACCGGGAGCAGGCCAAGCTGCGCGTCACCGTGGAGGGCCTGGTCAAGGCGATCGCCGCCGACGGCCGGGTGCACACCAGCTTCAGCCAGACCGTCGCCGCGACCGGACGGCTGTCCTCCACCGACCCCAACCTGCAGAACGTGCCGGTGCGCACCGACGAGGGCCGCGCCATCCGCCGCGGCTTCGTCGTCGGCGAGGGCTACGAGTCCCTGATGACGGCCGACTACAGCCAGATCGAGCTGCGCGTCATGGCCCACCTCTCCGAGGACGAGGGCCTCATCGAGGCGTTCCTGTCGGGCGAGGACCTGCACACCACCGTCGCCTCCCAGGTGTTCGGGGTGGAGCGCTCCGCCGTCGACGCCGAGATGCGCCGCAAGATCAAGGCCATGTCCTACGGTCTGGCGTACGGGCTGTCCGCCTTCGGTCTCGCCCAGCAGCTGAACATCGAGCCCGCCGAGGCGCGCGGTCTGATGGACACCTTCTTCGAGCGGTTCGGCGGGGTGCGCGACTACCTCCAGCGCGTGGTGGACGAGGCCCGGGCGACCGGGTACACGGCGACCGTGTTCGGGCGCCGCCGCTACCTGCCCGACCTCAACAGCGACAACCGCCAGCGCCGCGAGGCCGCCGAGCGGATGGCGCTCAACGCCCCCATCCAGGGCACCGCCGCCGACATCGTCAAGGTCGCCATGCTGCGCGTGGACAAGGCCCTCGCCGAGGCCGGGCTGACCTCGCGGATGCTGCTCCAGGTCCACGACGAAATCGTGCTGGAGATCGCCCCCGGCGAGCGCGAGCGGGTCGAGGAGCTGGTGCGCCGCGAGATGGCCGCCGCCGTCGAACTGCGGGCTCCGCTCGACGTGTCCGTGGGCGTCGGCACGGACTGGGAGTCCGCCGCGCACTGACCCCGCCGCGGCCGCGTCGGCGCCCGTCCCCGCCTAGGCGGTGGGGACGGGCGTCCGCGCGTCCGGGCCGGTGCGGTCGCCGTCCTCGCGGTCGCGGTGGCGGCCGCGGCGCTGCAGGAGGCGGACGAGGAGCCCGTAGAGCAGCAGTCCGACGGCCAGGCCGCCGCCCGCGCCGAAGCAGACGGTCGGGATGATGTCGAGCGGGGTGCGGATCCGGTCGAAGAACGTGAAGAAGCGCAGCACCCGCAGCGTGACCCCCACCGCCACGCACACGGCCACCAGCGCGGACGCCCACAGCGTCACCGCGCGGCCGAGCACCGGCACCGCCGAAGGCACGGGCGCGGCCGGCAGCCGGCGCAGCGCGGTCGCGGTGAACCGGAGCAGCACACCGGCGGCGATCGCCGAAGTGCCGTACTGGACGAAGGAGTACAGGGGCAGGCCGAAGGCGAAGGGTTCGCCCAGCCGCGGCAGCGCGTTCGTCCCCCAGCGGTCCGGGTGCGTGAAGCTGTCCCACACCACGTGGGTGAGCGAGCCGGTCACCGCCGACAGGTAGAACCACAGTGCCAGCGCGGGCGTCCGGCGCTCCCGCCAGGACGCGCCGCGTACGAACGCGTACGTCCTGCCCCGCCAGGCCCGCGGCAGCAGCGCCACCAGCGGCTCGCGCAACAGGAGCCAGCACCCGGCGAGGACGGCCGTCAGGGCGGCGTCCACGGTGAGCACGCCCGGCAGCGAATGCGCGAACGTGCCGTAGCCCATGAGGCCTTCGACGACGGCGTCCGCGAAGAAGAAGGTGTCCGGCGCGAAGGACCCCAGCACCAGGGCGGAGGCCACGAGGGGCCCCCGGGCCCGGCCGGTCCGGCGGATGGCCGGGAGTACCGCGGCCGCATGGCTGAGAGTGAACGGCATGACGCGTCTCCTGGGTCCCGGTCGTCGGGACAGTATGCGTGACCTGCGCAGGGACGTGGGGATCCGGTGAATTTCCGGGCCGCATTGCGTGCCGTGTGCAGGGAGTTGACGTAGGGTCACGCGGACGTCTAGGGGAGGGGTCCCGCTCATGTCGGCACGAATAGTCGGACGCGGCCTGCGCAGAAGTGCGGCCGCCGCTCTGGTCTCGGCTCTGGTCGCCGCCGCGATGACGGCCTCGCAGGGCCCGGCCGCCGGGCTCGCGGACCGGCTGGCCGCGGCCGGGGAGACCGCCGGTTCGCAGTCCGCCGCGGTGGCGGGCGGCTCGGGCGCCGCCGGGGGCGACTCCTCCTACTTCACCGAACTCCCGCCGCTGCTCAGCCCGCAGCCCCCGGCCGTGCTGCTGCCGGAGGGCGAGCAGGCGGCCGCCCGGCCGACCCCCGGTCCGGCGCCCGACGCGGCGGCCGGTCCGGTGTCCCTGCAGACCGTGCTGCAGGTGGGGTCGCAGGGCGCGCAGGGGATCCCCGCGAGCGTGCTCGCCGCGTACCGGCGGGCCGAGCAGAAGGTGGGGGAGAGCGACCCCGGCTGCGGGCTGCGCTGGCAGCTGCTCGCGGCGATCGGCAAGGTCGAGTCGGGCCAGGCGCGCGGCGGGCAGGTCGACGCCGCCGGAACCACGCTGCGGCCCATCCTGGGGCCCGTGCTCGACGGCAACGGCTTCGCGAACATCTCCGACACGGACGGCGGGGCCTACGACGGCGACGCCCGGTACGACCGGGCCGTCGGGCCGATGCAGTTCATCCCGTCCACCTGGGCGGCCTGGGGGCAGGACGCGAACGGCGACGGACGGCGCGACCCGAACAACGTCCACGACGCGGCCCTCGCGGCCGGCCGCTACCTGTGCGCCGGCAACCGTGACCTGCGGACCGGGGCGGGCCTGGACCGGGCGGTGCTCTCCTACAACCAGTCCGGGGAGTACCTGAGGACGGTGCGGTCCTGGTACGCGTACTACCTCCAGGGCACGCACGAGGTCCCGGACGCGGGTGGTTCCGGCGGCGGTGGCGGTACGGGTGCCGGTGCCGGTGCCGGTGCCGGTGCCGGTACGGGTACGGGTACGGGTACGGGTGCGGGGCAGCCGACGGGCCCGAAGCCCACCCCCACGCCCACCCCGTCGCCGAAGCCGACGCCTGCGCCGACCCCGAGTCCCACCCCGACGCCGACGCCGACGCCGAGCCCGACCCCAACCCCGACTCCCACGCCGACGCCTAGCCCGACGCCGACCCCAACCCCGACTCCCACGCCTAGCCCGACCCCGACCCCGACCCCGAGCGCGACGCCGACGCCGACCTCGACCCCGACCCCCAAGCCCACCCCCTCCGCGTCGGCCTCCCCCTCGGCGACGCCCTCCGCCCCGGCCTCGCCCAAGGCGAGCCCCACCCCGGGCGCGCTCCCCCCGCGAACCCCGTAGGGCCGGCTCCCGCCGCCCGCCGTGGGCCACAGGCCCGTCCCGCCCGCCGCCCGGGCGGGACGGGCCTTCTTCCGGTGCAGGTCCAGACGGGTTCTCATCTCGCCCCCGCGTTGCTACGGTACGCCTCCCTGACGCCCCATCAGATATCGGAGGCCCCGGCATGCGCGCACTCGTCGCCGCCGCCATCGGGCTGGCCGCCGCCCTGGCCCTCGTCCTCGCCGTCACGGCGTTCGGGGCGCCGGAGGGCAAGACCTCCCCCAAGCCCCTGCTCACCACCGCGCCCGCCGCGCCCGGAAAGTAGAGGAGGCCGGCCGTGCGACGCAGAGCGAGTCTCGTCCTGCTTGCCCTCGCCGTGTTCTGCGCAGCCCTCGCACCGCTGCTGCGCTGGTACGCGTACCCCAGGCTCGCCAAGATCCCGCCGGGCCAGTACCAGGAGATGGTCCTGGAGGCCAAGGACGCGACCCTCCTCGACTACGCGGGCGGCATGCAGCCCAAGAAGGTCGACAAGGTCACCATCGTCCAGACCCTCAAGGGCAACGTCGAGGCGTCCCGGGAGGTCGAGGCCGACGCGGGCAAGGACGTCGTCGTCTGGGACACCCTGACCTACATCATCGGGCCGGACGGCAAGATGGTCTCCAGGATCCCCGAGCGCTACCTCTTCGACGCCCACACCCAGGACCCGGTGCACGCCACCGGCGAGATGGTCGACGGGGACCCGGTCACACGCGAGGGCATCGAGTTCAAGTGGCCGTTCTTCACCGAACCCCGCGACTACCTCTACTTCGACGCGCAGACCCGCACCTCCTCCCCGATCCACTACGTCGGACCGCGCACCTACCGGGGCATGGAGGTCTACTACTTCGAGCAGACCGTTCCCTGGACCAAGGTGCCCATGCCGAAGAAGATGCCCATCGAGGGCATCGACCCGGCGACGATCGAGCAGACCACCGGCACCACCCTCTGGTACACGGTCAAGGCCCGCTTCTGGGTCGACCCCGTCACCGGTGCCCCCGTCAACGCCGAGCAGGACATCCAGCAGGAGATGCGCGGCGGCATCGCGGCGAGCGCTCCCGAAGGCCGGCTCACCGCCTTCGCCGGGCACGTCACGATCCGGCCCGACTACGCGAAGTACACCTTCGACCTGGTCGCCTCGAACCGTACGAAGGTCCTCGCGCTCCACACGTACGCGCCGGCCGGCCTCGCCCCGGTCGGCCTGGCCCTGCTCGCCGCGGCCCTCTGGCTGGAGGCCCGCGGCCGCCGGCGGGAGGAGGACGGGGTCAGCGCCTGAGCCGGGCGTTGGTGTGCCGGGTCGGCTCCGCGGCCGCCGGGTCCTCGGGCCACGGGTGCCTGGGGTAGCGGCCGCGCAGCTCGGCGCGGACCGCCCGGTAGCCGCCCTGCCAGAAGGAGGCCAGGTCGGCCGTGACGGCGGCCGGCCGCCCGGCCGGCGACAGCAGGTGGACCAGGACCGGCACCCCGGCCACGCGCGGGGTCTCGGCCAGCCCGAACAGCTCCTGGAGCTTGACCGCGAGGACGGGCTGCTCGGCCCCGTAGTCCACACGGATCCGGGAACCGCTGGGCACCTCGATCCGCTCCGGGGCCAGCTCGTCGAGCCGGACGGCCTCGCCGGTGGCCCACGGCAGCAGCCGGTTCAGGGCCTGGCCCGCGTCGATCCGGGCCAGGTCGGCGCGGCGGCGGGCCCGCGAAAGCTCCGGCTCCAGCCAGTCGTCGGCACGCTCCAGCAGCGCCGCGTCCTCGGCCACGTCGGGCCAGGCGCCGCCCAGCGTGCGGTGCAGGAACCCGAGGCGGGCCCGCAGCGCCGACGCGTCCGCGGACCAGCGCAGCAGGCCCAGGCCCTCCGCGTGCAGCCCGTCGAGCAGGGCGGCCCGGACCGCCGCCGGGTCGGGTTCGCGCAGCGGGCGTGAGGCCAGCTCGATCGCACCGAGCCGGGTGACGCGGCGGGCCACGAGGTCCCCGTCCTCCCAGTGCACCTCCTCGCCCCCGGTCCGCAGGTGGGCGGCTGCGGCCAGGGCGGTGTCCTCGTCGATGACGGCGGCGAGGCGGACGCGGGCGGAAGCGGAGTGCGCGGCCCGGTCGGCGACGGCGACGGCCAGCCAGGGCGCGCTGCGCAGCCCCGACCCCTCGCCGGTCTCGGCCCCGGTCCCGGAGGCCATGAGGAACCCCCCGCCCCCCTTGGCCCGCGCCACCCGCTCGGGGAACGCCAGCGCGGCGACGAGCCCGGCGGCGGCGTCCGTCCCGGCCTCGCCGGCGGCGGGGGCGCGGAGGTCCGGGGCCGCAGACCCCGAAGGGGTCCGGGGCCGCGTCCCGGCTTCGGCAAGGGGCGGGGCGGGGGAGACACCGCGCGCGGCGGCTTCCGGGACGCCCGGCCCGGCCGCGCCCGCCGGGGCGGAGGTCCCGCGGCCCGCCGGGGACACCGCACGCTCCAGCCGGCGGACCTCCGCCCGCCAGCGCCCCGCGTAGGCGTCGCCGCCGCGCCGGGCCGACCGCCAGGCGGCGGCCAGGTCGTCCCCGTACTCCCGCGGCGGCTCCTCGCTCAGCAGCGCCACCAGCTCCGCGGCCCGCCGCGCGCCCAGTGCCTCCGTACCGTCCAGCAGCGCCCGCGCCAGCCGAGGATGCAGCCCCAGCCGGGCCATCCGCAGCCCGCGCGGGGCCGGCCGGCCCGCGGGGTCGACCGCGCCGACGACCGACAGGACCTCCCGCGCGGCGGCCATCGCCCCGGCCGGCGGCGGGTCCAGCAGGGCCAGACCGGAGGCGTCCGGATCGCCCCAGCAGGCGGCCTGGAGCGCGAACGCCGCCAGGTCCGCGGTGCGGATCTCGGGGGAGGGGAAGGAGGGCAGCCGCGCGTCCTCCGCCTGTGCCCAGCAGCGGTAGACCGTTCCCGGCGCCTCGCGCCCGGCCCGCCCGGCCCGCTGCCGGCCCGCGGCACGGGACGCCCGTACGGTGGCCAGCGCGCCCAGGCCCCGCGCGTGGTCCACGCGGGGTTCGCGGGCGAGCCCGGAGTCCACGACCACCCGTACGCCGGGCACGGTCAGGCTCGACTCCGCGACGGCGGTCGCCAGGATCACCCGGCGGTGCGCCGACGGCGTCAGCACCGCGTCCTGGACGGCGGCGGCCGCCCGGCCGTGCACCTGGAGCACCTCCGCCCCCACCGCGCCCAGCTGCCCGGCGACCCGGCCCAGCTCGCCCACGCCGGGCAGGAAGCACAGCACGTCGCCGGAACGTTCCGCCAGGGCCCGCCGGACCACCGACGCCACGTGCGTCAGCTGCGCCGGGTCCACGCGCATCCCGTGCGGGGGCCGCACCGGCCGGGCCGGCGGCGCCCACACGGTCTCCACCGGGTACGAGACGCCCGCGGCCTCGACCACCGGCGCCGGGTCCCCGCCCGCGCCGCCGAGCAGCCGGGCCCAGCCCGCCGCGTCGGTGGTCGCGGAGGCCGCCACCAGCCGCAGCTCCGGGCGCAGGGCCTCGCGCACGTCGAGGAGGAAGGCGGCCGCGGTGTCGGCGTCCAGGTGCCGCTCGTGGCACTCGTCCAGCACCACCACGTCCACCCCGGCCAGCTCCTGGTCCCGCTGGAGCCGCTGGAGCAGGACGCCGGTGGTGACCACCTCCACGCGGGTCGAGGGCCCCACGACCCGCTTCCCGCGCACGGTGAAGCCCACCGAGGCGCCCGGCTGCTCGCCCAGCAGCCACGCCATCCGCCGCGCGGCGGCCCGGGCGGCGATCCGCCGTGGCTCGGCCACCAGCACCCGGCGCTGCGGGCCGCCCCCCACCAGCCCCGCGAGCACCAGGGGCACCAGCGTGGTCTTTCCGGTGCCGGGCGGGGCGCACAGCACCGCCGCGCCCCGGTCCTCCAGGGCGGAGGCGAGCGCGGGCAGGGCCTCCCGTACGGGCAGGGCGTCGAGGGCGGCGCTGCGGATCATGTCAGTCGCGCTCGCAGACGAAGATCGCGGTTCCCGGGATCAGGTTGCCGCGCAGCGGGGACCAGCCGCCCCACTCCTGGGTGTTCCACTCGGGCCACTCCGGCTCCACCAGGTCCAGCAGGCGGAACCCGCCCCCGACCACGTCCCGGACCCGGTCGCCGAGGGTGCGGTGGTGCTCGACGTAGACGGCGCGCCCCTGCTCGTCCTGCTCGACGTACGGGGTCCGGTCGAAGTAGGAGGCGGCGACGGAGAGGCCCTCCGGGCCGGGCTCGTCGGGGAACGCCCAGCGCAGCGGGTGGGTGACGGAGAAGACCCAGCGGCCGCCGGGGCGCAGTACCCGGTGGACCTCGCGCATCACGTTCACCGGGTCGGCGACGAAGGGGACGGCCCCGTAGGCCGAGCAGGCCAGGTCGAAGGACCCGTCGCGGAAGGGGAGCCGGCCGGCGTCGGCCTCGACGAGCGGGACGTCGCCGCCGATGCGCAGGGCGTGCTGGAGCTGGCGGTGCGAAAGGTCCAGGGCCACGGGCCGGGCGCCGCGGGCGGCGAGCCAGCGCGAGCACTGGGCGGCCCCGGCGCCGATCTCCAGGACGTCCTTGTCCTTGAGGGAGGCGGCGGGCCCCAGCAGGGCGGCCTGCTCCTCGTCGAGGCCCTCCGGACCCCAGACGAAGCGGTCGTCGCCCAGGAAGGCGCCGTGTTCGCTCTGGTAGTCGTCGGCGTTGCGGTCCCACCAGCCGCGGCTCGCCCGGCTGCTCTCCGCTTCCCCGGCGTCACGCCGGGTGGCCTCGGCGTCGTCCCCGTCGGCGCCTTCGGCGTCGTACGCGTCTTCGGGGGCGTAGTCCTCTTGGTTCATGGGGCCCGTCGTCGTAGTCTGCGGATGGGTTCTGGATTGCTCATCGGGGCGTCCCCGCCCACGAATTGTGCCGGTTGTGCGGCGATCTGCCCGCAGTGTGCGCCTTCGCGCATTGACCCTGTCCGGCTGCCCCCGTATGCTACAAGTTGCGCTGCGAGCCTGTGCTCCTCAGACCTAGCAGGCTGCGCTTGCTTCTGTTGATGTCCCCTCGGTTTTCGAGGCCCTGCCGCTTTGGCGGAACTGGGGCTTCCTTGGCTGTCCGGCTTCGGCAGTTGCCGATAAGGGCTCCCGGCGTAGCAGTACCTACGACTTTCTGTCCGTAACCGGAGCCCTTTCCCACATGACGAGCAGCACCGAGACCACCGCCACCACCCCTCCGCAGGTAGCGGTCAACGACATCGGCGACGCGGACGCGTTCCTCGCGGCCATCGACGAGACGATCAAGTACTTCAACGACGGCGACATCGTCGACGGCGTCATCGTCAAGGTGGACCGGGACGAGGTTCTCCTCGACATCGGTTACAAGACGGAGGGCGTGATCCCGAGCCGCGAGCTCTCGATCAAGCACGACGTCGACCCGAACGAGGTCGTCAAGGTCGGCGACGAGATCGAGGCCCTGGTTCTCCAGAAGGAGGACAAGGAAGGCCGTCTGATCCTGTCCAAGAAGCGCGCTCAGTACGAGCGTGCCTGGGGCACGATCGAGAAGATCAAGGAAGAAGACGGCATCGTCACCGGTACCGTCATCGAGGTCGTCAAGGGTGGTCTCATCCTCGACATCGGCCTCCGTGGCTTCCTGCCGGCCTCTCTCGTCGAGATGCGTCGCGTCCGCGACCTCCAGCCCTACGTGGGCAAGGAGCTCGAGGCGAAGATCATCGAGCTGGACAAGAACCGCAACAACGTGGTCCTGTCCCGCCGTGCCTGGCTCGAGCAGACCCAGTCCGAGGTTCGCCAGACGTTCCTCACCACCCTGCAGAAGGGTCAGGTCCGCTCCGGCGTCGTTTCCTCGATCGTCAACTTCGGTGCCTTCGTGGACCTGGGCGGCGTCGACGGTCTCGTGCACGTCTCCGAGCTGTCCTGGAAGCACATCGACCACCCGTCCGAGGTTGTCGAGGTCGGCCAGGAAGTCACCGTCGAGGTCCTCGACGTCGACATGGACCGCGAGCGCGTCTCCCTGTCGCTGAAGGCGACGCAGGAAGACCCGTGGCAGCAGTTCGCCCGGACCCACCAGATCGGTCAGGTCGTCCCGGGTAAGGTCACCAAGCTGGTTCCGTTCGGTGCGTTCGTCCGCGTGGACGAGGGCATCGAGGGTCTGGTCCACATCTCCGAGCTGGCCGAGCGCCACGTGGAGATCCCGGAGCAGGTCGTCCAGGTCAACGACGAGATCTTCGTCAAGGTCATCGACATCGACCTTGAGCGTCGCCGGATCTCGCTGTCGCTGAAGCAGGCCAACGAGTCCTTCGGTGCCGACCCGGCGTCGGTCGAGTTCGACCCGACCCTGTACGGCATGGCCGCGTCCTACGACGACCAGGGCAACTACATCTACCCCGAGGGCTTCGACCCCGAGACCAACGACTGGCTCGAGGGCTTCGACACCCAGCGCGAGACCTGGGAGCGTCAGTACGCCGAGGCGCAGGTCCGCTTCGAGCAGCACCAGGCGCAGGTCATCAAGAGCCGCGAGGCCGACGAGGCCGCTGCTGCCGAGGGCGCTGCCGCCCCGGCCGCCGGTGGCAACGCCGGTGGCGGCGCCAGCATCTCCGGTGGTTCGTACTCCTCCGAGGGTGCGGACGAGACCTCCGGCGCCCTGGCGTCCGACGAGGCCCTGGCCGCGCTCCGCGAGAAGCTGGCCGGCGGCCAGAGCTGATCGCAGCGCAGCACAGGCGTCGCGCCACGGCGTGAGCTGAGCTGAACGACGAGGCCCGTCCCCTCCGGGGGGCGGGCCTCGTCGCGTCGTTCTTCCTGTGAAAGCCGCCAACTGGGGAATGGCCGGGCCTCCTTGGACGTTGGCACCGGAGAACACGGCGCGAGGGAGGAGTGGTGAGGGTGCTTGATCCACAGGGTCTGTACGAATGGGACGCCAAGGGCCTGGCGGTGGCCGACCTGGCGCTCGCCCAGGACTCGGCCGGGCTGGTCATGCTCTACCACTTCGAGGGGTACATCGACGCGGGCGAGGCCGGCGAGCAGATCGTCGAGCGGCTCCTGGAGACCCTGCCGCACCAGGTGGTGGCCCGCTTCGACGCGGACCGCCTGGTGGACTACCGGGCCCGGCGCCCGCTGCTGACCTTCAAGCGCGACCACTGGACCGATTTCGAGGAACCCCGGCTGGAAGTCCGCCTCGTCCAGGACGCCACCGGCGCGCCCTTCCTGCTGCTCTCCGGCCCCGAGCCGGACGTGGAGTGGGAGCGCTTCGCCGTCGCCGTCCGCCAGATCGTCGAGCGGCTCGGAGTCCGGCTCTCGGTCAACTTCCACGGCATCCCCATGGGCGTCCCGCACACCCGTCCCGTCGGCATCACCCCGCACGGCAACCGCACCGACCTGATGCCCGGCCACCGCAGCCCCTTCGACGAGGCGCAGGTACCCGGCAGCGCCGAGTCGCTGGTGGAGTACCGCCTCGGCCAGTCCGGGCACGACGTGCTGGGCGTCGCCGCCCACGTACCGCACTACGTCGCCCGCTCCGCGTACCCGGACGCCGCGCTCACCGCGCTGGAGGCGATCACCGCCGCGACCGGGCTGGTCCTGCCGGCCGTCGCGCACGCCCTGCGCACCGAGGCGCACCGCACGCAGACCGAGATCGACCGGCAGATCCGCGAGGGCGACGAGGAGCTCGTCAGCCTGGTCCAGGGTCTGGAGCACCAGTACGACGCCGCGGCCGGGGCCGAAACCCGGGGGAACATGATCGCCGAGCCCGCCGAGATCCCGTCGGCGGACGAGATCGGCCGCGAGTTCGAGCGCTTCCTCGCCGAGCGCGAGGGCGAGGCGTAGGCAGCCGGGTACGGCGTGGGCGGGGCGGGTGGCCCTGGGGGGCCTGGTCTTCGCGGGCCGGCGGGGCCTAGGGTGCGGAGCATGCTGAAAGTGGGCCTGACAGGCGGAATCGGTGCCGGCAAGAGCGAGGTCTCGCGGCTGCTGGCGGGGTACGGGGCGGTCGTCGTGGACGCCGACCGGATCGCACGGGAGGTCGTGGAGCCCGGCACCCCCGGGCTCGCGGCCGTGGTGCGGGCCTTCGGGGACGGCGTGCTGACCGCCGACGGGGCCCTCGACCGGCCGAGACTGGGAGCCGTCGTCTTCGCGGACCAGGAGCGGCTGCGGGCCCTGAACGCGATCGTCCACCCGCTGGTCGGGGCCCGGTCCGCCGAGCTGGAACGGGCCGCGGGCCCCGACGCGATCGTGGTGCACGACGTACCGCTGCTCGCGGAGAACGGCCTCGCGCCCCTGTACGACCTCGTCGTGGTCGTGGACGCCGCCCCCGGGACCCAGCTGGCGCGGCTCACCGCGCTGCGCGGCATGACCGAGGAGGAGGCGCGGGCCAGGATGGCGGCGCAGGCCACGCGGGAACAGCGGCTGGCGGTGGCCACGCTGGTCATCGACAACGACGGGCCGCTGGAGGCGCTGGAACCGCAGGTGCGCGCAGTGTGGAAGGAACTCGTGGCGCGGGCGGCGGAGCCCGCGGCTCCGGAGGTCCCGGCCGGCGACTGAGCCCGCGCGGTCGGCCGGCGGTGTGGAACAGGCGCGGCGACGGGGGGCGTTGAACGCGCCCCCGGAGGGAAGGAAAGACATCGTGTCCGATACCCCGCCCCCGCCGCCCCAGCAGCCGCCCGCCCCGGGCGCGGGCTCGGGCCCGCAGGAGACCAGCCCCGAGACCCACGTCATCGACTACCGGGCCGCCGAGCGGCTGCTCGCCGCCCGCGACCCGCGCGGCGCGCTCCGGCTCCTCGACTCCGTGATAGCCGCCCACCCCGAGAACACCGCGGCCCGGCTGCTGCGCGCCCGGGCTTTCTTCGCGTCGGCGCAGCTGCGGTCGGCGGAGCGGGAGTTCGCGCTGGTGCTGGAGCGGGAGCCGGACAACGCCTTCGCCCACTTCGCGCTCGCCCGGACCCACGAGCGGTCCGGGCGGCACGAGCAGGCGCGGCGCCACTTCCGGCTCGCCGCCGCCCTCGACCCGCAGCCCGAGTACCTGGCCGCGGCCCGTTTCGAGAAGTGACTCAGGGGCGGCGGCGGGGAGGCTCGTACGGGGGCACGTCCGGGCCCGGCTGGTAGTGCGGCCCCTGGTGGATGTGCCGCACGACGACGGCCATGTCCACCGCCGCGACCAGCACGAGGACCGCGCACGCCGCCGCCCACCCGGGCAGGCCGGCCATCGAGAACACCGCCGTCCCGGCGGCTCCCCACAGCAGCCCCCACAGACTCAGCCAGAGCCGCAGGCGCAGCGGGCTGCGGGCGGTCACCGGCTCGTTTCCGGTACGCATGGACATCGCCTCATGTCCATGGTCCCACCGGCCTTCCCCCTACGGGTCTCGGCGGCCGAGCCCGCGGTTTCGAGGGTGGAGGCCGCCGCCACCGGATGTGACTGCGAGTGGTGCTTCGACCTGCGCTGGAGCGGCCCCGGCGGATCCCCGGGCATCCTGCGGCCGGACGACTCCGGCCTGCCCTGGCGGACCAGCGCCCCGGCGGGGCGGCCCGTGTACGGGTTCGCGTGCGAGCGGGGCCGCCGGACCCGCTGACCGGTCGCGGGCCGGCCCCGTCCGCCCCGGCTGCTCGATTCGCCCCACCCGGCCGCCCGCGCCCGGCCGCCCGCCCCCACCCGGCCGCTCCGGCCGCCGTCACCGGGGGTGTCCGCGCAGGTCAGCGGCGGTTGTCAGAGGGTCCGCCTAGACTCGGCGGCAGTGGATCCGCCATGACCGGGCGGGGCCGGAGACCTGGGAGGGGGCGCCGTGAGCACACCGCAGACCATGCCGCAGCAGTACCGGCAGGGGCCGCCGCCCGTGCCCCCGTCGCCCCTGCTCCGCCGCGCCGCCGTGTTCCTTCCCGCCGCCGTCCCCCGTGAGGGCCGGATGGCCTTCTGGTGCCCCGAAGGGGATCCGCTGCCCGAGACCGGTACCCCCGGCCCGCTCCAGGTGGTCCGGCCGCACGGCGCTGGGGTGCGTACCCGTACCGTGCCCGCCGTGACCCTGTCCGTGGCCGAGGCCCTGCCCGTGCTCGTCGGGGCGCCCCACAGCCCCACCGCGCATCCCGCCACCCGTGCCTGGGGCACCGCCGCCCGGCTCGCGCTGTCCCTCACCGCGCGAGGCCGCCTGCTGCCGGGGCTCACCCCCGACGGGATCGACGCCTGGCGGGCCGGGCCCCTCGACGCCGAGGACGTCGCGTACCTGCGCGCCCTCGCGGCCGCCCTCCCCCACGAGGCGTACGCCACCCCGCTCGCCGGCCGCCGCCCGCTGACGCTGCCCGAACCGCAGGCCCTGGTCCGGGCGTTCCTCGACGCCGTGGCCGACACCCTGCCCCGTACCCCGGCCGCGCCGTTCGCCGCCGGGCGGCCGTTCGCCGCGCGGGAGCCGCAGCGGGTGCCGGGGATACGGGAGTGGGCCACGCAGGTCGCGGCCGGCGCCGATGCGGGGGTGGGCATCTCGCTGCGGCTCGACCTGTCCTCCTTCCGCCTGTTCGACGAGGCCGAGCCGGAGGAGGTGCGCCGTGCCGGAGCCGCCGTCGTCCAGGTCCACAGCCTCGCCGACCCGACCCTGGTGACCGATGCCGGGCTGCTGTGGGCCGGGGCGGCCGCCGCCGGATTCGGCCCCCGCGCCCGGATCGACGCCGTGCTGGCGCTGCGCCGGGCCGCCCGGGTCTGGCCGCCGCTGCTGCGCCTGCTCGACCAGCCCGTGCCCGACGCCCTGGCCCTGTCCGACCCGGAGCTCGAAGACCTGCTGGGCGCCGCCGCGCCCCGCCTCGCGGCGGCCGGAGTCACGGTCCACTGGCCGCGCGAGCTGGCCCGTACGCTCTCGGCGACCGCCGTCGTACGGTCCACCGCGCCCGGTTCCGCCACCGACGGCACCGCGTTCTTCGACGCGGCGGGGCTGTTCGCCTTCTCCTGGGAGCTGGCCCTGGGCGGGGACCGGCTCACCCCGGGTGAGATGGACGCCCTCGCGCAGGCGCACCGGCCCGTGATCCGGCTGCGCGACCGGTGGGTGCGCGTCGATCCGGAGCTGGTGCGCAAGGCGCGCAAGCGGGAGCTGGGGCTGCTGGACCCGGTGGACGCGCTGGCCGTCGTGCTGAGCGGGTCCGCCGAGGTCGACGGGGAGAGCGTGCCGGCCGTCCCGGTCGGGGCGCTCGCCGCGCTGCGCGAGCGGCTGACGGGGGAGTTGGCGCCGGTCGCGGCGCCCGCGGGGCTGAGGGCGACGTTGCGGGACTACCAGCTGCGGGGTCTGGCCTGGCTGGACCTGATGACCTCGCTCGGGCTGGGCGGCTGCCTCGCCGATGACATGGGTCTGGGCAAGACGGTCACGCTGATCGCCCTGCACCTGCACCGCGCCCGGCCCGAGCCGACCCTGGTGGTCTGCCCGGCGTCCCTGCTGGGCAACTGGCAGAGGGAGATCGAGAAGTTCGCGCCGGGGACGCCGGTGCGCCGCTTCCACGGCACGGGCCGCAGCCTGGACGGGCCGGGCGGCGGCTTCGTGCTCACCACCTACGGCACCATGCGCGCCGCGGCCGCCCAGCTGGCCCGGCAGAGCTGGGGCATGGTCGTCGCCGACGAGGCCCAGCACGTCAAGAACCCGCACTCGGCGACCGCGAAGGCGCTGCGGACCATCCCCGCCCCGGCCCGCGTGGCCCTGACGGGCACCCCCGTCGAGAACAACCTCTCGGAGCTGTGGGCCCTGCTCGACTGGACCACCCCGGGCCTGCTGGGCCCGCTGACCGCCTTCCGGGCCCGCCACGCCCGCCCGGTGGAGCACCAGCAAGAGGAGGACGGGGGCAACGAGGCGGCGGTCGCCCGGCTGGCGGCGCTGGTGCGGCCGTTCCTGCTGCGCCGCAAGAAGTCCGATCCGGGGATCGCCCCCGAACTGCCGCCCAAGACCGAGACGGACCACCCGGTGTCCCTGACCCGGGAGCAGGCCTCGCTCTACCAGGCGGCGGTGGAGGAGGCGATGGCGGTGATCGAGTCGAGCGAGGGCATGGAACGCCGCGGCATGATCATGAAGCTGCTGGCCTCGCTCAAGCAGATCTGCAACCACCCCGCCCAGTACCTGAAGGAGGATCCGGCCCGGATCCCGCACCGCTCGGGGAAGCTCGCCCTGCTCGACGAGCTCCTCGACACGATCCTGGCCGAGGACGGCTCGGTCCTGGTCTTCACCCAGTACGTGACGATGGCCCGGATCCTGGAGAAGCACCTCACCGACCGCGGCATCCCCTGCCGGCTCCTGCACGGCGGCACCCCCGTCGCCCGCCGCGAGGAACTGGTCGACCTCTTCCAGTCCGGCGAGGTCCCCGTCTTCCTGCTCTCCCTGAAGGCCGCGGGCACCGGCCTGAACCTCACCCGCGCCGGACACGTCGTCCACTACGACCGCTGGTGGAACCCCGCCGTGGAGGAACAGGCCACCGACCGCGCCTACCGCATCGGCCAGACCCAGCCCGTCCAGGTCCACCGGATCATCGCCGAGGGCACCGTCGAGGACCGCATCGCCGAGATGCTGGAGGCCAAGCGCGCCCTGGCCGACGCCGTGCTGGGCTCCGGCGAGTCGGCGCTGACCGAGCTGACCGACCGGGAGCTGGCCGATCTCGTCTCCCTGCGGAGGCCGGCGTGATCACCGCGCGCGACGACCGCCGCCGCACCTTCGAGACGGTGCCCGCGGGCGTGGAGGCGCTCACCTGGTGGGGCCGTGCCTGGGTGGCCGCCCTGGAGGAGCGCGCGCATGACGCCGCCCGGCTCGCGCGGGGCCGTGCGTACGCCGCCGAGGGTCATGTCGACGCCGTCACGGTCACCCCGGGCCGGATCGTGGCGTACGTGCGGGGCAGCCGGGCCCGCCCGTACCGGACCGAGCTGTCGATGGGCGCCTTCACCGACACCGAGTGGGCCGAGGTCCTGGAGGCGGTGGCGGCGGACCCGACAGCCCTGGGAGCCCTGCTGGAGCGCGAGGTCCCGCAGTCCCTCGCGGGGACGGTCCTGCCCGGCGCGGGCGAGCTCGTCGTGCGCTGCTCCTGCCCGGACGTGGGGCGGCCGCCCTGCAAGCACGCCGCGGCCCTCTGCTACCGGGCGGCCCGGCTGCTGGACGCGGACCCCTTCGTCCTGCTGCTCCTGCGCGGCCGCGGGGAGCGCGAGCTCCTGGAGGAGCTGGCCCGGCGCAACGCGGCCCACGCCGCCCGCGAACAGCCCGACGCCGCACCGGACTTCCCCGGCGTCCCCGCCCGCGCGGCGGTGGTCCGTACGGTCCTGCCCCCGCTGCCCGCCCCGCTCGCCGCGCCCGCCGCCGTCGGCCTGCCGCCCGCCTACCCGGCGGATCCGGCCGCCCCGGACCCGCTGGCCCTGGACCAGCTCGCCACCGACGCCGCCGCCCGCGCCCTCGTCCTGCTCGGCACCGGAGCCGACCCGACCGGCGGGCTCACGCCGTGGCAGGACGCCGTCCGGCTGGCCTCCGCGCATCCCACGGCCGGCCTCACCGGCGCCGCCCGCACCCTGTACCGGGACCTGGCCCGGGCCACCGGCCGCACCAGCACCGACCTGGCCCGCGCCGCCGCGGCCTGGCGCCAGGGCGGCCTGTCCGCGCTGACCGTCCTCGACGAGCCCTGGGATCCTCCGGCCGGCCCCTTCGACCGGGCCCGGCCCGCCCTCCTCGCCGCCGGGCAGGGCTCCTTCCGCCCCGACCGCAACCGGCTCACCTCGGGCACCCGCCAGCTCCGCCTGAGCCGCGAGGGCCTCTGGTACGGCTACGAATCCCGTCCCGGCAGCGACGACTGGTGGCCCACCCCCGCCCCCGCCTCCACGGACCCCCTCACGGCCCTGCCCCGGTGACGGCGGCGGCCCACGTCGACAGGGCCGTGAAGTCGCGGTCGCGGAGGCCGTGGCGGGGGTGGACGCGCAGCAGCAGGGCCGGGGACGGATGGTGGGCGGCCACCCAGGCCCGGTCCTCCGCGGTGATCATGTCGTCGACCCAGGCGAAGGGGCGGCCGGCCGCCCAGTCCAGGAGGGGCCGGGTCTTCCAGAAGAGCCCGTCGGGGTCGCGGGCGAAGAGTTCCGGCCACTCGATGACCGGAAGATCGTCGGGAAGGCCTATGCGGGGGGCGATCAGGGTGTTGGCCTGGTGCGTCCAGGCCGTGGCCCAGGCGAGGTCGAAGGGCAGGGCCAGCAGCCGGGCCCCGTGGGTGGGGTGCAGCCGGACCCGCAGGCCGCGCCGGGCGCGGCGGGACTCCGGGTCGCGGTAGGAGAGCCAGACGTCGGGGCGCATGCGGTGGCTCGCGTACCCGCGCAGGGCGGCGAAGGGGTCGCGGAAGGGGTTGAGGGGGCCGTCCACGTCCAGGAGCAGCAGCGGTCGTTCCGTCATGAAATAGGCACTACCCAGTACACGATGGAGTGAAATGCCTACCGGCTCTATAACCCGAATGGGTTCACGGCGTTGTTTCCGGTGTGGGCGAGATGCCCCGAACCCCTTCGGAAAGCAGGAAATCTGATGCGTCACAGTCGTCGGAATGGCTTGATCGCGGCGATGGTCGCGGGCGGTGGACTGGCGGTCGCGGGGGTGGGCGCCCTCGCCCACGCCGACGCGGACGCGGGCGGGCGCGCCGAACGCTCGCCGGGCCTCCTCTCGGGGAACCTGGTGCAGTTGCCCGTGCACGTCCCCGTGAACGTGTGCGGGAACACGGTGAGCGTCGTCGGGGTGCTCAATTCCGCGAGCGGCAACCGCTGTGCCAACGGGTCCGCGGGCGAGGCGAATCCGCGGCCGCGGCCCGCCGGTCCGGCCTCGTCCGCGCAGGGGGCGGCATCCGCGTCCGGCAACGCGGGAGGAGCGGTCGCCGACGGACGCGGAAAGGATTCCCCGGGGCTGCTCTCCGGCAACGGCCTCCAGCTCCCCGTCGACCTGCCGCTCAACATCAGCGGCAACTCGGTGAGCGTGGTCGGGGTCGGCAACGCCTCCCAGGGGAACACCTCCGTCAACGGGCAGCAGCCCCCGACCGTCGGCAAGCCGGCCCAGCCGCCCGTCGCCGTGCGCCCCGTCACCCCGTCGGCGCCGCCGTCCGCGCCCGCCCCGGCCGTACCCCCGCTCCACACCTCGGCCCTGGCCCACACGGGCTCCGAGGGCCTCGGCTACCTGCTGCCCGGCAGTGGCGTGCTGCTGCTCGGCGGGGTCGTGCTCTACCGCCGGTTCCGCATGAACTAGGCCCTGCCGGCCGGTCCCGTCGACCCCGACGGGGGTCAGGCGTCCACGGGCTGCCAGGCCGGGCCGTCCCCGTCCTGGCGGACACGTCCGAACACCACGTCGGCGAAGTGGACGCCGAAGCCGATCGTGTCGGGCCGCGCCAGCTCGGCGACGAGACGCCGGCGGTGACCGGCGGTCAGGGCGGGGTCGTGGTCGAAGGCCGAGGACCACTCCGGGTGGTCGATCTGGATCGGGGAGTGCACCGCGTCGCCGAAGGCGATCAGGCGACGCCCGCCCCCGGTGATGACGTACTCGGCGTGCCCGACGGTGTGGCCGGGGGTGATCCGGACGTGGACGCCGGGGAAGATCTCCTGCCCGTCCGTGATCGTACGGACCTGCGGCGCCATGGCCGCGACCTGCTCGCCCGTGCCCTGGGCCTCCAGCAGGTCGCGCCTCTCCCACTCCGGCCCGGAGACCAGGAGGTCGGCGTGGGCGAACAGGAGCCCGTCGTCGCCGGGGGCGGGAAGGGACGCCCAGCCGAGGTGGTCGACGTGCAGGTGGGTGAAGGCGACCGCTTCGACGTCCTGCGGGCGGCGGCCGAGTTCGGCCAGGTGCTGCGGGAGGGCGCCCCCGTGGACCGTGGCGAGGGGGCCGTCCGGGGCCTCGTACCTCCGCGGGCCGAAGCCCGCGTCGATCAGGAGCGCGCGGTCGCCGTGCTCCACGAGCAGGCTGCCGATGCTCCCCACGAGGTGGCCGTCGGCGTCCAGGTACTCCGGGTGCGCGGCCCACACCTCGTCGGTGGTGTCCTGGAGCAGCGGCAGCGGCCGGAGCCGTACATCGCCGTCCGGAACGTACGTCACCTTCGTGTCGCCGAGCTGGATCGAGCGGATTCCCGCAGGCCGGCTCCGTCGTCCGTCCCGGGCGTCCCGAGTCACCTGAGCCGCCTGGGTCACTTGAGCCACCGTCACATCGGCCACGGGCCATCTCCTTTGATCTCGCGTCAGCCCGCCGCAGGTCCGTCCCGCGGCGACGGCGCCCACCATAAGCATCAAGCTCGAATGATTCAAGCTGTAAATATTCAGGCTTGATGGGTTTGATAGGGTGGCGGCATGACGACGTCACCCGATCCACAGCCCATCGCCGAGCGACAGCTGTGCGGTCTGGTGAACGGACTGGCCCAGCGGATCACCGAACACGTACGGGTGCGCGCCGCCACCCTGGGCCTCACCGCGGCCCAGGCGACCGCGCTGCGCGAGATGACCGGGCCGATGACCATGCGGGAGCTCGCCGAACGCATGACCTGCGAGCCCTCCAACACCACCTTCGTCGTCGACAAGCTGGAGAAGCAGGGCCTGGTCGAGCGCCATCCGCACCCCACCGACCGGCGCGCCAAGCACCTCGTCCTCACGGCCGAGGGCGCCGCGCTGCGGACGCGCCTGCTCGAACTCCTCGTCGTGGACTCCCCGCTGTCCGGGCTCACCGAGCAGGAGAAGCGGGTCCTGCACCAACTGCTGGAGCAGGCCGTCACCTCGCCGTGAACCGGCGTCAGGCGGCCGTGCGCCAGCCGTCCAGCACCGCGTCGATCAGGGGCGCCAGACGGGCGCGGGCGGCGAACCGGGGGACACCCGACATCAGCAACGCGTCGTACTCGGTGTCGGCGTGCCGCACGGCGGCCCGTACCGCCACCGACACCGCCTGCTCGTCCAGGGCCCGGCCCGCGGCGGTGCGGCCGACCCGGCCGCTGCCGCGCACCGAGGCGTGGGCGGCGATCGCCTCCGCGCGCTCGGGAGGGCATCCGGGGAACAGCCGCGTGATCTCGGCGGCGAACGCCGCCGTGAACCGGACGTCCTCGGCCGCGCGGCGCGCCCGGTCGCGCTCCCGGCGGCGAGCCCGGGCCTCGGCGTCCGCGAGGCAGGCGCGTTCGGCGCGGGCCAGGGCCGCGTCCTCGACCAGCAGGCCCTGGCGTTCGTAACGGCGCCGCCGCCGGTGCCGGCGCACGACGACGGCGGAGAGCGAACTGGCCTCCCGGGCGCGGCGGGTGAGCGCGGCGTCGCCCCGCGGCAGGTACACCAGGTGCCCCAGATCTGCACAGTCCAGGCAACGGGGCACACCGGCCTCGCGCACCAGACGGCGCAGCGGGCCCCGTCGGCACTCGGCACAGTGGATCTGCTTCAGCGACTCGAAAACGACGAGACTCATGCCGTTGTGATACCGCCGTGCGGTGCGCATATCACCTTGTCCGGAAAGGCAATCGGCCCTCCGTGACATCGGCCCGGACCTCGTGAGGTGCCCCCGGCGCGCACGCCCGCGGGGCCGTGCCGTGGTGACCCCCGTCCGCCACGGCACGGCCCCGCGGGCGCGCCCCCGCCGTGGTCCTCAGACCAGGCGGCGTATCTCGCCGCGCACCCGGTAGAAGCCCCCGGACGCCGGGTGCAGTCCGTCCACCACGTACCGGGCTCCGGCCTCCCGGATCCCGCGCGGGAACTGGACGTTCCAGGAGGGCTCGAAGCCCTCGGACACCACCTGCACGCGCATCCGGCCGCCCTGCTGCACGCACTCGACGACCACCGTGCCCGTCGGGACCGCGGCCACCGAGACCGTGGCCACCGCCGCGGCCGAAACCGCCGGGGTGAACACCGGCAGGGCCGCGGCCGACTTGACGTCCACCGGCGCCGGGACGGAACCCTGCTGGGCCGCCGCGATCGCCGCCTCGCTCGCGTCCACGCACACCAGGGACCCGTCCGTGGTGACCAGGTAGAGCCGCCCGTCCAGGTACTGCATGGACAGGGCCGAACCGCTGCCCGTGCCCAGCTTCCAGAGCCTGTTCCCCTCGGCGTCGAAGCAGTACACCGACGAGGCGAGGTCACCGGCGAACACGTGCCGCCCGTCCGGGGAGGTCGCGCAGGAGTACACGGCCGCGTCGCACCGGTACGAGGCCTCGACCGCGCCCGTCGCCTTCGACAGCCGCTGCACGCTGTTGCGGCCCGTCCCCGCGTACACCGCGTCCCGCTCCTGCCAGCCGAACAGCACCGAGCCGCTGGTGTTCGTGTGCCACAGCTGCCCGCCGCCGTCCGGGGCGTAGGCCGTCACCCCCAGGCTGTGCCCGTGGTAGACGGCCCGGTCGTCGGCCCGGACCATCCAGGCGTTGGACCCCGAGGACCTGCGCGACCACTGGAACTCGTCCTCGTGGTCGATGACCGTCAGACCGCCGTTGCGGTCCGCGACGTTCAGCACGCCCTCACGGATGTCGAGCCAGAAGATGTCCACGTCCGCCGCGATGTCGTACGCCCCGAACGGCACCTTGGAGGACAGGTCGTACACCGTGCCGTCGTCGCAGCCCGCGTATATCCAGAACTCGTCCGCGACCAGGCACTTCACCCCGTCCGGCAGCGAGTAGCGGGCCAGCACCTCACCGCCGTGGCTCACCGTGTAGACGTCGCCCGCCTGGTTGCCGACCCAGCAGCGGTCCTCGTCCACGTGGATGCCGAAGGCCGCGGAACCGGTGCGGAAGCGCCACAGCACCGGCGCCACGGCGCGCGCCGTCGACGGCGCCGAGGTCACCTGCCGGCGCGTCACCGCCCGCGCCGCCCGGGCCCCCCGCACCGCCGGCGCGTACCCCTTGCGGACCTTCTCGCCGATCTTCTTGGCGGCCGCGGCGCGGGCCTTGTCCGGCGTCGGGAACGAGGAGCCCTGCAACTGGCCGGTCGCGCCGATGCGCCCGTAACGCACCGAGACCTCGGTGCCGTCGACGGTCACCTCGTAGAACTTGTGCGCCGCGCCGTCCTCCTGGGACAGCTCCAGGTACGTCGTCTCCCGAGCCATGACAGACCCCTCCCCACGAGCCGGGCCAACGGCTCCTTCTCACCGGTGATCCCTCGTGAAAAAAGCTAAGGCCCACCACTGACAATGGGTCCGTGAAGCTCGAAGCGATCACCTGGCAGCGGATGGCGGAGCGGCTCGCCGGCCACCTCGACGACGTCCGCGCGGCCTCCCCCGACGGCGCCGGGACGGGGGTGTGGCAGCGCGTCGGCGTCGACGGCGCGCCCGCCGCCGACACCGGGCTGCTCGCGGGCCGGCTCGCCGACGCGCTGCGGCTGCGCGGCCGTTCGGTGCTCGTGGTCGCGGCCGGGGGGTTCCTGCGGCCGGCCTCGCTCCGCTTCGAGTTCGGGCGGGAGGACGTGGACGCGTACCTCGGCGGCTGGTACGACACCGGCGCGCTGTGGCGCGAGGTCTTCGGCCCGACCGACCCCGGCGGCAGCGGGCGGGTGCTGCCGGACCTCTGGGACCCGGTGACCGACCGTGCCACCCGCAGCCCCTACGTCGAACTGCCCGCCGGCGGCGTCCTGATCGTGCACGGGCCCCTCCTGCTGGGCCACTGGTTCCCCTTCGACCTCAGCGTGCACATCAGCCTCTCGCCGGGGGCGCTGGCCCGCCGTACGGAGGAGGGCGCGCGCTGGACCCTGCCCGCCTTCGCCCGCTACGCCCGCGAGACGGAGCCGGCCTCGGCCGCCGACGTGCTGGTACGGGCGGACGACGCACGGCACCCGGCGTGGACCGGGTGCCCCGGCCGGGCGGACACCGGGTGACCGGTGCTCCGGCGGGCCTTGCGGGCCTTGCGGGCCTTGCGGGCCTTGCGGGGCCTTGCGGGGCCTTGCGGGGCGGGCGGGCGGGGTCGGTGCCGGGGCGGGGTGCCGTCCGTCCGTGACCGCAGCTGCCGTCCTGTCCGGTCCCGGTGCCGGCCGGGGTCAGGGGCGGCCGCCGATGCGGGTGACCGCCTCGGCCGCCGCGCGGCAGCCCGCCCGCGCCGCTTCCGCCGGGTCGGAGCCCGCGAGCCGGGCCGCGAGGAAGCCGCCGGTGAAGGCGTCGCCGGCACCGGTGGTGTCCACCGCCTCGGCGGGCTCCGCCGCGACCTCCGCGGTGATCCGGCCCGCCTCGGCGACGAGCGCCCCGCCCGTGCCCCGGGTCACCACCACGAGCGGCACCCGCCGGCTCAGCTCCTCCGCCGCCCGAGCCACCCCGGCCGGCTCCGGCAGCCCCGCCAGCAGCCGGGCCTCGTCCTCGTTCGGCAGGAGAGCGCCGACCCCCGCCACGGCGGCCATGAACCGCTCGGGACCGAGCGCGGCCAGGAACCCCGCCGAAGCGGGGTCCACGCTGACCGGCACCCCCCGCGTACGGGCCGCCCGCAGCGCGACCAGGGCCAGTTCCCGGCTGCTGTCCGCGAAGAAGAGGTAGCCCGACAGGTGCAGGTGCGCGGCGCCGTCCAGCAGCGCGGGCGCCCAGTCGGCGGGGCACAGCCGCAGCGAGGCCCCGCTGTCGGTCAGGAAGGTCCGCTCCGCGTCCTTGCCGACCAGGGCCACCACCGTGCCGGTCGGTTCCGCCGGGTCCACCACCAGCCGCGGCCGCACCCCCGCGTCGACCAGGGCCCGCTCGTGCCAGCGCGCCGATTCGGCGCCCACCCGCGCGAGGAGGCGTACCTCGGCCGTCCCCGTGCGGGCCGCCCAGCAGGCCGCGTTGGCGCCCGCGCCGCCCGGCAGGGTGCGGATCCTGGCGGCGGTGTCAGTGGCCGGAGCCAGAGGCTCCGGATGTATCGCCACCACGTCCGTGACCACGTCGCCGACGACCACCAGCGCCCCCGGTGCCGCCGTCATGCGCGGGCCGCCCAGGCCCCGGCGATCCTCGCCCCTAGCCGCACGTTGCCCCGTACCGCGGCCAGGTTGGCCTCCAGCGAGGCCCCGCCGGTCGCCCGTACCAGGAAGTCCAGCAGGAACGGGGTCACCGCCTGCCCCGCGATGCCGCGCTCGCGGCACTCGGCGAGCGCCTCCGCCAGGACCCGGTCGTGCAGCCGCGGATCCAACTGCTCGGCCTCCGCCACCGGATTGGCCACCAGCAGCGCCGACTCCGTTCCGCCGAGGGCGTCCTGGGCGGCCATCACCGCCGCCACCTCCTCGGGCCGCTCCACCGTCCAGTCGACCGGCTCGCCGGAGTCGGCCAGGTAGAACCCGGGGAAGCGGCGCGTCCGGTAGCCGAGGATCCCCACGCCCAGGGTCTCCAGCCGCTGGAGGGTGGCCGGCACGTCCAGGATCGACTTCACCCCCGCGCACACCACCGTGATCCGGGTCCGCGCGAGGAGCGCGAGATCGGCCGACTCGTCCTGGGAGCGCGTCCACTCGCGGTGTACGCCGCCCAGCCCGCCGGTGGCGAACACCCGCAGCCCCGCCCGCGCGGCCAGCAGGGCCGTCGCGGACACGGTCGTCGCACCGGTCGCCCCCGTCGCGAGGGCCGGGGCCAGATCCCGGTGGCCGAGCTTGCGTACGCCCTCACCCGCGGCGATCCGCTCCAGACGGGCCTTGTCCAGGCCCGCGTGGGCCACCCCGTCCAGGACCGCGACCGTCGCCGGAACCGCGCCCTCCGCCCGGACCAGGGCCTCCAGTTCCAGGCCCACCTCCAGATTGCGCGGGCGCGGCAGCCCGTGCGCGATGATCGTCGATTCCAGGGCGACGACGGGCCGGCGCGCGGCGAGCGCCTCGCGCACCTCTTCCGACAGGACCGGGACCTCGGATGCTCTGTGCAGTGGCATGTCCCCATCCATGGCACGGGATTCGCGCCCCCAAACGCGCCGTCCGAGCTCCGGCGCGAACCCGTCCCGCGGAGCGGCCCCGCGGGCGGCGGCGCGGTCGCCGCCCCGCAGTGTCCCCGCGGATCCGCCCGGCCGCGGGAGCGCCCGTACCGCTCTGGCCGAAAAGGGGCGGGTGCCGCTTGCGCTCGACGGAGTGACGCGTCCGCCGCGTGCACGCTGGACGCTCTGGCCACCCCCCGGCCCGGGAGAGCCGGATTAGGCTGGCGCGCCATGAGCACCAGTGATCACACCGCCCCCGCCCCCGCCTCCTTCGCCGTGTCCGTCGCGGACGTCCCCGACTCCGAACTGGAGGTCGAGGACCTCGACCCGGCACAGGTCGTCTCCGGCACCCCCGTGGTGACGGGCAAGGTCCTGTGGGAGGCCGAGGACGGCTCGCAGATCCGGGGGATCTGGCAGATCACCCCGGGCGTGGTCACCGACACGGAGGCCAACGAACTGTTCGTCGTGGTCGGCGGACGGGCCACGATCGAGGTGGAGGGCGGAGCGACCCTGGAGGTCGGACCGGGCTCCGCGTGCGTGCTCCGGGAGGGCGACAGGACCACCTGGACCGTGCACGAGACGCTCCGCAAGGCCTACCACATCAGCTACTGACGCCCTTCGCGGGCGCCGGACGCACGGGGTGGCGCCGGGCGGTGAACAGGGCGAGCGCCGCCATCGGCAGCAGCAGCGCGGCGCCGATCGCGTTGAGCCAGCCGTAGCCCGCCTGGGACATGACCAGCCCGGCCGCCGCTCCGCCGATCCCGGCGGAGGCGTTCATGGTCAGGTCGCTCAGTCCCTGTACGGCGGCCCGCGCGGGCTGCGGCACGGAGTCGGTCAGCAGCGCCGATCCGGAGACCATCCCGGCGGACCACCCGAGGCCGAGCAGGAAGAGGCCGGCCGCGCTCTGGGCGTGGTTGCCCCCGGCGGTGCCGGCGAGCAGCGCGGCGAGCGAGAGCAGTCCGGCGGCCAGTCCGATCACGGAGAGCCGGCCGAGCCGGTCGGCGAGCCACCCCATGACGGGCGAGAAGGCGAACATGCCGGCGATGTGCCCGCTGATGACCAGGCCGACCAGCTTGAGGCCGGCGCCGTGGTGACCGAGGTCGACGGGGGTCATCACCATGATCGAGACCATCGTGGTGTGGGACACGGCGACGGTGAGCAGCGCGAGGCGGGCGCGTGGGGAGGCGCGGACGGCGCTGAACCCGGCGCGCAGCGAGCGGCTCTGACGGGACTGCTCATCGGGGCCGGCCAGTGCCCGTGCCGTCAGCAGCGGGTCCGGCCGCAGGAACACGGCGATCAGCGTGCCGGTGAGGACGAAGACGGCGCCGGCCCAGACGAAGGGGCCCGCCGTCTGGGGTATGGAGGTCCCGGCGAAGCTGTCGCTGGCGGGGGCGGAGAGGTTGGGGCCGAGCACCGCGCCGACGGTGGAGGCCCAGACGACCACGGAGATGGCGCGGGCCCGCCGGTCGGGCGGTGCGAGGTCGGCGGCGGCGAAGCGCGCCTGGAGGTTGGCGGAGGACGCGGCGCCGAAGGCGGCCATGCCGAGCATGAGCAGCGGGAAGCTCTTGACGGAGGCGGCCAGGACGACGAGGGCCGCCCCGAGGGTGCCGATCGCGTAGGCGACCACCAGCCCGGGGCGGCGTCCGCGCGCGGTCATCAGGGCGGCGAGCGGGAGCGAGACCAGGGCGGTGCCGATCACCGCGGCCGTGGAGGCGAAGCCGGACATGGCCTCGGTGCCGCTGATCTCGGTGGCCAGCACGGGGGCCAGGGCGATGCTGATGGGCACGCCCAGGCCACCCAGCATCTGGGCGGCGATCAGCACCCCGGAGATCCGGCGCTGCAGCCGGGGCAGGTCGGCGGCGTCGACCGGCCCGCCGTGCCCGGCCCCGGCGGCACGGGACGCGGGGGAGGCGCCGGGGGTCGCGGGAGAGGTGTCCGGCGCTCCGCGCCCGGGGGGCGTCCCGGGGGAGGAGGTCACGCCCGACACCCCCGTCGCGGGTACGCGGTGGGCGGCACCGGGGCGGGCACGTACGCGGAGGGGCCGGTTGCGGCGGCAGGAGGGGTCACCGCCGCAGTGTCCCACCCGCCACCGCCCGGGGGAACCGGGTATGCGGGCGCGGGGACCGGCGGAACGCGCAGGTCAGGACGTTGGCGGAAGGGGAGGTCGGGAGGGGGCGGAAGAGGGGGCCGGGAGGGGGGCCGGGAAGGGGCTGCACAGCGGCCGGTCGGGCCCCCGGGAGGCGGGTCAGAACAGGGGCTGGGGGAGGAACCCCTCCAGGGCGAGCAGGATCCGCTTGGTCTCCACGCCGCCGCCGAAGCCCCCGATGCCCCCGTCGTTCTCCACGACCCGGTGGCAGGGCACGACCACGGGCAGCGGGTTCGACCCCATGGCGTTGCCCACGGCCTGGGCCGCCCCCGGCTGCCCGACCCGGGCGGCCAGCTCCCCGTACCCGACCACCGATCCGTAGGGCACGGAGCGGTCGAGCTCCCGCAGCACCTGGCGGTTGAAGCCGGAGCTGAGCCGCCAGTCCAGCGGCAGCTCGAAACGCCGCAGGGTGCCGGCGAAGTACGCGGCGAGCTGGCGCACCGGCTCGGCCAGCAGCTCCTCCTCGCCCGGAGCCGGCCGCCGGGCGTCGGCGCCGAGCCGCGAGACGAGCGGGCCGATCATCCGGTCGACCCGCTCCGGCGCGGCGTGGAACTCGACCCGGACCAGACCCTCGGGGGTCGCGGCCAGGAGGAGGGGGCCGATGTCGCTGGGGACGACGGTCCATTCGAGGTGCGGCCCGCGGGGCCGCTCGCTGGTGTCCACGCCCCCACGGTACGGCGCCCCGCCGACAGTCCCGCCGCTGCCGGTCAGAATCCGCCGACCGCCTCCCGTACGACGTCGGGCGCGTTCGTGATGACCCCGTCCACCCCCATCTCCCGCACCTTGCGGGCCGTGGCCGCGTCGTTGACGATCCAGGTGTCCACCTCCATGGCCTTGCCGTGGGCGCCCCGCAGCCCGTGCACGGCCTTCACCCAGTCCGCCGAGATCGTGGTGTACGACGGGTTGATCCGGTCGGTGAACTCGGCGTACTCCGGCAGGTCGGCCACGCTCGGAGTGCCCAGGAGGGCCGTGACCAGGTCGGGCCGCAGCCGGTGCACGGTGCGTACGGAGTCGGCGCTGAAGCTCTGCACCACCAGGCGCTCGGCCACGTGCCGCTCGTCGAGCCAGCCCAGCTCGTCGAGCAGTTCCAGCGTCTGCTCCTCGATCCCCGGGTACAGCTCCGGCTTCTTGATCTCCAGGAGCAGCCGCTGCTGGTTGTCCTGGACCCGGTCCATGTACTCCCGCAGGGTCGGCACCCGGGCGCCCGCGAACTGCGGGCCGAACCAGCTGCCCGCGTCCAGCCGGGCGATCTCCGCCGCCGTGAAGTCCTTGACCGCCCACGGCTCGCGGCCCGGGAACACCTGCTCGACATCGGTCGTACGGGCCAGCGTGTCGTCGTGGATCACCACGAGCTCGCCGTCCCGGGTCCGCTGGACGTCGTTCTCGACCCAGGCGAAGCCCATCCACATGGCCCGGTCGATCGCGGCGACGGTGTTCTCCGGGGCGTACGCCGAAGCCCCCCGGTGGGCGTACACGACGGGGCCCAGGAACCGCTTCTGCGCGGTGGAGGGGGCGACGGGCGTGCCGGGGGCGCCGGAGGCGGCGGACGACGCCGTCCCGCCCAGCAGGCCGAGGGCGAGGCCCAGGAAGGCGGCGGCCGCGGCGGCGGCGGGTCGGACGACGTGCATGTGCGATCTCCTCGGGTCGTGAGGCCTGCTCTCGCCTCAAACGGGCGCGGCGCCCCGGACGTTGCGGGGGCGGCGCCCGCCGTGCACTGACGGAGGGGTTCCACGGCGATCATGGGGTTGACGATCACGGCCCCGCCACCGAACTACGACAAACGGACCAGACCGCGCTGACTGTCGGTGGGGGGCCGTACGGTTGACCCATGCGGCCCGTATCGAAGATCGAACGCACGGTGGCGCCTTTCGAGGTCGTCAGCCCCTACCAGCCCAGCGGCGACCAGCCGACGGCCATCGCCGAGCTGGAGAAGCGCATCCGTGCAGGTGAGAAGGATGTCGTCCTGCTGGGTGCGACCGGCACGGGCAAGTCGGCCACCACGGCCTGGATGATCGAGAAGCTCCAGCGCCCCACCCTGGTGATGGCCCCGAACAAGACCCTGGCCGCCCAGCTGGCGAACGAGTTCCGCGAGCTCCTGCCGAACAACGCCGTCGAGTACTTCGTCTCGTACTACGACTACTACCAGCCCGAGGCGTACGTACCGCAGTCGGACACCTACATCGAGAAGGACTCCTCGATCAACGAGGAGGTGGAGCGGCTGCGCCACTCCGCGACCAACTCGCTGCTGACCCGGCGCGACGTGATCGTCGTCGCCTCCGTGTCCTGCATCTACGGCCTCGGCACCCCGCAGGAGTACGTCGACCGGATGGTCCCGCTCAAGGTCGGCGAGGAGATGGACCGCGACCAGCTGCTGCGCCGCTTCGTCGACATCCAGTACACGCGCAACGACGTGGCCTTCACCCGCGGCACCTTCCGGGTGCGCGGCGACACCATCGAGATCTTCCCGGTCTACGAGGAACTCGCCGTCCGCATCGAGATGTTCGGCGACGAGATCGAGGCCCTGTCCACCCTGCACCCGCTGACCGGTGAGGTCATCAGCGAGGACCGCGAGCTCTACGTCTTCCCCGCCAGCCACTACGTCGCCGGCCCCGAGCGCATGGAGAAGGCGATCACCGGCATCGAGGCGGAGCTCGCCGAGCGCCTCGCGGAGCTGGAGAAGCAGGGCAAGATGCTGGAGGCCCAGCGGCTTCGCATGCGCACCACCTACGACCTGGAGATGATGCGCCAGATCGGGTCCTGCTCCGGCATCGAGAACTACTCGCTGCACATGGACGACCGCGAGCGCGGCTCCGCGCCGAACACCCTCATCGACTACTTCCCCGAGGACTTCCTCCTCGTCATCGACGAGTCGCACGTCACCGTGCCCCAGATCGGCGCCATGTACGAGGGCGACGCCTCGCGCAAGCGGACCCTGGTCGACCACGGCTTCCGGCTGCCGTCCGCGCTCGACAACCGGCCGCTGAAGTGGGAGGAGTTCCAGGAGCGGATCGGCCAGACGGTCTACCTGTCCGCCACCCCGGGCAAGTACGAGCTCTCCCGCGGCGACGGGTTCGTCGAGCAGATCATCCGCCCCACCGGTCTGGTCGACCCCGAGGTCGTGGTCAAGCCCACCGACGGGCAGATCGACGACCTGGTCCACGAGATCCGGCAGCGGGTCGAGAAGGACGAACGCGTCCTGGTCACCACCCTCACCAAGAAGATGGCCGAGGACCTCACCGACTACTTCCTGGAGCTCGGCATCCAGGTCCGCTACCTGCACAGCGACGTCGACACCCTGCGCCGCATCGAGCTGCTGCGCGAGCTGCGGGCCGGCGAGTACGACGTCCTGGTCGGCATCAACCTGCTGCGCGAGGGCCTCGACCTGCCCGAGGTGTCGCTGGTGGCGATCCTCGACGCCGACAAGGAGGGGTTCCTGCGCTCGGGGACCTCCCTCATCCAGACCATCGGCCGCGCCGCGCGCAACGTCTCGGGCCAGGTCCACATGTACGCGGACAAGATGACCCCGGCGATGGAGAAGGCCATCGACGAGACGAACCGGCGCCGCGAGAAGCAGATCGCCTACAACACGGCGAACGGCATCGACCCGCAGCCGCTGCGCAAGAAGATCAACGACATCGTCGCCACCATCGCCCGCGAGGAACTGGACACCGAGGAACTGCTCGGCACCGGCTACCGGCAGGCCAAGGACGGCAAGGGCGCCAAGGCGCCGGTGCCGGCGCTCGGCGGCAGGGCGGCCGCGGCCGTCGCCGGGGGCAGGGCGGGCAAGGGCGCCAAGGGGGCGAAGGGCGCGCAGGCGGCCGAGGTGCTCACGGACCGGCCCGCCGCCGAACTGGCCGCGCTGATCGAGCAGATGACCGAGCGGATGCGCGGCGCCGCGGCCGAGCTCCAGTTCGAGGTCGCGGCCCGGATCCGGGACGAGGTGGGCGAGCTCAAGAAGGAGCTCCGGCAGATGAAGGAAGCGGGTCTCGCCTGACCCCGGGGCGGTCAGTAGGGTTGGGACACAGCCGCAGTTACACGCTGCGCGCCCGTCGGTCGGGCGGGCTACGGAGAGGGGACAGCGCGTGACGGTCAACATGACCAAGGGTCAGGCCATCAGTCTGCAGAAGTCGGACGGCGGCACGCTGACCGCGGTCCGGATGGGCCTCGGCTGGCAGGCGGCCAAGCGTCGGGGCCTGTTCGGCTCGCGGACCCGGGAGATCGACCTCGACGCCTCGGCGGTGCTCTTCGCCGACAAGCAGCCCGTGGACGTGGTGTTCTTCCGGCACCTGCAGAGCGACGACGGCTCGGTGCGCCACACCGGAGACAACCTCGTCGGCGGCGCGGGCCAGGGCGGGGACGACGAGGCCATCCTCGTCGACCTCCAGCGCGTGCCCGTGCACATCGACCAGATCGTCTTCACGGTGAACTCCTTCACCGGCCAGACCTTCCAGGAAGTGCAGAACGCCTTCTGCCGCATCGTCGACGAGACCAACGGCCAGGAGCTGGCCCGCTACACCCTCGACGGCGGCGGCCAGTACACGGCGCAGATCATGGCGAAGGTGTCCCGCGAGGGCTCCGGCTGGAAGATGACGGCCCTCGGCAACCCGGCCAACGGCCGGACCTTCCAGGACCTGATGCCGGCGATCCTGCCGCACCTGTAGCGGTACCGGGCAAGAGCGCCACGGAACAAGAGAAGAAGGCACGGGGGAGGGCTGCACGATGACGGCCGAACTGGTCCGGGGGCAGAACCACCCCCTGTCCCGCAATCGGGTGGAGATCCGGGTCTCGGCCGGCACGGCCGTGCTGGCCCTGGCCGTCACCGGCGACGAGGCGGGCCGGCCGGCCGGTCCCGGGGCCCTGGCGCATCCCGGGGCCCGGGCCCTGCCGGGCCTGGAGGTCCCGGACCGGGTCGGCGACCGCCACCGGTTCACCGTCGACCTCGACGCGGTCGGGGCGGCCGTCCACCGGGTCCGGGTGCTGCTGGTGCTGCCGCCCGGCGGGCCCGCGCGCTTCGGCGCGGTCGCCGCCCCGCACGCGGCCGTGGCCGAGCCGGAGGGCGCCGAGCTCGCGGCGTACACCATCACCGGCCTCGGCTCCGAGAGCGCCGTCGTGGCCCTGGAGCTGTACCGGCGCCAGGGCGCCTGGAAGGTCCGGGCCGTGGGCCAGGGCTACGCCGGCGGCCTCGGCGCGCTCCTGGCCGACTCCGGCCTGACCGGCCCGGCCGCCGACGAGCTGACGGCCGCCGCCCTGGGCCTGACGGCCTCCGGGGACATCACCCTGGCCACCCTGCCGACCGGGGCCGCGCCGACCGTCCCGCACGGGCTGCGGACCCCGCAGGACGCGGCGCCGGGCGCCCCCGGGGGGCCCGCCGCGCCGGCCCCGGAGCCGCCGGACCCGCTCCCGGTCTCCGGCACCCCCTACGCGGGCACGCCCGGTCCGGTCCCGCCCGGCCCCGTCCCGTCCTCCGGGCCGTCCGGCGCGGACACCGTCGGCGGCCCCACCGGGGCGAGCGCCGGGGCGGCGGCCGCCGCCGGGGGCCCGCCGACCATCGACTACGCCCACCCGCGCCGTCGCCGCACCAGCGCCGAAGCCCCCGAGCCGGCCCCCCGCCCCGAACCCGCCGACCCGGGGCAGCCGCCGCGTCCCGTCGCCGGGGACGCCAGTGGCTGGTCCATGGACGAGCGCCTCTACAACCAGGTCTGGGGCATGTTCGAGGACCTGGCCCGCACCGTGGCCGCCTACCGCGGCGCCGTCGACTTCGCCGACTCCCGCCTCGACCGGGAGCTCGACGAGGCACTGTCCGACCCCCGGGGCCGGATCGACGGCTCCGCGAACGCCGCCCGCGACACCGCCCGGGCCCGCCGCGACGACCTCGTGGCCCAGGCCCGCGCCGTCCTCGACCGCGACCTGGCCCAGCTCACCGCCGAGGCCGAGGTGGTGGAGCCCGCGCTGCCGCCCGCCTACGCCCGCTGGGCCGCTCCCGTCTGGCACGGCCGGAGCACACCCGCCGAGGCCCCGCTGGCGCTGCGCCTGGGCGATCTGAGCCTGCCCGAGCGGCCGGAGCTGCGGATCCCCATGCTGATGCGGGTCCCGCTGGAACGCGGCCTGTGGATCGACAACGGCCGCACCGGCTCCGAGGCGGCCATGACCATGGACACCGACCGGCTGCGCCGCGCCGCCATGGACATGGCCGTCGCGCACGCCGTGCGGCTGCTCGCGGTCCACCCCGCCGACGCCCTCTCCGTCCATGTCGTCGACGCGGCCGGGGCGGGCGCCGCCTCTCTGGCGCCGCTGGTGCGCGCCGGGGTGCTGGCCGCGCCGCCGGCGGCGGGGGCCGAGGGGGTCACCCGGACCCTGGAGCGGCTGACCCGGCGGGTGGACCTCGTACAGATGGCGCTGCGCGCGGGGGCTCCGGAGGACCTGCCGCCGGACGTGGACCGGGCCGAGCAGCTGCTGATCGTGCACGACTTCCCGCACGGCTTCGACGACCGCGCCGTCACCCGGCTGCGCTACCTGGCCGACGAGGGCCCGGCGGTCGGCGTGCACCTGCTGATGGTCGCGGACCGTGACGAGGCCTCCGCCTACGGGCCGCTGCTGGATCCGCTGTGGCGCTCGCTGATGCGGCTCTCGCCGGTGCCGGACCACCACCTCGCCGACCCCTGGGTGCAGCACGCCTGGACCTTCGAGCCGGACCTGCCGCCGCGGGGCAGCCGGGTCCTGGAGCAGACGCTGGAGCGGATCGCGCAGGACCGGAGGTCCGCCCGGCGGTGAGCGGCCATGACCGGCGGCTGACCACTCCTTGGTTTTCTCTTTACCTTTGACCCCCTCCGCGGGTACCCTGGCATCTGCGGAGGGGAGTATTCCTGCTATTTCCTGCGCGGCGTACCCGTCAATACGGACCACTGCGGTCGTGTGAACGCAGTCGGTCCCGGGGCGCCGGCCCCGCGGCCGCCGGGCCGCCCGGGTGGAAGAGACCTCCGGCAGCGATGACGCTGACCCAGTTCTGAGCCATCCGCCGGAGGCGTGAATACCGTGGACGTTTCGTTGACCCTATGGGTGCTGACCATCGTCGGTCTGGGCATCCTGATCGGCGCCGATTTCTTCATCGGCCGCAAACCGCACGACGTTTCCGTCAAGGAGGCGGGCATCTGGACGGTCGTCTGGATCGTCCTGGCCGCCCTCTTCGGCCTGGGGCTGTTCCTCTTCGGCAACGGCCAGGCCTCCCAGGAGTTCTTCGCCGGCTTCATCACCGAGAAGTCCCTGAGCGTGGACAACCTCTTCGTCTTCGTCCTGATCATGGCGAAGTTCTCGGTGCCCTCCCACCTCCAGCAGCGCGTCCTGCTCGTCGGCGTACTGATCGCCCTGGTCCTGCGCGCGGTGTTCATCGCCGCCGGCGCCGCGATCATCACCAGCTTCGCCTGGGTCTTCTACATCTTCGGCGCCTTCCTCATCTACACCGCCTGGAAGCTGATCCAGGAGGCCCGCAAGGACGAGGAGGAAGAGGAGTTCGAGGAGAACCGCCTCCTCAAGTCGATCGAGGCCAGGTTCGGCGTCGCCGACCGCTATCACGGCACCAAGCTCTTCATCCGTGAGAACGGCAAGCGGATCCTGACCCCGCTGATGGTCGTCATGCTCGCCATCGGCACCACCGACGTCCTCTTCGCCCTGGACTCGATCCCCGCGATCTTCGGCCTCACCCAGGACCCGTACATCGTCTTCACCGCCAACGCCTTCGCCCTGATGGGCCTGCGCCAGCTGTACTTCCTGATCGGCGGCCTGCTCAAGAAGCTGGTCCACCTCAGCTACGGCCTGTCCGTCATCCTCGGCTTCATCGGCGTCAAGCTGGTGCTGCACGCCCTGCACGAGTCCGGGGTGCACGTCCCGCAGATCTCCATCCCGGTCTCCCTCGGCGTCATCTGCGGTGTCCTGGTGATCACCACCATCACCAGCCTGGTGGCCTCGAAGAAGCAGGCGGCGGCCGAAGCCGCCGCCGACCCGCGGACCCGGAGCGTCGACGCCTAGCCCAGGCGCTCCGACGGGGCCTGGACGGGGGCGGCCGCTTCGGCCGCCCCCGTTCCCGTGTCCGCGCCCAGGCCCGGACCCGCGCCCGTGCGGAGCACCGCGGGGTTCGTCTCCGGGAGCAGCGCGAAGCAGGCCAGGCTCGCCAGGCAGACCAGCGTCAGGTACACCGCGACGCCCCAGGGCGGCCCGGAGCCCTGCGCCAGGGCCGTCGCCACGACGGGCGTCAGCGCGCCGCCCAGCACCCCGCCCAGGTTGTAGCCGACGGCCGCGCCGGTGCAGCGGATCCGCGGGGCGTACAGCTCGGGCAGGTACGCGCCCACCACCGAGAAGGCCATGATCATCCCGAACAGCGCCACCACGCAGCCCAGCGTGATCAGCAGCGGCTCCCCGGTGCGCAGCAGGGCCGTGAACGGGAACATCCACACCGCGCAGACCGCGCTGCCGGCCAGGCACAGCGGACGCCGCCCCCAGCGGTCGCCGAGCACCGCGAGCAGCGGGGTGGCCAGGCCCTGGACCAGGACGGCGGCCATCACGCAGGCCAGCATCACGGTGCGGTCCACGCGCAGGTGCCCGGTCGCGTACGAGAGGGACCAGGTGGTGACCGCGTAGAAGACGGCGTACCCGAACGCCATCGCCCCGCCGGTCAGCAGCAGCAGCCGCCAGTGGCCGCGCACGACCTCGGTCAGCGGGGCCTCGGCCCGCCGGCCCGTCTCGGTGAGCGCGCGGAACTCCGGGGTCTCCTCGACGGACCGCCGCAGCCACAGCCCCGCCAGTGCCAGCAGCCCCGCGCCCCAGAACGGCACCCGCCAGCCCCAGGCGCTGAACTGCGCGTCGGTCAGGGCCGCCGAGAGCGCCAGCACCAGGCCGTTGGCCAGCAGGAAGCCGACCGGCGGGCCCATCTGGGGGAAGCTCGACCACAACCCGCGCCGCCGCTCCGGGGCGTGTTCGGCGGTGAGCAGCACCGCCCCGCCCCACTCGCCGCCGAGTCCGAGCCCCTGCAGGAAGCGCAGCAGGAGCAGCAGCGCGGGCGCGGCGATGCCGATGGAGGCGTACGGGGGCACGCAGCCGACGGCCACCGTGGCGACGCCGGTGAGCAGCAGCGAGCCGAGGAGCACCGGCCGGCGGCCGTAGCGGTCGCCGACGTGGCCGAAGACGACGGAGCCGAGGGGGCGGGCGAGGAAGCCGATGCCGAAGGTGCCGAAGGCCGCGAGGGTGGCGGCCAGCGGGGAGAAGGCGGGGAAGAACAGCGGGCCGAGGACCAGGGCGGCGGCCGTGCCGTAGGCGAAGAAGTCGTAGAACTCGATGGCGGTGCCGGCGAGCGAGGCCGAGGCGATCCGCGCCATCGAGGGGGAGGAGCCGGGGGAGGGGACGGGGTGTTGTTGCATGGTGCAGCAACTACCCCGCCCCGCCCCTCGGGACGGGCGTTCGGTGATCATCGACCGGAAGGAGTGCACGTCCGGCCGGTGTTGACCCGGGCGCCGAGCCCGGCGCCGAGCCCGGCGCCGACCCGGATCACCAGCCGCGTTCGCGCCACTCGGCCAGGTGCGGGCGCTCGGTGCCGAGCATGGTGTCGTTGCCGTGCCCCGGGTAGACCCAGGTCTCGTCCGGCAGCTGCTCGAAGAGCTTGTGCTGGACGTCGTCGATGAGGCTGGCGAAGGCCTTCGGGTCGTCGTGGGTGTTGCCGACGCCGCCCGGGAAGAGGCAGTCGCCGGTGAACACGTGCGGGTGACCGTGCGGGTCGTCGTAGATCAGCGCGATCGAGCCGGGGGTGTGGCCGACCAGGTGGCGCGCGGTCAGCTCGACCCGGCCGACCGTGATCTTGTCCCCGTCCCCGACCGGCACGTCCGTGGCGACGGGGATGCCCTCCGCGTCGAGGGCGCCCGCGTACGTCCGGGCGCCGGTGGCCTCCACGACGTCCGCGAGGGCGCCCCAGTGGTCGCCGTGCCGGTGGGTGGTGACGACGGACGCGATGCCGTCGTCGCCGATCAGGTTGATCAGCGTGTCCGCCTCGGCGGCCGCGTCGATCAGCAGCTGCTCGCCGGTGGCCCGGCAGCGCAGCAGGTACGCGTTGTTGTTCATGGGGCCCACGGCGACCTTGGAGATCATCAGGTCCGCGAGTTCGTGCACGTCGGCAGGGCCGCCGACCTTCACCGCTCCGCTGTACGTCATGTCGTTGATCCTAAGGGTGTGCGGTCCTAGAGCGGGGGGAGCTCGGGCAGGCCGTCGCCGGCCTCGACGGCGAGATGGGCGCCGCGCAGACCGCGCCCGGCGAGCCAGCCGAGCAGCTCGGCCGTGGGGCCGGAGAGGGTCACCGGGGTGCCCTCCGTGCCGCCGGTGTGCCAGACCAGGCCGGGCGCGGCCTCCAGGGTCACCGGCGGGACCTCCGGGCGGCCGGACCAGCGGTCCGCGAGGAAGGCGATCTCCCGTTCGGTGAACTCGCCGGAGAGGTCGGTGAGCTCGTAGCCGATGTTCAGGTCGACGTGGTGCAGCTCGACCTCGACCAGGCGCCGGAACGGCACGTTGGAGGCGAGGTCGGTGACGCCGTTGCGCAGCTCGACCGTGCGCGACCAGTCCTGGGCGGGCTCGGTCGTGGCCAGGAAGCGGGCGCCGGAATCACGGAGGTCCGTGAGGTGTTCTTCCAGGGGCCTGCCGGCGTCGCGCTCGATGTCCGCGTCGCGGGCGGTGCCGCTCTCGTACATGGGGCGGCCCTCGAAGACGTTCACGAGGGCGTCCGCGTTGCGTGCGAGGTGGGCCAGGACGTGGCCACGCGTCCAGCCGGGGAGGTGTGACTCCTCGGCGAGGGCGGCGTTGTCCAGTTTCGCGACCGCGTTCAGCAGCCGGTCCGTGGCTTCACGTACAGATCGCAGGTCGTGCACATGATCAGTCATGGAACCGAGCCTAGTGGCCCGGGGGCCCGCGCCACACGATCGGGTGAAGCGGTACCGGGAGTGCCGTAAATCGAATGTGCGTGCTATACGCTCGGAAGTCCAGACCCACTCCGTCGCAGAGGCGCCCCCCATACCCTGGATAGCCGGGGCCCGTGCCCCCGCTTCTCTCAAGAAAGGTGCGGACCGGCGTGACCGACCGTCTCATCGTTCGTGGCGCTCGCGAGCACAACCTGAAGAACGTCTCGCTCGACCTGCCCCGCGATTCACTCATCGTCTTCACCGGACTCTCCGGCTCGGGCAAGTCCTCCCTGGCCTTCGACACGATCTTCGCCGAGGGCCAGCGCCGCTACGTCGAGTCGCTCTCCTCCTACGCCCGCCAGTTCCTGGGGCAGATGGACAAGCCCGACGTCGACTTCATCGAGGGCCTCTCCCCGGCCGTCTCGATCGACCAGAAGTCGACCTCGCGCAACCCCCGCTCCACCGTCGGCACCATCACCGAGGTCTACGACTACCTCCGCCTGCTCTTCGCCCGCATCGGCAAGCCCCACTGCCCCGAGTGCCGCCGCCCGATCTCCCGGCAGTCGCCGCAGGCGATCGTCGACAAGGTCCTCGCCCTGCCCGAGGGCAGCCGGTTCCAGGTGCTGTCGCCGCTGGTGCGCGAGCGCAAGGGCGAGTTCGTCGACCTCTTCGCGGACCTCCAGACCAAGGGCTACAGCCGGGCCCGGGTGGACGGCCAGACCATCCAGCTCTCCGAGCCCCCCACGCTGAAGAAGCAGGAGAAGCACACCATCGAGGTGGTCATCGACCGCCTCACCGTCAAGGACAGCGCCAAGCGCCGGCTCACCGACTCCGTCGAGACCGCGCTGGGCCTCTCCGGCGGCATGGTCATCCTGGACTTCGTCGACCTCGCCGAGGACGACCCCGAGCGTGAGCGGATGTACTCCGAGCACCTCTACTGCCCCTACGACGACCTCTCCTTCGAGGAGCTGGAGCCCCGCTCCTTCTCCTTCAACTCCCCCTTCGGCGCCTGCCCCGAGTGCACCGGCATCGGCACGCGCATGGAGGTGGACCCGGAGCTGATCGTCCCGGACGAGGACAAGTCCCTGGACGAGGGCGCCGTCTCGCCGTGGTCGCTCGGGCACACCAGGGACTACTTCCAGCGGCTCGTCGGCGCCCTCGCGCAGGAGCTGGGCTTCCGTACGGACATCGCGTGGGCCGGGCTGCCGCTGCGCGCCAGGAAGGCCCTGCTGTACGGGCACAAGACGCAGATCGAGGTCCGCTACCGCAACCGCTACGGGCGCGAGCGCGCGTACACCACCGCCTTCGAGGGGGCCGTTCCCTTCGTCAAGCGCCGGCACGCGGAGTCCGAGAGCGACGCCAGCCGGGAGCGCTTCGAGGGCTACATGCGCGAGGTGCCCTGCCCGACCTGCGAGGGGACCAGGCTCAAGCCGATCGTCCTCGCGGTGACGGTGATGGAGCGGTCCATCGCCGAGGTCGCCGCCATGTCGATCAGCGAATGCGCGGACTTCCTGGGGCGGCTGACCCTCGACGCCCGCGACCGGAAGATCGCCGAGCGGGTCCTCAAGGAGGTCAACGAGCGGCTCCGCTTCCTCGTCGACGTCGGCCTGGACTACCTGTCGCTGAACCGCGCCGCCGGCACCCTCTCGGGTGGTGAGGCCCAGCGCATCCGCCTCGCGACGCAGATCGGATCCGGCCTCGTCGGCGTGCTCTACGTACTCGACGAGCCGTCCATCGGCCTGCACCAGCGGGACAACCACCGGCTGATCGAGACGCTGGTGAGGCTGCGGGACATGGGCAACACCCTGATCGTCGTCGAGCACGACGAGGACACCATCAAGGTGGCCGACTGGGTCGTCGACATCGGCCCCGGCGCCGGCGAGCACGGCGGCAAGGTGGTCCACAGCGGTTCGCTCAAGGAGCTGCTGAAGAACTCCGAGTCGATGACCGGGCAGTACCTGTCGGGCAAGCGGTCCATCCCGGTGCCGGACGTCCGCCGTCCCGTGAACGGGGAGCGCAGGCTCACCGTGCACGGCGCCAAGGAGAACAACCTGCGGGACATCGACGTGTCCTTCCCGCTGGGCGTGCTCACCGCGGTGACGGGCGTATCGGGCTCCGGCAAGTCGACGCTGGTCAACGACATCCTGTACACGCACCTGGCCCGCGAGCTCAACGGCGCCCGGTCGGTCCCCGGCCGGCACACGCGGGTGGACGGCGACGACCTCGTCGACAAGGTCGTGCACGTGGACCAGTCGCCGATCGGCCGCACCCCGCGGTCCAACCCGGCGACGTACACGGGCGTCTTCGACCACGTGCGCAAGCTCTTCGCTGAGACGATGGAGGCGAAGGTGCGCGGCTACCTGCCGGGCCGCTTCTCCTTCAACGTCAAGGGCGGCCGGTGCGAGAACTGCTCCGGCGACGGCACGATCAAGATCGAGATGAACTTCCTGCCGGACGTCTACGTCCCCTGCGAGGTCTGCCACGGCGACCGCTACAACCGGGAGACGCTGGAGGTCCACTACAAGGGCAAGTCCATCGCGGAAGTCCTGAACATGCCGATCGAGGAGGCGCTGGACTTCTTCGAGGCCGTGCCGACGATCGCGCGGCACCTGCGCACGCTGAACGAGGTGGGTCTGGGCTACGTCCGGCTCGGACAGTCCGCGCCGACCCTGTCCGGCGGCGAGGCGCAGCGCGTGAAGCTGGCGTCGGAGCTGCAGAAGCGGTCGACGGGCCGGACGGTGTACGTCCTGGACGAGCCGACGACCGGTCTGCACTTCGAGGACATCAGCAAGCTCATCAAGGTGCTGTCGGGCCTGGTGGACAAGGGCAACTCGGTGATCGTCATCGAGCACAACCTGGACGTCATCAAGACCGCGGACTGGGTCGTCGACATGGGCCCGGAGGGTGGCTACGGCGGCGGGCTCGTCGTCGCCGAGGGCACCCCCGAGCAGGTGGCGTCCGTGGGCGCGAGCCATACGGGCAAGTTCCTGCGGGACATCCTCGGAGCGGACCGGGTCTCGGACGCGGCGGAGCCGCCGGCGCGGACGGCGAAGAAGGCGGCGCCCGCGAAGAAGGCCGTCGCGGCGAAGAAGACGGCCGCCGCGGGGACGAAGACGGCCGCCGCCAAGAAGGCGGCCCCGGCGAAGAAGGCGACGCGCGCCCGCAAGGCGTAGCAGCCGTAGCGGGCAACGGCGGAAGCCCGCCGTGCGGGGGCGAGCCCCCCGCACGGCGGCCGGGGCCGACCCCTCCCCCGAGCGGGTCGGCCCCGGTGGCGCTGCCGGCGTACGGCCGCCCACCGGGGGATGCCGGGACGGACGGCCCGCCGGGTCAGGCGGCGACGCCCACGGCGTGGCACTCCGTCGACGGGTCGGTCAGGGTGCTCAGCAGGGCGTCCGCCACGTCCGCGCGGGCGATGACCTTGCCGCCGGGCACATTGGCGTCGAGGGCGCGGCGGTAGCGGCCCGTGTGCGGCCGGTCCAGCAGGCGCGGCGGCCGGACCACGGTCCACCGGAGCCCGCTCGCGCGCAGGGTGTCCTCCATGACCGCGAGGTCCGCGTACAGGTCGCGCAGGGCCCGGCGCAGCGCCGGGTAGAGCACCGCGCGCAGGAACAGGCCGTCCCCCGGGGAGTCGGGCCCGAGCGGGGCGGCGCTGACCGCCGACAGCCGGGTCACGCCCGCCCGGTCCATCGCGGAGACGACCGCCCGCAGGGCCGGCCCGGTGACCGGGCGGAGCCGTGCCTGCTTGTTGCCCGCGGCGCCCAGCGCGGAGACCACCGCGTCCCGCCCGGCCAGGACCGGGACCAGCGCGTCCTCGTCCGTCAGGTCGGCCACCACCGCCACCCGGAGCCGGTCGTGCGGCGGGACGTCCAGCCGGGCCGGGTCGCGGACGACCGCCGTCACCCCGTGGCCCGCCGCCAGGCCCTGACGGACGACCTCGCGGCCGACGCCGCCGGTGGCTCCGAACACCGTGAGTTCCATCGTGACCCCCTGGCCGAACCATGGTGGGTGAGTATTTACTCACCCCTGTCTCCATTAGAGTGAGTGAATGCTCACCCCGAAGTCAAGCCGGCCCACCCCCGAGCGTCTCCTGGACGCGGGTGAAACCCTCATGCGCACCATCGGCCTCGCCAACACCACCACCAAGGCGATCGCCCGCGAGGCGGGCTGCTCGGAGGCCGCGCTCTACAAGCACTACGCCAACAAGGAAGAGCTGTTCGTCCGCGTCCTGATGGAGCGCACCCCCAACGCCGGTCCGCTCATGACCGCGCTCACCGCAGGGCCGGGCGAGGGGACCGTGGAGGAGGCGCTCACCGACATCGCCCGGCACGCCGCGCTCTTCTACGCCGACGCCATGCCCCTGGCGGCCTCGCTCTTCGCCGAACCCGTCCTGCTCAGCCGCCACCGCGAGGGCGTCCGGGAGATCGGCGCGGGCCCCCACGTGGTGCTGGAAGCCCTGGAGGGGCGGCTGGTCCGGGAACGGGACGCGGGCCGGCTCCGGGACGGCGCGGACCCGCGCGCCGCCGCGGCCCTGCTGCTCGGCGCCTGCTTCCAGCGGGCCTTCTTCCTGCACTTCTCCGGGGTCGAAGCGGTCCAGCCGGTCGAGGAGTTCGCCCCCGCGATCGCCCGCACCCTGTGGGCCGCTATCGGCTGAGCCCCAGCTCCGCCGCGTACGGGGGCTCGGCGCCCGCCCGCGTGCAGGTCAGCGCGGCGGCCCGCGCCGCGAAGTCCAGGACGGCCGGCCAGTCCACCGGGCCGGCGGCGCCCGCGAGCCGGTGCAGCAGGGCCGCGTTGACCGTGTCCCCGGCTCCGATGGTGTCGGCGACGGTGACGGGGCGGGCCGCGGCGCCGTACTCCTCGCCCTCCGCCGTCCACACCGTCAGCCCCGCCGCGCCCCGGGTCAGCACCACCGCCGAGGGCCCGGCCGCCAGCCAGTCGCCGATCCGGCCGCCCAGCCAGGCGGCGTCCTCCTCCGACAGCTTCAGCACCGACACGTACGGCAGCCAGCCCAGGAACCGCTCCCGGTAGGCCGCCGGGTCGGCGATCAGCGCCGGGCGGATGTTGGGGTCGAGCAGGGTCAGCAGCCCGCGCCGCGACTCCCGCCGCAGCAGGGCCTCGTAGGCGCTCGCACCGGGCTCCAGCACCATCGAGCACGTCCCCAGCGCGAGGGCCCGTACGCCCGGCGGCAGCGAGGGCGGCAGGGCGAAGAGCCGGTCGGCGGTCCCCTCGGTGTAGAAGCGGTACGCGGCCGAGCCGTCCGGGCCCAGCGAGGGCACGGCCAGCGTGGTCGGCTCGGGGCCGCGCTGCACGAGCGAGAGGTCCACCCCGGCGGCCCGCAGTCCGGCGAGGAGGCCCTCGCCGAAGCCGTCCGACGACACCCGGGAGCAGAAGGCCACCCCGGCGCCGAGCCGGCCCAGGGCCAGCGCCGTGTTGTACGGCCCGCCACCGGGCCGGGGCAGCAGCGCCCCCGGCGGCTGCGCGACGGGCACCAGGTCGATCAGGGCTTCTCCACCGACGACGATCACGCGGGGGAAAGTACCCCATCGGGCGCCGGTATCGTCGGGTGGGCCCGGCCCCGGGCACCGCACCCTCGCGCCAGGAGAACCGCATGTCCGCGTCGCAGCCCGCCGCCCGCCGTACCGTCCTCAAGGGCGCCGCAGCACTCGCCGGGGCCGTGGGCGCAGGGGCGACGCTCTCCGCCTGCTCCACCGCGACCGACAGCGGCGCGGGCAGCCCGGCCCTGCCCAAGGAGCCGGTCGAGCTGGGCCCCGTGGCCGACGTCCCCGTGGGCGGCTCGAAGCTGTTCCGGGAGCGCAAGGTGGTCGTCAGCTGCCCGGCGGAGGGCCAGTACAAGGCCTTCAGCGCCCAGTGCACGCACGCCGGCTGCGTCCTGGACAAGATCGTCGAGGGCGAGGGCAACTGCCCCTGCCACGGCAGCCGTTTCGACGTGACCACCGGCAAGGTGCTGCGCGGCCCGGCGAACGACCCGCTCCCGGCCGTCCCGGTCAAGGCGGAGAACGGCAAGCTCATCGCCGGCTGAACCGGCCGCGCCCCTGGGACCGCGCCGAGTCCGGGAGGGGCCGGGCGAAGGGGTCGGCCAGGGTGCGGGCGAGGAAACGGGCGTCCAGCGGGGCCAGTACGGTGCGCAGCTCGCGGGCGGCGCGGGGCGGGAGTGCCCGGCACGCGGCCTCCAGCACGGCCCGTACCCCCGCTCCCGCGAAGGGATCGCAGCACGGACAGACCCCATCCACGGCGTACATGGCCCACGGCCCGGGTGCGCGGGCGAGGGCGTGCCAACGGCGCCAGGCCTCGAAGACGGGCCCGGGCCAGGAGGGCCGGCGTTCGATCCGGGCGATCTCGGCGAGGGTCGGCCGGACAGGCCGGGGACCGCCCGCCGCCCGTGCGCCGGGCGGCCGTGTGGGGGCGCGTTCCCGCGGACCCGCGCCGGCTTCCTACGCGGCATGTGCCTTTCGGGTGTCGTTCATGGCGACATGGTGCCCCGGAACCGGCCGCGGGGCCTCCCGTTTCCGGGGTCGGCGCTAGGGGGTGTCTGACGGATCTCCGCGGCGTCGCGACGCCCGGCACGCACTCTCGCCGCACCGACCGAAAGCCCAAGTACGTCCGGTACGCGGGCTTCCGGTCGGCACGCCGAGAGCACGCACCGGACGCCGCTCCTTCCCCACGGACATCCGTCAGACACCCCCTAATCCCAGTCCCAGGTGATGCCCAGGATCCCGCGCCGGACGGTCTGTTCCACCAGGTGTACGGCCCGGTGCCGCCCGCTCGGGGTGAGGTCCGCCAGACCCGTGCGCGGCGCCTGCGGGCCGGTGCGGGCGAAGCGGCGGCAGCGCACCGGCAGGGCCGCCTCGTCGAAGCGGACCTGGAGCATGTACTGGCCGCCCGCGTAGCTGAAGCCCCGCACGTACTCGGTGCTGCGCGCCCCCGTGCCGTCCTCGATCCCGTAGCCGAAGACGTACGTGTCCCCGCACCGCAGCCGGGTGTCGAAGAGCAGCTCGGCGACCACCACCCCGGCCTCCGGGTGGTGGCGCACCCGGCCCGTGCGGCAGTTCTCGTACGCCGTCACCCCCATCCGGGACGAGTCGCAGCCGGGGTCGCCGTGGTGGACGGCCAGGTAGCGGTCGACGCCGTCGCGGTGGGCCCGGACGATCTGCTGCGACTCCCGGCCGCACAGCTCGCCGGCCGGGCCGATGCGGACCCGCTCGTGGTGGCCGACCGAGTGCAGCCCGCCGTCCGCCGGGAGCTCCATCGAGTCCAGCAGCTGCTCCACCGCCGCGCCGACGCTCACCAGGGCCCGGTACGAACGGGCCGCCGGGCGGCCGCCGGGCCCGCCGGCGCGGCCGGTGCCGGTGAGCAGGCGCAGGAGGGCGCCGTCGGGCAGTTCCAGGATCTGCTCCAGGGCGGCGACGGCCCGCAGCGACTCGGGGTGGCGCGGGCGGCGGGCGCCCTGCTGCCAGTAACTGAGGCTGGTGACGCCGACCTTGATGCCGCGCGACGCGAGCCGGTGCTGCACCCGGTGCAGGGGCAGGCCGCGGACGGCGAGGGCGGCGCGCAGGGCGAGGTGGAAGGGTCCCTCGCGCAGCAGGCGGCGGAGTTCGGCCGTGACGGCCGAGTCCGTCGCGCATCCCTGCGTGCCGCCCGCCGCCCGTGTCCGGTCGCCGGTCGGTCGCATGGCGACTCCTTCGTGAACGTTCACACGCGCCGGCGTGGGGACCGGGCGGGGCCGGGCCGGTGGTTCCGGGGGAGCTGGTGGAACGACAGCAACCGTTCACACCACAGCCCCACCGTTCACACTGCGATGTCACCGCGTATTGAAGCGTGTTGACCTGGTCGCGACAACTCCCCGATGCTCCTCCACAGCGTCCGGACGCGCTCCTCCATCCCCCCCCCACTTCCCACCTCGGGTCCCCACCTCGGGAGGAACGCGATGCGCACCGACAGAACCAGGCGGCTGTCCCCGGCCGCCCTGCTCGCCGCCCTGCTCCTCGTCCTGTTACCCCTCGGCGCCGGTACCGCCACCGCCGCCACGGGAACGGGCACCGCAGCCGCAGCCGCAGCCACCGCCACCACTGCCCCGGACACCCCCGGCGCGGCCCTCGCGTACAAGCGCCTGAACATCACCATGCAGGCCCAGCAGAAGAGCAACTGGTGCTGGGCGGCGAGCGGGAACACCGTGGCCACCTGGTTCGGCCGCACCTACAGCCAGAACCAGTTCTGCAACGCCGCCTTCAACCGTCAGCAGAACACCGAGTGCCCCGACAACCAGGCCACCCTCGGCAACGTCCAGACCGCCCTGCGCTGGGCCGGGATCAACTCCGGCAGCTACGTGACCGGCTGGCTCCAGTACTCCACCGTCCAGACCGAGATCAACAACGACCGGCCGGTCGAGACCCGCATCCAGTGGTCGAACGGCGGCGGCCACATGCACGTCCTCTACGGCTACGACACCGCCGGCAGCTGGGTCTACTGGGGCGACCCCTGGCCCTCCAGCGACCGCTACAACTGGGCCTCGCACGCCTGGTACGTGGACAACAGCACCTTCTCCTGGACCCACTCCCTCTACCGGATCGGGGCGTGACCGCCATGACCGTGCGCTCCGCCGCCGCGGCCGCCCTCGCCGTCGTCGCCCTGGCTGCCACCGCCGGACCGGCCGCCGCGGCCCCCGTACCCCAGCCGCAGTCGGCCACCACCGAGAACCGGGCGGCCGCCCACGAGGCCGCCGCCGCCCCCGGCACCCTGGCCACCCTCTCCCGGTTCTTCGCCCGCGAGGGCAAGGTGTCGCTCACCGCCGCGCAGCCCCGGATCGAGGGCGGGGCGATCCCCGTCAGCTACCTCTCCCCGGACTTCGTCGCGGGCAAGGCCGGTGCCCCGGTCGCCCGGCTGGAGTTCCTCGCCAGCCAGGCGGTCTCCTCGGACGGCCAGAGGGCCGCGCTGTGGACGGCGAGGACCGGGGACGGCTGGCAGGTGGTGAACATCGCCACCGGCGACGACGAATTCCGCTACGCGCGGCTCGGCGCCGCGAAACTCCCCGGCGGCACCGTCTTCCGCGAACCGCAGATCGACGCCTGGTACGTGGCCGGCGGCGAGCGGGTGCTCCCGCTGGACGAGGACGCCGTACGGGCCGTGGGCGACCGGGGCACGACGCTCGCCGCCTACCGGGCCCGGGTGATCAAGGCCTACGGGGACCAGCTCCCCGGCTCGGCCTACGCGAAGGCCGGCGGGGCGGGCGGCTTCGCGGAGCCCGCACCGGACCCGGCCGGGCCGCCGCCGGCGGCGGTGCTGGCGGGCGGCGCCGGGGTACTCGCGCTGGGCGCGGCGGGCTCGCTCCCGCTGCTGCGCCGCCGTCGCACCACCCGGGCCTGACCCCCCGCCCCGCGGGTCCCGGTCGCCGCCAGGGGGCGGGACCCGCGGGGCGCGCCCCGCCCCCTCCCCGGGGCGGGGCGGCAGGGCCGGCGTACGGCCCGTTGTCGGCCCGCGCCAGTAGGGTGGGCGGCATGGCCGACCCTTCCAGCTACCGTCCCGAGCCCGGGCAGGTCCCCGACTCCCCGGGGGTCTACAAGTTCCGCGACGAGCACCGCCGGGTGATCTACGTCGGGAAGGCCAAGAGCCTGCGCCAGCGCCTGGCCAGCTACTTCCAGGACATCGCGGGCCTGCACCCCCGTACCGCCACCATGGTCACCACGGCCGCCTCCGTCGAGTGGACGGTGGTCTCCACCGAGGTCGAGGCGCTCCAGCTCGAATACTCCTGGATCAAGGAGTTCGACCCCCGGTTCAACGTCAAGTACCGGGACGACAAGAGCTACCCCTCCCTCGCCGTCACCATGAACGAGCAGTACCCCCGCGTGCAGGTCATGCGCGGCCCCAAGAAGAAGGGCGTGCGCTACTTCGGCCCGTACGGGCACGCCTGGGCGATCCGCGAGACCGTCGACCTGATGCTCCGCGTCTTCCCGGTCCGCACCTGCTCCGCCGGGGTGTTCAAGCGCTCCGCCCAGATCGGCCGGCCCTGCCTGCTCGGCTACATCGGCAAGTGCTCCGCGCCCTGCGTCGGCCGGGTCACGCCCGAGGAGCACCGGGAACTGGCCGAGGACTTCTGCGACTTCATGGCGGGCCGCACCGGCACCTACCTCAGCCGCCTCGAACAGCGGATGCACGAGGCCGCCGAGGAGATGGAGTACGAGAAGGCCGCCCGACTGCGCGACGACATAGGGGCCCTGCGCCGGGCCATGGAGAAGAACGCCGTCGTCCTCGCCGACGCCACCGACGCCGACCTGATCGCGGTCGCCGAGGACGAGCTCGAAGCCGCCGTGCAGATCTTCCACGTCCGCGGCGGCCGGGTCCGCGGCCAGCGCGGCTGGGTCACCGACAAGGTCGAGGCCGTGGACACCGCCGGGCTCGTCGAGCACGCCCTGCAGCAGCTGTACGGGGAGGAGAGGGGCGAGGCCGTCCCCAAGGAGGTGCTGGTCCCGGTGCTCCCGGAGGACACCGAGGCCCTGGGCCAGTGGCTGGCCGGGCGGCGCGGCTCGAACGTCAGCCTGCGCGTCCCGCAGCGCGGGGACAAGAAGGCCCTCATGGAGACCGTCCACCGCAACGCGCAGCAGTCCCTCGCCCTGCACAAGACCAAGCGCGCCAGCGACCTCACCACCCGCTCCCGCGCCCTGGAGGAGATCGCCGAGGCCCTGGAGCTGGACGGCGCCCCGCTGCGCATCGAGTGCTTCGACATCTCCCACCTCCAGGGCGACGACGTGGTGGCCTCGATGGTCGTCTTCGAGGACGGCCTCGCCCGCAAGAGCGAGTACCGGCGCTTCCAGATCAAGTCCTTCGAGGGACAGGACGACGTCCGCTCCATGCACGAGGTGGTCTCCCGGCGCTTCCGCCGCTACCTCCAGGAGAAGCTGAAGACGGGGGAGTGGTCCCCCGAGGACGCGCAGGACGCGCAGGACGCGCAGGATGCCGCCGACAACGGGAGCGCGGTGGGCGTGCCGGACGACGACGGGCGGCCCAAGCGCTTCGCGTACCCGCCCCAGCTGGTCGTCGTCGACGGCGGGCAGCCCCAGGTGGCGGCCGCGAAGCGGGCCCTGGAGGAGCTCGGGATCGACGACGTGGCGGTGTGCGGCCTGGCCAAGCGGCTGGAGGAGGTCTGGCTGCCCGGCGAGGACGACCCCGTCGTGCTGCCCCGCACCAGCGAAGGCCTCTACCTGCTCCAGCGGGTCCGTGACGAAGCCCACCGCTTCGCCATCCAGTACCAGCGCAACAAGCGCGGCAAGCGCCTGAAATCGGGGCCCCTGGACGAGGTGCCGGGCCTCGGCGAGAGCCGCAAGCAGGCCCTGGTCAAGCACTTCGGTTCGGTGAAGAAGCTGAGACAGGCGACAATCGACCAGATCTGCGAGGTCCCGGGCATAGGACGCAAGACGGCCGAGACCGTGGCCGCGGCCCTCGCCCAGGCTCCCCCGGCCGGTCCTGCCGTGAACACGGCGACAGGAGAGATCATGGAGGACGAGGCACCCGCGCCGGCGGGAGCAGCGTCCGAACGGGGGACCGAGCAATGACCGAGCACGAGACCGCGCACGACCGAGACGGAGCACAGGTGAGTACGGGCACGACAGTGGAGCCCGGCGACAACGCCGAGGCGGCCATCCCCGAACTGGTGATCATCTCCGGGATGTCCGGGGCCGGCCGCAGCACCGCGGCCAAGTGTCTGGAGGACCTCGGCTGGTTCGTCGTCGACAACCTTCCGCCCGCGCTGATCCCCACCATGGTGGAGCTCGGCGCCCGCTCCCAGGGCAACGTGGCGCGGATCGCCGTCGTCGTCGACGTCCGCGGCCGCCAGTTCTTCGACGCCCTGCGCGAGTCCCTCTCCGACCTGGAGGCCCGCGGGGTCACCCGGCGCATCGTCTTCCTGGAGTCCTCCGACGACGCGCTGGTGCGCCGCTTCGAGTCGGTCCGCCGGCCGCACCCCCTCCAGGGCGACGGCCGCATCGTCGACGGGATCGCCGCCGAGCGTGACCTGCTGCGCGAGCTGCGCGGGGACGCGGACCTGGTGATCGACACCTCCAGCCTGAACGTGCACGAGCTGCGCGCGAAGATGGACGCCCAGTTCGCGGGCGACGAGGAGCCCGAGCTGCGGGCCACCGTCATGTCCTTCGGCTACAAGTACGGCCTCCCCGTCGACGCCGACCTCGTCGTCGACTGCCGCTTCATCCCCAACCCGCACTGGGTGCCGGAGCTGCGCCCCTTCACCGGGCTCAACGAGGAGGTCTCGGGCTACGTCTTCAGCCAGCCCGGCGCCAAGGAGTTCCTCGACCGCTACACCGAGCTGCTCCAGCTCATCGCCACCGGCTACCGCCGCGAGGGCAAGCGGTACGTGACCATCGCGGTCGGCTGCACCGGCGGCAAGCACCGCAGCGTCGCCATGTCCGAGAAGCTCGCCGCCCGCCTCGCCTCCGAGGGAGTCGAGACCGTCGTCGTCCACAGGGACATGGGGCGCGAGTGACCGGACGGACCCTGCGCCTGCGCCGCCTGCGCCGCCTCGCCCCCGGCCGGGGCGAGGACGGCGCGGCGGCGCGCCCCGGCCGCCGCGGCGCGGCCGCGGCCCATGCCGCGCCCAAGGTCGTCGCCCTCGGCGGCGGCATGGGCCTGTCGGCCTCCCTCGCGGCCCTGCGCCGGATCACCGGTGATGGCGAGCTCACGGCCGTGGTCACCGTCGCCGACGACGGCGGCTCCAGCGGCCGGCTCCGGGAGGAGCTGGGCGTGCTGCCCCCCGGCGACCTGCGCAAGGCGCTGGCCGCGCTGTGCGGGGACGACGACTGGGGCCAGACCTGGGCGCGCGTGATCCAGCACCGGTTCCAGTCGGCCGGCGATCTCCACGAGCACGCGGTCGGCAACCTGCTGATCGTCGCCCTGTGGGAGCAGCTCGGCGACCCCGTCCAGGCCCTCGACCTGGTCGGGAGGCTGCTGGGCGCGCAGGGCCGGGTGCTGCCGATGTCGGCGGTGCCGCTGGAACTCCAGGCGCTGGTCAAGGGCCACGACCCGGCGCGCCCGGAGGACGTGGACACCGTACGGGGACAGGCCACGGTGGCGCTGACGCCGGGTGAGGTGCTCTCCGTCCAGGTCGTTCCCGCCGGACCGCCGGCCGTGCCGGAGGCGGTCGCCGCCGTGCTGGACGCGGACTGGGTGGTGCTCGGCCCGGGGTCCTGGTTCTCCTCGGTCATTCCGCACCTGCTGGTGCCGGAACTGCTCGACGCGCTGATGGAGACGAAGGCCCGGCGGGTCCTCTCGTTGAACCTCGCACCGCAGCCCGGTGAAACAGAGGGCTTCTCTCCGCAGCGTCATTTGGAGGTTTTGGCCCGACACGCCCCTAAACTCGCCCTGGACGTGGTGCTGGCCGACGAGGCCGCCGTGCCCGACCGCGAGTCCCTCGCCGATGCCGCGAAACGGTTCGGTGCCGCGGTCGAGCTGGCCCCCGTGGCCAGGCAGGACGGTTCTCCGAAGCACGACCCGGAGCTGCTGGCCGCCGCGTACGACCGTATTTTTCGGATGCATGGAAGGATCGGCCCATGGCGATGACGCCCGCGGTGAAGGATGAGATCTCCCGCCTCCCCGTCACCCGGACCTGCTGCAGGAAGGCGGAGGTCTCGGCGATCCTTCGGTTCGCGGGCGGGCTGCACCTGGTGAGCGGCCGCATCGTCATCGAGGCCGAACTGGATACGGGCATCGCCGCCCGCAGGCTCCGCAAGGACATCCTGGAGATCTTCGGCCACTCCTCCGACCTGGTGGTGATGGCCCCGGGCGGACTGCGCCGGGGCAGCCGCTTCGTCGTCCGGGTCGTCGCGGGCGGGGACCAGCTGGCACGCCAGACGGGCCTCGTGGACGGCCGCGGCCGCCCGATCCGGGGCCTTCCCCCGCAGGTGGTCTCCGGGGCCACCTGTGACGCGGAGGCGGCCTGGCGCGGTGCCTTCCTGGCCCACGGCTCCCTCACCGAGCCGGGCCGGTCCTCCTCCCTGGAGGTCACCTGCCCCGGCCCCGAGGCCGCCCTGGCCCTGGTGGGCGCCGCCCGCCGGCTCTCCATCGCCGCCAAGGCGCGCGAGGTGCGCGGGGTGGACCGCGTCGTCGTCCGGGACGGCGACGCGATCGGCGCCCTGCTGACCCGGCTCGGCGCCCACGAGTCGGTGCTCGCCTGGGAGGAGCGGCGGATGCGGCGCGAGGTGCGTGCCACCGCCAACCGCCTCGCCAACTTCGACGACGCCAACCTGCGCCGCTCGGCGCGTGCCGCGGTGGCCGCCGGAGCCCGGGTGCAGCGCGCGCTGGAGATCCTCGGCGAGGAGGTTCCCGAGCACCTCGCCGCGGCCGGCCGGCTGCGCATGGAGCACAAGCAGGCCTCCCTGGAGGAGCTGGGCGCGCTCGCCGACCCGCCGCTGACCAAGGACGCCGTCGCCGGCCGGATCCGCCGCCTGCTCGCCATGGCCGACAAGCGGGCGCAGGACCTGGGCATCCCGGGCACCGAGTCCAACCTGGACCTCAGCGAGGAGCTGGCCGACAACATGGCCGGCTGACCCGGATACGTCCGCACGTGGTCCGCAGGGGCCCGCACGCTCACCCGTGCGGGCCCCTTCTCGGTACGCCCCATTGACATGAGCACGGGCCGGTCGTGAGCCTGGCGTCCGCACGCTTTCGTGGCAGACGACGCCCAGGGGGGCACATGAGGCAACGCGCGAGATCGATCCTCGCCGCAAGCGCACTCGTCTTCGGAACCACACTCGCCGCACTACCCGTGACGGCCCACGCCCAGCCCGCGTCCGGCACCGCATCCGGCGCCGACGAGGTGCGGGTCTACGACGCCGACATCACCAAGGAACAGGTCCCGCTCGTCCTGGCCGCCGGCCAGGACGCCCACGAGCTCGCCGAACGCGCCCCGCAGACCGGGACCGCGAAGGTCGAGCTCTTCCTCACGGGGGACCAGGCCGCGGGACTCGCCGCCCAGGGCGTCAAACTCGCCGAGCGCAAGGTCTCCGCCCAGGGGCTGGCCCGTGCCAAGGCCGCCGGGGACGGGGTCTTCCGCCCGTACAGCGGCAAGGGCGGCCTCCAGGAGGAGATCCTGCGGACCGCGCAGCAGAACCCCGGGCTCACCAAGGTCGTCTCCATCGGCAAGACCGTCCAGGGCAAGGACATCCTCGCCCTCAAGGTCAGCAAGGACGCGAAGAAGGGCAGGGACGGCGACAAGCCGTCCGTCCTCTACATGTCCAACCAGCACGCCCGTGAGTGGATCACCCCCGAGATGACCCGGCGGCTGATGCACCAGACGCTGGACGAGTACGGCAAGGACCCGCGGATCACCAGGCTCGTGGACTCCACCGAGCTGTGGTTCCTGCTCTCCGCCAACCCCGACGGCTACGACTACACGTTCACCGCCGACAGCGCCCGGCTGTGGCGCAAGAACCTCCACGACAACAACGGCGACGGCAAGATCACGGCCGTGGACGGCGTGGACCTCAACCGCAACTTCGCCTACAAGTGGGGCTACGACAACGAGGGTTCCTCCCCGAGCCTCTCCAGCGAGACCTACCGCGGCCCGAGCGCCTCCTCCGAGCCCGAGACCAGGGCCCTGGACGCCTTCGAGAAGCGCATCGGCTTCCGGTACGCCATCAACTACCACTCGGCCTCCGAGCTGCTGCTCTACGGAGTGGGCTGGCAGGTGGCCACCCCGACCCCCGACGACGTCGCCTACAAGGCGCTCGCCGGCACCCCCGAGAAGTCCGCCGTCCCCGGCTACTACCCGCAGCTCTCCTCCGAGCTGTACACGACCAACGGCGAGGCGGACGGCCACGCGGCCAACGTGAACGGCGTCATGATGTTCACGCCGGAGATGACCACCTGCCAGACGGCCTCGGCGATCGACCCGAACGACCGGTGGAAGCCCGAGGACTGCGCCTCCGGATTCAACTTCCCGGACGACGAGAAGCTGATCCAGCAGGAGTTCGCCAAGAACGTCTCCTTCGCGCTGTCCGTCGGTGAGAGCGCCGCGCACCCGGACCAGCCCTCCTCCTCCGTGGGCCTGAGCGCAGCCGACTTCACCCCGGACACCTTCACCACCTCCTACGTGGAGCGCGGCGAGGACCAGACGGTCGCGGTCACCGCCCGCAAGGCCCTGAAGGACAAGCGGCTCACCTTCCGGATCAACGGCGGTCGCACGCACGACGACGCGCTCAAGGCCTGGAAGGGCGGTGACGTCTACGGCGGCGAGGACAACAACTGGTTCGACGAGTACCGGGCCAAGGTGGACGGGGCCAGGCCCGGCGACAAGGTCGAGGTGTGGTTCACCGGCCGCGACCGCTCCGACAAGCAGGTCTCCAGCGAGCACTTCACGTACACCGTGGCGCAGCGCCCCCGCGCGGACGTCCTGGTGATCGCGGAGGAGGGCGCGAAGGCCCAGCAGGCCCAGACCTACGTGGACGCGCTGCGCGCCAACGGGAAGTCGGCCGCCGTCTGGGACGTGGCCACCCAGGGGGTCCCCCACCACCTCGGGGTGCTCTCGCACTTCTCCACCACCGTCCACTACACCGGGGCCAAGGCGCCCGGCGGCGAGACGCAGCTGGCCGTGCGCGACTTCCTCAACGAGGGCGGCAAGCTGATCGAGGCCGGTGAACTGGCGGGCGGCCGGGCCCAGGTCGGCCGCGCCCTGACGGACGACTTCAGCCAGTACTACCTCGGCGCCTACGGGCGGGCGAGCGTCTCCGGCCCCACCGGCTTCACCGGCGCCGGCTCCCTCGCGGGCGTCAAGGGCGGCCTGGCCGGCGCGCCGGGCAACCCGCTCGACGCCCCCGGGGCCTACACCGTCACCTCCGACAGCCTGCCGGCGGCGCAGTTCCCGCAGTTCAAGAGCGCGCAGGCGGGCCAGTACGCCGGGGTCGTGAACCCGTACGCCCCGTACGCGGGCAGCGGGATGGCCGCGGCCACCCACGAGGACGACGACTGGAAGCGCCTCACGCGGACCGTCGACCTCACCAAGGTCACCGCCGCGGAGCAGCCGCAGCTGAAGATGGCCCTCAACTGGAACACCGAGGAGGGCTACGACCACGCCGTCCTGGAGGCCCGTACCGCCGGGGGCGAGGACTGGACCACACTCCCGGACTCGGGAGGGCTGAGCTCCACCACAGTCCCGGCGGAGTGCGAGGCCGGATTCTTCGTCAACGACCACCCCTTCCTGCGGCACTACCTCACCCTGGACGGCGGCGGCTGCTCACCGAGCGGTACCAGCGGGGCGTGGAACAGCTTCACCGGATCCTCGGGCGGCTGGAAGCAGGTCTCCTTCGACCTGAGCGCCTACGCGGGCAAGACCGTCGAGGTCTCGCTCTCCTACGTCACCGACCCGGGTTCGGGCGGCCGCGGTGTCTTCGCGGACGAGGCCCGGGTCTCCCTGGGCGGTACCGACCAGGCCGTCGAGGGCTTCGAGAGCTCGCTCGGCGCGTGGACGGCCCAGGGCGCACCTGCCGGAAGTCCCGATGTTCCGGGCGATTGGTCCAGGTCGGGCGAACTGTTCAAGTCCTATGCCGCGGTCACTACGCGTGACACCGTGCTCCTCGGCTTCGGCCTGGAGCACGTACCGGCCGCGGCGGACCGCGCCGTACTCCTGGGCAAGGCGCTCCGCTCGCTGAACCACTGACCTGCGGCCCCACCCCCGATCACACTGCGTGAGGGGGCCGAAAGTCCCCGAGGTCCCGTGCCAGGGCGTCTGGTACAGGGCCTCGCGGGGGTCCCCCCACGGAGTGGGGGAGTGTCCGGCTCCCGTCGATGTCACTCCCAAGCTCACGGAGAGGTAGGGTCGTAAGCGGTCGGGGACATCCCATACAGCTCGCCGGCGGACAGGCCGGCGTACCAACGAGGAGATCGGTTCGTGACGATCCGCGTAGGCATCAATGGTTTTGGCCGAATTGGCCGCAACTACTTCCGGGCGCTCCTGGAGCAGGGAGCGGACATCGAGATCGTCGGTGTCAACGACCTGACTGACAACGCCACCCTGGTGCATCTGCTCAAGTACGACACCATCCTGGGCCGCCTCAAGGCCGAGGTCTCCCACACCGCCGACACCATCACGGTGGGCGGCAACACCTTCAAGACCTTCGCCGAGCGCGACCCCGCGAACCTGCCCTGGGGCGAGCTGGGTGCCGACATCGTCATCGAGTCGACCGGCATCTTCACGAAGAAGGCCGACGCCTCCAAGCACCTTGCCGCCGGCGCGAAGAAGGTCCTCATCTCGGCTCCGGCCAAGGACGAGGACATCACGATCGTGATGGGTGTCAACCAGGACAAGTACGACGCGGCCAACCACCACGTCATCTCCAACGCCTCCTGCACCACCAACTGCGTGGCGCCGATGGCCAAGGTCCTCCTGGAGAACTTCGGCATCGTCAAGGGCATGATGACCACGGTCCACGCCTACACGAACGACCAGCGCATCCTGGACTTCCCGCACTCGGACCTGCGCCGCGCCCGTGCCGCCGCCGAGAACATCATCCCGACCACCACCGGTGCCGCCAAGGCCACCGCCCTGGTCATTCCGGAGCTCGCGGGCAAGCTCGACGGCATCGCGATGCGCGTCCCGGTCCCCACCGGTTCCGTGACCGACCTGGTCATCGAGCTGGAGCGCGAGGTGACCAAGGACGAGGTCAACACCGCCTTCCAGAAGGCCGCCGAGGGCCAGCTGAAGGGCATCCTCGACTACACCGAGGACGCGATCGTCTCCTCCGACATCGTGAACTGGCCGGCCTCCTGCACCTTCGACTCCTCCCTGACCATGGTCCAGGGCAAGAGCGTCAAGGTCATCGGCTGGTACGACAACGAGTGGGGCTACTCCAACCGCCTCGTCGACCTCACCGTCTTCGTCGGCGGTCAGCTCTAAAACGTAGGGCAAGGCACCACCATGTGAGCACAGGGTCCGCTCGGCGCGATGAAGCGCCGTTCGGGCCCTGTGGCTTGCCTGGCCCTCCCGTCCTCGCCCTCCGGGTGAAGGTCTCCTAAGGAGTAGGAAACACATGAAGACGATCGACGAACTGCTCGCCGAGGGCGTCACCGGCAAGCGGGTCTTCGTCCGCGCCGACCTCAACGTGCCGCTCGCGAACGGTGAGATCACCGACGACGGCCGCATCCGCGCCGTCCAGCCGACGATCGCGAAGCTCGCCGAGGCCGGTGCCCGCGTGATCGTGGCCTCGCACCTGGGCCGCCCCAAGGGCGCCCCGGACCCGGCCTTCTCGCTGGCCCCGGCCGCCAAGCGGCTCGGCGAACTGCTCGGCGCGGACGTCGCGTTCGCCACCGACACGGTCGGCTCCTCCGCCAAGGAGACCGTCGCCGCCCTCGCCGACGGCCGGGTCGCCGTCATCGAGAACCTGCGCTTCAACGCCGGTGAGACCGCGAAGGACGACGCCGAGCGCGGCGCCTTCGCGGACCAGCTCGCCGAGCTGGCCGACGTCTACGTCGGCGACGGCTTCGGCGCCGTCCACCGCAAGCACGCCTCGGTCTTCGACCTGCCCGCGCGCCTCCCGCACGCCGCCGGTTACCTGATCGCCACCGAGGTCGGCGTCCTGAAGAAGCTCACCGCCGAGGTCAAGCGCCCGTACGTGGTCGTCCTGGGCGGCGCCAAGGTCTCCGACAAGCTCGCCGTCATCGACGAGCTCCTCGGCAAGGCCGACCGCCTCCTCATCGGCGGCGGCATGGCGTACACCTTCCTCAAGGCCAAGGGCTACGAGGTCGGCATCTCCCTGCTCCAGGAAGACCAGCTGGGCAAGGTCACGGAGTACATGGAGCGCGCCGAGAAGAACGGCGTCGAGCTGGTCCTGCCGGTCGACGTCCTGGTCTCCGGGGACTTCCCCGACCTGAAGACCAAGGCCCCGGCCGACTTCGAGACCGTCGACGCGGACAAGATCCCCGCCGACAAGGAGGGCCTCGACATCGGCCCCAAGACGCGTGAGCTCTACGCGTCGAAGATCGCCGACGCCGAGACCGTGTTCTGGAACGGCCCGGTCGGCGTCTTCGAGCACCCCGACTACGCGAACGGCACCAAGGCCGTCGCGCAGGCCCTCGTCGACAGCAACGCCTTCACCGTCGTCGGTGGCGGCGACAGCGCTGCCGCGGTCCGCATCCTGGGCTTCGACGAGAACGCCTTCGGTCACATTTCCACCGGTGGTGGCGCCAGCCTCGAATACCTCGAGGGCAAGACGCTCCCCGGCCTCGCCGCCCTGGAGGGCTGAACCCCTATGACTGCTGCTGCCAACGGCCGTACCCCGCTGATGGCGGGCAACTGGAAGATGAACCTCAACCACCTTGAGGCCATCGCCCACACCCAGAAGATCGCCTTCTCCCTCGCCGACAAGGACTACGACGCCGTCGACGTGGCGGTGCTCCCGCCCTTCGTCGACCTGCGCTCGGTCCAGACCCTGGTCGACGCCGACAAGCTGAAGATCAAGTACGGCGCCCAGGACATCTCGGCGCACGACTCCGGCGCCTACACCGGCGAGATCTCCGGCCCGATGCTCGCCAAGCTCGGCTGCACCTTCGTGGCCGTCGGCCACAGCGAGCGCCGCCAGTACCACGGCGAGGGCGACGAGGTCTGCAACGCCAAGGTCAAGGCCGCCTACAAGCACGGGCTCACCCCGATCCTGTGCGTCGGCGAGGGCCTGGACGTCCGCAAGGCCGGCGGCCAGGTCGCGCACACGCTGGCCCAGGTCGACGGCGGTCTCAAGGACGTCCCGGCCGAGCAGGCCGAGTCCATCGTGATCGCGTACGAGCCCGTCTGGGCCATCGGGACCGGCGAGGTCGCCACCCCCGAGGACGCCCAGGAGGTCTGCGGAGCGATCCGCGGCCGCCTCGCGGAGCTGTACTCCCAGGAGCTGGCCGACAAGGTCCGCATCCAGTACGGCGGCTCCGTGAAGTCCGGCAACATCGCCGCGATCATGGCGCAGCCCGACGTCGACGGCGCCCTGATCGGCGGCGCGGCGCTGGACGTGGACGAGTTCGTCAAGATCGTCCGCTTCCGCGACCAGTGAAGCGACCGGTGAGTATGCGGTAGGGCGGATCCGTCGTACCCTTGCGGGGGCCAGGGGGCTGCGATCGGCAGCCGCTGGCCCCCGCGGGCGTCGCAGGCCCGGTAAAACCTGAAAGCCCAGAATGCCCAGAAAGTAGGAATCAGCCGTGATTATGGGGTTCTCGATCGCCCTGGTCGTCTTCAGCGCCCTGCTGATGCTGCTCGTGCTGATGCACAAGGGCAAGGGCGGCGGTCTGTCCGACATGTTCGGCGGCGGCATGCAGTCCTCGGTCGGCGGTTCCTCCGTGGCAGAGCGCAACCTCGACCGCATCACCGTCGTGATCGGGCTCCTGTGGTTCGCCTGCATCGTGGCGCTCGGCCTGCTCACGAAGTCGGGCAGCTGACCGTTCTGGCCATTGTGCCGGTCCCGTCGGCTCCGCCCCGCCTATCATGAGGTCCTGCGTCCACGGCTGGAGCGAGTAACTCCGGTTAGTGGACGCGCGTTGGGCCTTCCGTAGACTGGGGCGCCCGCAGCGGACATCCCCTCTCGCTCCGCGGCACCATCACGCAGGGAGTTACGACCGTGGCAAGTGGCAACGCGATTCGTGGAAGTCGGGTCGGAGCCGGGCCGATGGGCGAGGCCGAGCGCGGTGAATCCGCGCCCCGCCTGCGCATCTCCTTCTGGTGCTCGAACGGGCACGAGACGCAGCCGAGCTTCGCCAGCGACGCACAGGTGCCGGACACCTGGGACTGCCCGCGCTGCGGGTTCCCGGCCGGCCAGGACCGGGACAACCCGCCCGCGCCGCCGCGCACCGAGCCGTACAAGACGCACCTCGCGTACGTACGGGAACGCCGCACCGACGCCGACGGCGAGGCCATCCTCGCCGAGGCCCTCGCCAAGCTCCGCGGCGAGATCTGAGGACCGGCGACAACCGGCACCACCCTTGAGAGTGACTCGGGGCCCGGCCCGTGGGAGAGCGAATCCCGCGGGCCGGGCCCCTTTTTGTCCGTTGTCCCCCCTCGGATCCCTTAGGTTTGGAGGCGGCGGGGCACAACAGGACGGAAGAAGTGGGTTGATGTCCGAGATGAACGCAAACCAGGCCGCCGCGCGAAGCGCGTCGAGCGAGGGTGGTGGCGGGCGACGGGCGGGACGTACGAGGCTTGACCGGACGCCGCAGTGGAACGCGCTCGGCAAGCACCGCGAAGAGCTGGGGCAGACGCATCTGCGGGAGCTGTTCGAGGCGGACCCGGAGCGTGGCACCAAGTACACCCTCGGGGCCGGGGACCTGCACATCGACTACGCGAAGCACCTCGTCACCGACGAGACCCTCGCGCTGCTGCGCGAACTGGCCGCGGCCACCGGCGTCGCCGAACTGCGCGACGCCATGTTCCGCGGCGAGAAGATCAACATCACCGAGGACCGGGCGGTCCTGCACACCGCGCTGCGCGCCCCTGAGAGTGCCGTCGTGAAGGTCGACGGCGAGGACGTCGTCCCGGAGGTGCACGCGGTCCTGCGCAAGATGGCGGCCTTCTCCGACCGGGTCCGGTCGGGGGAGTGGACGGGCCACACCGGCAAGCGCATCAAGAACGTCGTCAACATCGGCATCGGCGGCTCCGACCTCGGCCCGGCGATGGCGTACGAGGCCCTGCGGGCCTTCAGCGACCGCGACCTGACGGTGCGTTTCGTCTCCAACGTCGACGGCGCGGACCTGCACGAGGCCGTGCGCGACCTGGACCCGGCCGAGACGCTCTTCATCATCGCCTCGAAGACCTTCACCACCATCGAGACCATCACCAACGCCACCTCGGCGCGGAACTGGCTGCTCACGGAGCTGCGGGCCGGTGAAGAGGCCGTCGCCCGGCACTTCGTGGCGCTGTCGACCAACGAGGAGAAGGTCGGCGAGTTCGGCATCGACACGGCCAACATGTTCGGTTTCTGGGACTGGGTCGGCGGCCGCTACTCCTTCGACTCGGCCATCGGGCTCTCCCTGATGATCGCCATCGGCCCGGACCACTTCCGGCAGCTGCTGGACGGCTTCCACCTGATGGACGAGCACTTCCGCACGGCGCCGCCGGAGGAGAACGCGCCGCTGCTGATGGGGCTGTTGGGGATCTGGTACGGCAACTTCCACGACGCGCAGTCCCACGCGGTCCTGCCGTACAGCCACTACCTGTCGCGGTTCACGGCCTACCTCCAGCAGCTCGACATGGAGTCCAACGGCAAGTCGGTCGACCGCAACGGCGACCCCGTCGACTGGCAGACCGGCCCGGTCGTGTGGGGCACCCCCGGCACCAACGGGCAGCACGCGTACTACCAGTTGATCCACCAGGGCACGAAGCTGATCCCGGCGGACTTCATCGGCTTCGCCCGGCCGGTGGAGGACCTCCTCCCCGGCCTGGTGGCCCAGCACGACCTGCTGATGGCCAACTTCTTCGCCCAGACGCAGGCCCTGGCCTTCGGAAAGACGCCGGAGGAGGTGCGCGCGGAGGGCGTCGCCGAGGAGCTCGTCCCGCACAAGACCTTCCGGGGCAACCACCCGACGACGACGATCCTCGCCCGCGAGCTGACCCCGTCGGTACTGGGACAGCTCATCGCCCTCTACGAGCACAAGGTGTTCGTCCAGGGCGCCGTGTGGAACATCGACTCCTTCGACCAGTGGGGCGTCGAGCTCGGCAAGGTCCTCGCCAAGCGGCTGGAGCCCGCACTGGTGGAGGGGGCCGACGTGGCGGGCCTGGACCCCTCGACGCGGGCGCTCGTGGCCCGGTACCGGGAACTGCGCGGCCGCTGAGCCCTCCGGCGTGAACGCGGAAGCGCCCCGCACCGACCGGTGCGGGGCGCTTCCGCCCGTTCAGGACGCCGGGGAGTACAGCCCGGCCGGCAGCTTGGCCGCCGCCGCCCGGTCCAGCAGCCACAGCGTGCGGCTGCGGCCGTAGGCCTGCGCGGCGGGGGCCTGGACCCCGCCCGCGCCGCCGAGCGCGACGGCCACCGCCGCGGCCTTGTCCTCGCCGGCCGCCAGCAGCCACACCTCGCGGGCCGCGCGGATCGCCGGGAGGGTCAGGGAGACCCGGGTGGGCGGGGGCTTCGGGGCGCCGTGCACGCCCACGACGGTGCGCTCGGTCTCCCGGGTCGCCGGGTGCTCCGGGAACAGCGAGGCCACGTGCGTGTCCGGGCCGACGCCCAGCATCAGCACGTCGAAGGTGGGGACCGGACCGTGGTCCTCCGGCCCGGAGGCCCGCTTCAGCTCCGCCGCGTAGGCGGCCGCGGCGGCGTCCACGTCCACCCCGTACGGGCCGTCGGAGGCGGGCATGACGTGCACCCGCGCGGGATCCACCGGGACGGAGTCCAGGAGGGCCTCACGGGCCTGTACGTGGTTGCGTTCGGGGTCGTCGGCGGGGACGTAGCGCTCGTCGCCCCACCAGAGGTCGATGCGGGACCAGTCGACCGCGTCCCGGGCGGGGGCGACGGAGAGGGCCGCGAGCAGGCCGTTGCCGTTGCGGCCGCCGGTCAGGACCACGGAGGCGCTGCCACGGGCGGCCTGCGCGTCCACGATCTTCGTGATGAGCCGGGCGGCCGTGGCCTGCGCCATCAGCTCCTTGTCCCGGTGGACGACGACCTGGGGAGTCGTCATACCCATGTGCTGCCGCCTTCTTGGTAGTTCGGGTCGTGCGGTGGTTCCGGTCCGGGGCGGAGCACCGGGGAACGGGTGAAGGGCGGGGCGGGGAGCCGCTCCGCCCTTCACCGGTACCGCTACTTGGCCGGGGCCTTCTTCGCCGCCGGCTTGGCGGCGGGCTTGGCCGGGGCCTCGGCCGGAGCCTCGGGCTCCGCCTCGGCCGGAGCCGCGGCGGAGGCCGGGGCGGACGCCTCCAGACGGGCCACGCCGAACTTCAGCGAGGCCTCGTAGGTGTTGTCCGGGTCCAGCCGGCGCAGTTCCTCCGCCAGCAGCTCGGCCGTGTCCCGGCGCTTGAGCGCCACCGCACGGTCGGGCTGCCCCGGCATGCACAGCGTCGCCAGCGCGCCGTCCGCCCGGTCCAGGACGATCGAGCCGTCCTTGGTCTCCAGCCGTACGGCGGTCAGCCCCGGCCCGCCGGAGCGGGCGCGGTGGACCGGCACCCCGAGACGGTCCGCCAGCCACATGGCCAGCAGCTCGCAGCTCGGGTTCTCGTCCTCGCCCTCGACGGTCGCCGAGGCGACCGACAGGCTCTGCTGGTCCAGCGCGGCGGCCAGCATCGAACGCCACGGGGTGATCCGGGTCCAGGACAGGTCGGTGTCACCCGGCGCGTACGCCGCCGCCCGCTCGCCGAGCGCGGCGACGGGCTTCTCCGAGGAGTAGGTGTCGGTGATCCGGCGCTGTCCCAGCGCGCCCAGCGGGTCGCCCGCCAGGTCCGCGGGAGCACCCTCCGGCCACCAGACGACCACGGGGGCGTCGGGCAGCAGGAGCGGGAGCACCACGGACTGGGCGTGGTCGACCAGTTCGCCGTGCAGGCGGAGCACGACCGTCTCCCCGCTGCCCGCGTCCGCCCCGACGCGGAGCTCCGCGTCGAGGCGGGCGTCACGGCGGCTGCGCGGGGAACGGCTGACCCGCTTGACCACGACGACGATCCGCGAGGGGTGTTCGTGGGACGCGTCGTTCGCCGACTTGAGCGCGTCGTACGCGTTCTCCTCGTCGGTCACGATCACCAGCGTGAGGACCATGCCGATGGCCGGCGTGCCGATGTCCCGGCGCGCCTGCACCAACGCGGCGTTGATCTTGCTGGAGGTGGTCTCCGTGAGGTCGATCTTCATGGCCGGCGCCAGCTCCGTCCGTCTCGTGCGAGCATCTCGTCCGCCTCGACCGGCCCCCAGGTGCCCGCCGGGTACTGCGCGGGCTTGCCGTGCTTGTCCCAGTACTCCTCGATCGGGTCGAGGATGTTCCAGGACAGCTCGACTTCCTGGTGACGCGGGAAGAGGTTCGCGTCGCCGAGGAGGACATCGAGGATGAGCCGCTCGTACGCCTCGGGGCTGGACTCGGTGAAGGACTCGCCGTAGGCGAAGTCCATCGTGACGTCCCGGACCTCCATGGAGGTGCCCGGCACCTTGGAGCCGAAGCGGACGGTCACGCCCTCGTCCGGCTGGACCCGGATGACCAGGGCGTTCTGCCCCAGCTCCTCGGTCGCGCCCGACTCGAACGGCAGGTACGGCGCCCGCTTGAAGACCACGGCGATCTCGGTCACCCGGCGGCCCAGGCGCTTGCCCGTCCGCAGGTAGAAGGGGACGCCCGCCCAGCGGCGGTTGTTGATCTCCAGGCGGATGGCCGCGTAGGTGTCGGTCTTCGACTTGGGGTCGATGCCGTCCTCTTCGAGGTACCCGACGACCTTCTCGCCACCCTGCCAGGCCGCCGAGTACTGGCCGCGCACGGTGTGCTTGCCCAGGTCCTCGGGCAGCTCCACGGCGGTCAGCACCTTGAGCTTCTCGGCCACCAGCGCCTTGGGGTGGAAGGAGCCCGGCTCCTCCATCGCGGTCAGCGCCAGCAGCTGGAGCAGGTGGTTCTGGATGACGTCGCGCGCGGCGCCGATGCCGTCGTAGTAGCCGGCCCGGCCGCCGATGCCGATGTCCTCCGCCATGGTGATCTGCACGTGGTCGACGTACGACCGGTTCCAGATCGGCTCGAACATGGTGTTGGCGAAGCGGAGCGCCAGGATGTTCTGGACGGTCTCCTTGCCGAGGTAGTGGTCGATCCGGAAGACCTCGTCACGGGGGAAGACCTCGTGGACGACCTTGTTGAGCTCTTCCGCGCTCTTGAGGTCGTGGCCGAAGGGCTTCTCGATGACGGCGCGCCGCCAGGAGCCTTCCTTCTGCGCCAGACCGTGGTCCTTGAGCTGCTGGACCACCTTGGGGAAGAACTTCGGGGGCACGGAGAGGTAGAAGGCGAAGTTGCCGCCCGTCCCCTGTGCCTTGTCGAGTTCCTCGATGGTGGCCTTGAGGGTCTCGAAGGCCGCGTCGTCGTCGAAATCGCCCTGGACGAACCGGCAGCCCTGTACCAGCTGCTGCCAGACCTCTTCGCGGAAGGGGGTGCGGGAGTGCTGCTTGACAGCGTCGTGCACCTCCTGCGCGAAGTCCTCGTCCTGCCACTCGCGGCGGGCGAAGCCGATCAGGGAGAAGCCCGGCGGCAGCAGGCCGCGGTTCGCCAGGTCGTAGACGGCGGGCATCAGCTTCTTGCGCGACAGGTCACCCGTAACGCCGAAAATGACCAGGCCGGACGGCCCCGCGATGCGCGGGAGCCGCCGGTCCTGTGCGTCACGAAGCGGGTTCGCTCCGTTCACCGACAAAATACTCAGTCCTCCGCGGGGGCGAGGCGCTTGAGCTCCGCCTCGGTCGACTTCAGCAGGTCGTTCCACGACGCCTCGAACTTCTCGACGCCTTCGTCTTCGAGCAGCTGCACCACATCGTCGTACGAGATGCCCAGCTTCGCGACCGCGTCGAGCTCGGCGCGAGCCTGCTCGTACGTGCCGCGGATGGTGTCGCCGGAGACCTCGCCGTGGTCGGCGGTGGCCTCCAGGGTGGCCTCGGGCATGGTGTTCACGGTGCCGGGGGCGACCAGGTCCACCACGTACAGGGTGTCCTTGTAGGCCGGGTCCTTGACGCCGGTCGAGGCCCACAGCGGGCGCTGCTTGTTGGCGTGCGCCCGGTCCAGGGCCGCCCAGCGCTCGGAGGAGAAGACCTCTTCGTAGGCCTCGTAGGCCAGACGGGCGTTGGCGAGGGCCGCCTTGCCCTTCAGGGCCTTCGCCTCGTCGGTCCCGATGCCGTCGAGGCGCTTGTCGATCTCGCTGTCCACGCGGGACACGAAGAAGGAGGCGACCGAGTGGATCTCGGAGAGGTCCAGGCCGGCGGCCTTCGCCTTCTCCAGGCCCGCCAGGTACGCGTCCATGACCGCGCGGTAGCGCTCCAGCGAGAAGATCAGCGTGACGTTGACGCTGATCCCCCGGCCGATGACCTCGGTGATCGCCGGCAGGCCGGCCTCGGTCGCCGGGATCTTGATCAGGGTGTTCGGGCGGTCCACCAGCCAGGCGAGCTGCTTGGCCTCGGCGACGGTCGCCGTGGTCTCGTGCGCCAGACGCGGGTCGACCTCGATCGACACGCGGCCGTCCTGGCCCTCGGTCGCGTCGAAGACCGGGCGCAGGATGTCGGCGGCGTCGCGGACGTCCGCCGTGGTGATCATCCGGATCGCCTCGTCGACGGTGACCTTGCGGGCGGCGAGGTCGGCGAGCTGCTGCTCGTAACCGTCACCGCTGCTGATCGCCTTCTGGAAGATCGACGGGTTGGTGGTCACACCGACCACGTGGCTCTGGTCGATGAGCTCGGCGAGGTTGCCGGACGTGATGCGCTTGCGGGACAGGTCGTCCAGCCAGATCGCCACGCCCTCGTCGGAGAGGCGCTTGAGTGCGTCTGTCATGGGAATTGCATCTCCTACTTGGTTCTGGTGCCGGACTCAGCGCGCGGCGGCGGTGATGGAGGCCTTGGCTGCTGCGGTCACGGCTTCGGCGGTGAGGCCGAACTCGCGGAACAGGACGGCGCCGTCGGCGGAGGCACCGAAGTGCTCCAGCGAGACGATCCGGCCCGCGTCACCGACGTAACGGTGCCAGGTCAGGCCGATGCCGGCCTCGACCGCGACTCGCGCCTTGACGGAGGGCGGCAGCACGCTGTCCTTGTACTCCTGGTCCTGCTCCTCGAACCACTCGACGCACGGCATCGAGACCACGCGCGCCGGAACGCCCTCGGCCTGCAGCGCCTCGCGCGCGGCGACGGCGAGCTGGACCTCGGAACCGGTGCCGATGAGCACGACCTGCGCGGGGCCGCCCTCGGCCTCGAACAGCACGTACCCGCCCTTGGCGGCGTCCTCGTTGCGCTCGTAGGTCGGCACGCCCTGGCGGGTCAGCGCCAGACCGTGCGGGGCACCCTTGCCGAACACCTTGGTGTGGCGGCGCAGGACCTCGCGCCAGGCGATGGCGGTCTCGTTCGCGTCGGCCGGACGGACGACGTTCAGACCCGGGATGGCGCGCAGCGCGGCGACGTGCTCGACCGGCTGGTGGGTCGGGCCGTCCTCGCCGAGGCCGATGGAGTCGTGCGTCCACACGTACGTCACCGGCAGGTGCATCAGCGCGGACAGCCGGACGGCGTTGCGCATGTAGTCGGAGAACACCAGGAAGGTGCCGCCGTAGATGCGGGTGTGGCCGTGCAGGGCGATGCCGTTCATGGCCGCGGCCATGGCGTGCTCGCGGATGCCGAAGTGGATGGTGCGGCCGTACGGGTCGGCCTCCGGCAGCGGGTTGCCCACCGGCAGGAACGAGGAGTTCTTGTCGATGGTGGTGTTGTTGGAGCCGGCCAGGTCGGCCGAGCCGCCCCACAGCTCCGGGATGATCGCGCCGAGCGCTTCGAGGACCTTGCCGGAGGCGGCGCGGGTGGCGACGCCCTTGCCGGTCTCGAAGACGGGGAGCTTGTCCTCCCAGCCGGCGGGCAGCTCGTTGGCGTTGACGCGGTCGAACTCGGTCGCGCGCTGCGGGTTGGCGGTGCGCCAGGCGGAGAACTCCTTCTCCCAGGCGGCGCGGGCGTCACGGCCGCGGTCCACGAGGCCGCGGGTGTGGCCGATGACCGCGTCGGAGACCTCGAAGGTCTGCTCCGGGTCGAAGCCGAGCACGCGCTTGGTCGCGGCGACCTCGTCGTTGCCGAGGGCCGAGCCGTGGGAGGCCTCGGTGCCCTGGGCGTGCGGGGCCGGCCAGGCGATGATCGAGCGGGCCGCGATGAAGGACGGGCGCTCCGTCTCGGCCTTGGCGGCCTGGAAGGCCTCGAACAGCGCCTTCGGGTCGAGGTCGCCGTTTGCCTGCGGGGCCACGCGCTGGACGTGCCAGCCGTACGCCTCGTAGCGCTTCAGGGTGTCCTCGGAGACGGCGGTCTCGGTGTCGCCCTCGATGGAGATGTGGTTGTCGTCCCACAGCAGCACGAGGTTGCCGAGCTTCTGGTGGCCCGCCAGCGCGGACGCCTCGTGGGAGATGCCCTCCTGGAGGCAGCCGTCGCCCGCGATCGCGTAGACCATGTGGTCGAACGGGGAGGTGCCGGCGGCCGCCTCCGGGTCGAACAGACCGCGCTCGTAGCGGGCGGCCATGGCCATGCCCACCGCGTTCGCGATGCCCTGGCCCAGCGGGCCGGTGGTGGTCTCGACGGCGGCCGTGTGGCCGTACTCCGGGTGCCCGGGGGTCTTGGAGCCCCAGGTGCGGAACGCCTTGAGGTCGTCCAGCTCCAGGCCGAAGCCACCCAGGTAGAGCTGGGTGTAGAGGGTCAGGGACGAGTGCCCCGCGGAGAGCACGAAACGGTCACGGCCGACCCACTCGGGGTCGGCCGGGTCGTGCCGCATGACCTTCTGGAAGAGGGTGTACGCGGCGGGGGCCAGGCTCATCGCCGTACCGGGGTGGCCGTTTCCGACCTTCTGGACCGCGTCCGCGGCCAGGATGCGGGCGGTGTCGACGGCCCGCTGGTCCAGTTCGGTCCATTCGAGCTCTGTGGTGGTCGGCTTGGTGCTCACCGTTGGTCAGGGCTCCTCTCCACATGTTGTATTCCCGGTGACGAACGACGCACCGGCGCGATTCCGAGCCTACCCCCGCGAGGGCGTGGGGCTATTCGAGTGCAGGCAGTGCGTCGCCAGGTCGGTGCCCCTTGTTCATCCGGCGTCCGCACGTGTGAACCGTCCGTCCGGTCCGATCGGCCCAACACGAGACGACCCCCGCGCGGGGCGACGCAAGTGCAACGTCTAGAGTGGCGTGGTACGCGCAAGCCTTTACCGGGCCTTCATGTCCTGAAGGGTCCGAGTCGGAGCTTGCTGGATTCTCTCTCAGGGGTGTGCGTGACGGCCGTCGAATCCCGTCCAGCGGGGGTGCTCGGGACGAGCCCCGGTCACCGGCCGTTCGGGGCCCGGGTCATGGCTTTCGTGGCATTGACCAAGCCGCGGATCATCGAACTTCTGCTGATCACCACAGTGCCGGTGATGTTCCTCGCGGAGCAGGGCGTGCCGCCGATGTGGCTGGTGCTCGCCACCTGCTTCGGCGGCTACCTCTCCGCGGGCGGCGCCAATGCGCTGAACATGTACATCGACCGCGACATCGACGCGCTGATGGACCGTACGGCGCAGCGTCCGCTGGTGACCGGCATGGTGAGCCCGCGCGAGTGCCTGGTCTTCGGCATCTCGCTCGGCGTGATCTCCACCCTGTTCTTCGGTCTGCTGATCAACTGGCTGTCGGCCGCGCTCTCGCTCGGCGCGCTCCTCTTCTACGTCGTGGTCTACACGATGCTGCTCAAGAGGCGTACGGCGCAGAACATCGTCTGGGGCGGGATCGCGGGCTGCCTGCCGGTCCTCATCGGCTGGTCGGCCGTCAAGAACGAGGTCTCCTGGGCCGCGGTCATCCTCTTCCTCGTCATCTTCTTCTGGACGCCGCCGCACTACTGGCCGCTGTCGATGAAGGTGAAGGACGACTACGCGCGCGTCGGCGTGCCGATGCTGCCGGTCGTGGCGGGCAACAAGGCCGTCGCCAAGCAGATCGTCCTCTACAGCTGGGTGATGGTGGCGGTATCGCTGCTGCTGACCCCGCTGGGGTACACCGGCTGGTTCTACACCTCGGTCGCGCTGCTGGCCGGCGGCTGGTGGCTGTGGGAGGCGCACGCGCTGAGCGCCCGCGCCAAGGCCGGGGTGACGGGTGCGAAGCTCAAGGAGATGCGGCTGTTCCACTGGTCCATCACCTATGTGTCGCTCCTCTTCGTCGCCGTGGCCGTGGATCCCTTCCTCCGTTGATTACTCGCCGGTAGCATGCCGTTCATGGCAGAGACCGCGGAGACCGCAGACACCGCAGCAGACAAGAAGCAGGCCCGCAGGGCGACGAAGCTGGCCCGGCAGATCGGCGCGTTCGCCAAGCAGCACGGCGGCGCCGAGGGCCACCTCGCCCACATCGGCCAGGCCGGCACCCGCATCGTGCTCGTCGGCACGGACGGCGGCTGGGGCGACCTGGTCGCCCGGACGCACACCGTGGCCCGGCTCGCCGCCGAGCAGGCCGGGCTGACCCTCCACGACGAGTTCGACGGAGAGTTCGCCGCCCGCGTCCGGACCGGCCCGTACGAGTGGACGCGCATGGCCGGCATCCAGCTCGGCGGCCCCTCTTCCTGAGGGCTCCTCCGCCTCCGGGGCGCCGGTGCCGGGCCCGCGGGTCCGGGCGCCCGGAGAGGACCCCCGTTCCGCGGGTCCTCTCCGGGCGCCCGGACCTGCCCCCGGCGCGCCCCTCCGGCCCGGGAGCCCCGTGCCGGATCGGGCCGGACCCGCTCGGTCAACAGCGCGAGCACAACCAACTGCCCCGCTCACCCGTTAGGACCGTGGAACCCGCTTCCTCACGTCCGCAACGGGATGCCCGGATGATCGAAACGCCGCCCCTGGTGGACCAGCACTGCCACGGAGTGCTCCGCACGGAGCTGGGACTCGCCACGTTCGAGGCCGAGCTGACCGGCGCGGCCGGCCCGCCCGCCGCCGGCACCACCTTCTTCGACACCCAGGCCGGCTTCGCCGTGCGCCGCTGGTGCCCGCCGCTGCTCGGGCTGGAGCCCCACTGCCCGCCCGCCCGCTACCTGGCCCGGCGGCGCGAACTCGGGCCCGCCGAGACCGCGCGGCGGCTGCTGCGCGGCTCCGGGGTGGGCGCCCACCTGGTCGACACGGGGGCGTCCGGGGACCTCACCGGGGCCAAGGAGCTGGCACTCGCCGGGGAGGCGGAGGCCTTCGAGGTGGTCCGGCTGGAATCACTCGCCGAGCAGGCCGCCGACACCTCCGGGACCGTCGCGGCGTTCCTGGCCAACCTGGGCGGCGCCGTCCACCACGCCGCGGCCTCGGCCGTCGCCTTCGGCTGCGGCGCCGCCACCGGATACGCCCGCGCGCTCGCGGACGACCCGAGCCCGCCGGGACCCGGCGAGGTGCGCGGGGCCGCCGGGCGGTGGCTGGCCGGACGGGCCGCGGGAGGGGCCGTACGGGACCCCGTACTCCTGCGGCACCTGCTGTGGAGCGCCGTGAGCTGTGGGCTGCCGGTCCAGCTGCACACCGGGGCGCGGGAGCCCGGGGCGCTGACCGGGTTCGTACGGGCCACCGAGGGCCTGGGGACGCAGCTGGTGCTGCTCGGCGGGTACCCGTACCACCGGCACACGGCCGGGCTGGCCGCCGCGCATCCGCACGTCCACGCCGATCTCGGACCCGCCCTCGCGGCGACGGGTGCCCGCGCCGCCGCCGTCCTGGCCGAGGTGCTGGAACTCGCGCCCTTCGGGAAGCTGCTGTTCTCCAGCGGTGGCCGGCGCCTGCCGGAGCTGCACGCGGTCGGCGCGCTGGTGTTCCGCGAGGCGCTGGGCCGGGTCCTGGGCGGCTGGGTCGCCGACGGGGCCTGGTCCTGGCGGGACGCGGACCGGGTGGCGGCGATGGTCGCGGCCGACAACGCCCGGCGCGTCTACCGGCTGGACGAGCGCGGCTGAGGACGGCCGCCGCCCCGGAAGCCGGGGCGGCCGGGACGGGTCAGACCGCGGAGAGCCGCGCGTCGTCCCGCGCCGGGACCTCCGCCCGGTCGGCGGAGCGCTCGCGCAGGCTCAGCACCACGCGGAGCACGGAGATCCAGACCAGGCAGGAACCCAGCATGTGCACGGCGACCAGCACCTCGGGCACGTCCGTGAAGAACTGGACGTAGCCGATGGCCCCCTGGGCGAGCAGGACGACCAGCAGGTCACGGGCGCGGGCCCGGGTGTCGTCGGGGGCGTCCACGACGCGCAGCACCAGCCACATCGCGACGGCGAGCGCGCAGACCAGCCAGGCGGCGATCGCGTGCACGTGCGCGGTGGTGGCCCAGTCGAACGGCATGCGCTTGATCTCGCTGCTGTCGCCGGCGTGCGGGCCGGAGCCCGTGACGACCGTACCGGCCGCGATCAGCACCAGGGTGGTCGCGACCAGGGCCCAGGAGAGCTTGCGCACCGGACCGGGCACGCGCGGGCGGGGGGCGCTGTCGCCCTCGCCGACGCGCTGCCAGGTGACGGTGGTGACGGTGATCAGGCTGGTGGCGAGGAGGAAGTGGCCGGCCACGCTGTAGGGGTTGAGCCCCGTCAGGACGGTGATGCCGCCGAGGACCGCGTTGCCCATCACGAGCGCGAACTGGAGCCAGCCGAGCCGCGTCAGCGAGTGCCGCCAGGGCGTGGCCGAGCGGGCCGCGAGGATGATCCCGCCGACGGCCGCGCAGAGCACGTAGGTCAGCATGCGGTTGCCGAACTCGATGGCCCCGTGGAAGCCCTGCGCCTGCGTCACGACCAGGCTGTCGTCGGTGCACTTGGGCCAGGTGTCGCAGCCGAGACCGGATCCGGTGAGCCGCACCGCGCCACCGGTGACGACGATGAGCACGCTCATGACGAGCGCGGCGAGCGCGGCGCGCCGGACGGTCCGGGGTGACGGGGTCCAGCGGCCGGCGAGATATGCGAAGGGGTTCAACACGGCCCCTATCGTAAAGGCCGCCTTGTGCAAACTTTCACGAGGGGGTGGCGGCTGGTGAGTCGGGCCCGATGACCAGGCGGAACCTGGCTCCGGCCGGGTCGCCCTCCGCGTGCCACCAGACGCGGACCCGCCACAGCGCGCCGTCGCCCGGGTAGGCCGCGGAGTCCATGAACCCCCGTACCAACCCGGCCGCCACGTCCTCCGCCGTCCGGTTCCTCACCTCCGCCGAGTCGCGCCACGGCGCGGGCTGCGCGGCCCACAGCCCGTCCGGCCCGCGCACCTCGATCCGCCACACCGCGAGCCAGGGCGTGACCTCCAGCATCGTCACCACCTGCTCGGCGTCCAGCCCCAGCCGGGCGGCGATCTCCGCCTCCGCCACGCCCTGGATCCGGGCCGCCACCACCGCCTGCGGGAGCAGGCGTTCCGGCAGCAGCCCCTCGGTCCGCAGGCCGGCCAGCGACTCGAAGGTCAGGAAGCGCAGCCGCAGTTCCAGCTGGCGGCCGATGTGGTCCAGGGCCTCCTCGGCCTCCTGCGCCTCCTCGGGCGCGGGGGCCGCGAGCAGCATCCGGCGGAAACCGGCCTCGGCGTCCACCGCCCAGGCGACGGCGTCGGAGGCGAAGCCCAGCTCGGCGAGGCGGTCCCCGAGGAAGACCTTGGCCTGCGCGAGCCCCCGCCGGTTGACGGGGTCGTGCTGGTCCAGGGAGGCCCACACCTCCACGGCCGTCCGGGTCAGATCGCGGGCGCGCTCCCCGGCCGCCCGTTCCATGGTGCTCGGGCCGCTCTCGCCGCCCGCGCCCAGCGGATACCGGGGCAGCCGGTCCGCGTCGCTCAGCGGCCAGGACAGCCAGACCCCCTGGTTGATCAGACCCCGGGCGTACCACCGGGCGTACTCCGGAGCGTGCCCGGCGGCCTGCCGCGCGTGCCGCAGCCCCTCCTCGATGGCGGCCAGCGCCCCGGCCCGGTCCCCGGCCGCGAACCGGCGGGCCGCGAGGTCCCCCAGGCGCAGCCCCAGCCGGGCCGCGCAGTCGGCATCGGTCCGGGCGGGCTCGCGCAGCGCCCCGATCAGCTCGGCCAGCAGCCGGTCGCTCTCCCCGGGATCCGCGTGCGCGGCCCCCGAGCGGATCCGCGCCCACTGTTCGTCCAGCCGCAGAACGGCCTCCCGCTGCGCCATGCCCGTCCCCCGGGGTCCCGATCGTCGTGCGTCATCGATGAGCGGAGGCGGTCAACCTCCTGCCTGCCCAACGCACGGCGGACGGGATTCACTCCCAGCGGAAGAACTTCGCGGCCGCTCCCAGTCCCAGCACGGCCCAGACGGCCAGGACCGCCGCGTCGCCCCAGGGCAGCGCGCTCCCGTGCCGGAGCACCTCGCGCAGGCCGTCGGAGAGCGCCGAGATCGGCAGCAGCCCCAGGGCGGACTGCACGGCGCCGGGGAACTTCTCCAGCGGCACGATCACCCCGCCGCCGACCAGCAGGAGCAGGAACACCAGGTTGGCGGCGGCCAGCGTGGCCTCGGCCCTGAGGGTGCCCGCCATCAGCAGCCCGAGCCCGGAGAACGCGGCCGTGCCGAGCAGCAGCAGGGCGGCGACCGACAGCGGGTTCCCCTGCGGGGACCAGCCGAGCGCGAGGGCGATCACCGTCAGCAGGGCGACCTGGAGGACCTCGGTGACCAGCACCGACAGGGTCTTGGAGGCCATCAGCGCCCAGCGCGGCAGCGGGGAGGCCCCGAGCCGCTTGAGCACTCCGTAGCGGCGGTCGAAGCCGGTGGCGATGGCCTGCCCGGTGAAGGCGGTGGACATCACGGCGAGCGCGAGGACGCCCGGCGCGAGGAAGTCGACGGACTTCCCGGCACCCGTGTCCACGATGTCCACGGCGGAGAACAGGGTCAGCAGCAGCGCCGGGATGATCACGGTGAGCAGCAGCTGCTCCCCGTTGCGCAGCAGCATCCGGGTCTCCAGTGCCGTCTGCGCGACGATCATGCGGGACACGGGCGCGGCCCCCGGACGGGGGGTGAACGTACCGGCGCTCATGAACGCAGCTCCTTGCCCGTGAGTTCGAGGAAGACGTCTTCGAGGGTGTGCCGCTCCACCGAGAGGCTGCTGGGCAGCACCCCGTGCTGGGCGCACCAGGAGGCGACGGTGGCCAGCAGCTGCGGGTCCACCTCGCCGGTGACCCGGTAGGAGCCCGGGGTGAGCTCGGCGGCCTGGGTGCCGTCGGGCAGGGCCTTGAGCAGGGAGGGGAGGTCGAGGGAGGGGCGGCCGGTGAAGCGCAGGGTGTTCTCGGCGCCGCCGCGGCACAGCTCCTCGGGGCTGCCGTGGGCGATGACCCGGCCGGCGTCCATGATGGCGACCTCGTCGCAGAGCTGCTCGGCCTCGTCCATGTGGTGGGTGGTGAGGACGACGGTGACCCCGTCGGAGCGCAGTTCCCGTACGAGGTCCCAGGTCGCGCGGCGGGCCTGCGGGTCGAGGCCGGCGGTGGGCTCGTCCAGGAAGACCAGCTCCGGGCGGCCGACGACGGCCAGGGCCAGGGCGAGCCGCTGCTGCTGGCCGCCGGACAGCCGGCGGTAGGGGGTGCGGCCGCAGCCGCCGAGGCCCAGGCGTTCCACGAGGGTGTCCACGTCCAGCGGGTGCGCGTGGAGACTGGCCACGTGGCGGAGCATCTCCACGGCGCGGGCGCCGGAGTAGACCCCGCCGGACTGGAGCATGACGCCGATCCGCGGGCGCAGGGCCTCGGCGCGGGCGACCGGGTCGAGGCCGAGGACGCGGACGGTGCCGGCGTCGGGGCGGACGTAGCCCTCGCAGGTCTCCACGGTGGTGGTCTTGCCCGCGCCGTTGGGGCCGAGGACCGCGGTGACGCGGGCGCGGGGGACGGTGAGGTCGAGGCCGTCCACGGCGGTTTTGGTGCCGTACCGCTTCACCAGTCCGCGGATCTCCACGGCGGGGTCGTTGCTCATGGGGGGTGAGTCTACGGAGGCCGCCGGGGGGTCCCCGGTCCTGGGGGTGGGGGGGCACGGCCCCGGCGGAGGTGACCCCCCACCGGCCCCGTGGGGCCGGTGGAGCCCCTGGGAACGCGGCGGAACGCGGCCGGGATTTCCGTCCTCCGGCCGCCCGGGGGCGGTTTTCGTGCCCTCCGGATGCGGACATCGCGTCGCGGACACGGCTCTTTTCGGTCCCGCGATCCCGGTCGGCCCAGTCGGTTTCCGTGATCTTTTCCGGAATCCCGTGTTCACCGCGTCCGGCCACAGTGTGGGTGGAGGCTTGCTGGTGGGAGCCCTTTGCCGGTGCACGGAGGGGCCCGGCGTGGATGCGGAGCAATCCCCTCCGGTTAACTCTCCGTCGACAAATTAGGTAACCCTTAGTGATGGATGCCACCAGGCGTGGCCTCCGTCACGGCTTGTCGGAGCTCGCTTAATTACGCAACAATGGCGTTGTGAAATACGGCGAACGGATGAGCGAGGCCCCCCAGGGGGAGCTCGCGACCGGGGAGCGGTCAACCCGCAACCGGGTCGCGCGGTCCATCCTGGACCACGGCCCCTCCACCGTCGCCGACCTCGCGCAGCGTCTCGGCCTCACCCAGGCCGCCGTCCGCCGCCACCTCGACACGCTCGTCGCCGACGACGTGGTCGCACCCCGTGAGCAGCGTGTGTACGGCGCACGCACCCGGGGCCGGCCCGCCAAGGTCTTCGCGCTCACCGACTGCGGCCGCGACGCCTTCGACCAGTCCTACGACACGCTCGCCGCGGACGCCCTGCGCTGGATCGCGCAGTCCGTCGGCGGGGGCGAGCAGGGGGAGGCGGCCGTCGCCGCCTTCGCCCGGGCGCGCATGGAGGCGCAGGCGCAGACCTACCGGGAGTCCGTCGACGCGGCCGCCCCCGCGGACCGCACCGAGGCCCTGGCCAAGGCGTTGACCGCGGACGGGTACGCTGCTACGGCGAAGAGCGCTCCCGGTCCGCACAGCGGTGAACAGCTCTGTCAGCACCACTGCCCGGTCGCACACGTCGCCGAGCAGTTCCCGCAGCTCTGCGAGGCGGAGACCGAGGTCTTCTCGCGGCTGCTCGGGACGCATGTGCAGCGCCTCGCCACGATCGCCCACGGCGACGGGGTGTGCACCACGTTCATTCCGCGAAGCGCCACACAGACCGACACATCAGTATCTGCAAGTACGGCCGGGAGGAACCCCGCATGACCACGGAGACTGCTCACCCTGAGCTCGATGGCCTGGGCACCTACGAATACGGCTGGGCCGACTCCGACGCGGCCGGTGCCGCTGCCAAGCGGGGTCTGTCCGAGGACGTCGTCCGCGACATCTCGGCGAAGAAGTCCGAGCCGGAGTGGATGCTGAAGCTCCGCCTCAAGGGCCTCAAGCTGTTCGACAAGAAGCCCATGCCGAACTGGGGCTCCGACCTCTCCGGCATCGACTTCGACAACATCAAGTACTTCGTGCGTTCCACCGAGAAGCAGGCCGCTTCCTGGGAGGACCTGCCCGAGGACATCAAGAACACGTACGACAAGCTCGGCATCCCGGAGGCGGAGAAGCAGCGCCTCGTCGCCGGTGTCGCGGCCCAGTACGAGTCCGAGGTCGTCTACCACCAGATCCGTGAGGACCTGGAGGAGCAGGGCGTCATCTTCCTCGACACGGACACCGCGCTCAAGGAGCACCCGGAGCTCTTCCAGGAGTACTTCGGCACGGTCATCCCGGTCGGCGACAACAAGTTCGCGTCGCTGAACACCGCGGTGTGGTCCGGCGGCTCCTTCATCTACGTCCCCAAGGGCGTGAAGGTCGACATCCCGCTCCAGGCCTACTTCCGTATCAACACGGAGAACATGGGCCAGTTCGAGCGGACGCTGATCATCGTCGACGAGGACGCGTACGTCCACTACGTCGAGGGCTGCACCGCCCCGATCTACTCCTCGGACTCGCTGCACAGCGCCGTGGTCGAGATCATCGTGAAGAAGGGCGGCCGCTGCCGCTACACGACCATCCAGAACTGGTCGAACAACGTCTACAACCTGGTCACCAAGCGCGCCGTGGCGTACGAGGGCGCGACCATGGAGTGGATCGACGGCAACATCGGTTCCAAGGTCACCATGAAGTACCCGGCCGTCTACCTGATGGGCGAGCACGCCAAGGGCGAGACCCTCTCCATCGCCTTCGCGGGCGAGGGCCAGCACCAGGACGCCGGCTCCAAGATGGTCCACATGGCGCCGAACACCTCCTCCAACATCGTCTCCAAGTCGGTGGCGCGAGGTGGCGGCCGCACCTCGTACCGCGGCCTGGTCGAGATCGGCGAGGGCGCCCACGGCTCCAAGTCGAACGTGCTCTGCGACGCGCTCCTGGTCGACACGATCTCCCGCTCGGACACGTACCCGTACGTGGACGTCCGTGAGGACGACGTCTCCATGGGCCACGAGGCCACGGTCTCCAAGGTCTCCGACGACCAGCTCTTCTACCTGATGAGCCGCGGTCTGACGGAGTTCGAGGCCATGGCCATGATCGTGCGCGGCTTCGTCGAGCCCATCGCGCGCGAGCTGCCCATGGAGTACGCCCTGGAGCTCAACCGGCTGATCGAGCTGCAGATGGAGGGCTCGGTCGGCTAGTCCCGGCCGCCGCCCGGCATCCAGCACATTCTTTGACGTAGGCAGCGTTTTTTAAGAGAGCGAGCAACACGACAGCCATGGCTGAGGCTCAGAACATCCCGGCGGGCTCCACCACCGCCGGCGCGATCGCGGTGGCCGCCGAGTCCACCGTCGCCACCCGGATGAGCGCGCCGCCGTCCTTCGACGTGGCCGACTTCCCGGTTCCGCACGGCCGCGAGGAGGAGTGGCGGTTCACCCCGCTCGCCCGCCTCAAGGGCCTGCACGACGGCACCGCGGTCGCCGACGGCACCATGAAGGCCCAGATCGACGCGCCGGAGGGCGTGACGGTCGAGTCGGTCGAGCGCGGCGACGAGCGGATCGGCAAGGCCGGCATGCCCGTCGACCGCGTCTCCGCGCAGGCCTTCTCCTCGTTCGCCAAGGCCACGGTCGTCACCGTGCCCAAGGAGACCGTGCTCGCCGAGCCGATCAGGGTCGCCCTGCACGGCGAGGGCGGCACGACCTTCGGTCACACCGTCTTCGACATCAAGCCCTTCGCCGAGGCGATCATCGTGATCGACCACACCGGTGACGGCGTCCGCGCCGCCAACGTCGACATCCTCGTCGGCGACGGCGCCAAGGTGACCTTCGTGTCCGTGCAGGACTGGGACGACACCGCCGTCCACACCTCCCAGCACAACGCGCTGGTCGGCCGCGACGCGAGCTTCAAGTCCGTGGTCGTGACCTTCGGCGGCGACCTCGTCCGTCTGCACCCCCGGATCGCCTACGCGGGCCCCGGCGGCGAGGCCGAGATGCTCGGTCTGTACTTCACGGACGCCGGCCAGCACCAGGAGCACCGCCTCCTGGTCACGCACGACGCCCCGCACTGCAAGTCGAACGTGGTCTACAAGGGCGCGCTCCAGGGCCAGGACGCCCACGCCGTCTGGATCGGTGACGTGCTCATCGAGAAGAGCGCCGAGGGCACCGACACCTACGAGATGAACCGCAACCTCGTCCTGACGGACGGCGCGCGGGTCGACTCGGTGCCGAACCTGGAGATCGAGACCGGCGAGATCGTCGGCGCCGGCCACGCCTCCGCCACCGGCCGCTTCGACGACGAGCAGCTCTTCTACCTCCAGGCGCGCGGCATCCCGGCCGACGAGGCCCGCCGTCTGGTCGTGCGCGGCTTCTTCGCCGAGCTCGTCCAGCAGATCGGTGTCGACGACATCGAGGAGCGCCTGCTCGCCAGGATCGAGACCGAGCTGGCGGCGTCCGTCTGATGAGCTACCTCAAGGCCTGTGCGCTGAGCGAGCTGGAGGAGAACACCCCCAAGCGGGTGGAACTCGACGGCACGCCGGTGTCCATCGTCCGTGCCGAGGGCGAGGTGTTCGCGATCAACGACATCTGCTCGCACGCGAACGTCTCGCTCTCGGAGGGCGAGGTCGAGGACTGCATGATCGAGTGCTGGCTGCACGGGTCGGCCTTCGACCTGCGCACCGGGAAGCCTTCCGGTCTGCCCGCGACCCGCCCCGTACCCGTTTACCCCGTAAAGATCGAAGGGGACGACGTGCTCGTCTCCCTCACCCAGGAGTCCTGAGGTATCCATGGCAACGCTTGAAATCCACGACCTGCACGTCTCCGTCGAGGCCGAGAACGGCGCCCGCGAGATCCTCAAGGGCGTCGACCTCACCGTCAAGCAGGGTGAGACGCACGCCATCATGGGTCCGAACGGCTCCGGCAAGTCCACGCTGGCGTACTCGCTGGCCGGGCACCCGAAGTACACCATCACCGGTGGCACCGTGACCCTCGACGGCGAAGACGTCCTGGAGATGTCCGTCGACGAGCGCGCCCGCGCCGGCGTCTTCCTCGCCATGCAGTACCCGGTCGAGGTCCCCGGCGTCTCGGTCTCCAACTTCCTGCGGACCTCGGCCACGGCCATCCGCGGCGAGGCCCCCAAGCTGCGCACCTGGGTGAAGGAGGTCAAGTCCGCGATGGAGCAGCTCCAGATGGACCCGGCCTTCGCCGAGCGCAACGTGAACGAGGGCTTCTCCGGCGGTGAGAAGAAGCGCCACGAGATCCTCCAGCTGGAGCTCCTGAAGCCGAAGATCGCGATCCTCGACGAGACCGACTCCGGCCTGGACGTCGACGCGCTGCGCATCGTCTCCGAAGGCGTCAACCGCGTCCGCGAGACCGGTGAGGTCGGCACCCTGCTGATCACCCACTACACGCGCATCCTGCGCTACATCAAGCCCGACTTCGTGCACGTGTTCGCCAACGGCCGCATCGCCGAGTCCGGCGGCGCCGAGCTGGCCGACGTGCTGGAGGCCGAGGGCTACGACAAGTACGTGAAGGGTGGCGCGACCGCGTGACACAGCTGCCTGGCCTCCTCGACACCGAGGCGATCCGCAAGGACTTCCCCCTGCTGGATCGTGTGGTCCACGACGGGAAGAAGATCGTTTACCTGGACAACGCGGCGACCTCGCAGAAGCCGCGCCAGGTGCTCGACGCGCTGAACGAGTACTACGAGCGGCACAACGCCAACGTCCACCGCGGCGTGCACGTGCTCGCCGAGGAGGCCACGGCGCTGTACGAGGGTGCCCGCGACAAGGTCGCCGCCTTCATCAACGCACCGAGCCGCGACGAGGTGATCTTCACCAAGAACGCCTCCGAGTCGCTCAACCTGGTGGCGAACATGCTCGGCTGGGCGGAGGAGCCCTACCGGGTCGACCGCGAGACCGAGATCGCCATCACGGAGATGGAGCACCACTCCAACATCGTGCCGTGGCAGCTGCTCTCGCAGCGCACCGGCGCGAAGCTGAAGTGGTTCGGCCTCACCGACGACGGCCGGCTCGACCTGTCCAACATCGAAGAGGTCATCACGGAGAAGACGAAGATCGTCTCCTTCACGCTGGTCTCCAACATCATGGGCACGGTCAACCCGGTCGAGGCGATCGTCCGGCGCGCGCAGGAGGTCGGCGCGCTGGTGCTGATCGACGCCTCGCAGGCCGCTCCGCACATGCCGCTGGACGTCCAGGCCCTCGGCGCCGACTTCGTGGCCTTCACCGGCCACAAGATGTGCGGCCCGACCGGCATCGGCGTCCTGTGGGGCCGCCAGGAGCTGCTGGAGGACCTGCCTCCGTTCCTCGGCGGCGGCGAGATGATCGAAACCGTCTCGATGCACTCGTCGACGTACGCTCCCGCGCCCCACAAGTTCGAGGCCGGTACGCCCCCGATCGCCCAGGCCGTCGGCCTCGGCGCGGCCGTGGACTACCTGACCTCGATCGGCATGGAGAAGATCGCCGCCCACGAGCACGCGATCACCGAGTACGCGGTCAAGCGCCTCCTGGAGGTGCCCGACCTGCGGATCATCGGCCCGACCACGGCCGAGGACCGCGGCGCCGCGATCTCCTTCACGCTCGGGGACATCCACCCGCACGACGTCGGCCAGGTGCTCGACGAACAGGGCATCGCGGTCCGCGTGGGACACCACTGCGCGCGCCCCGTCTGCCTGCGGTACGGAATTCCCGCGACGACGCGAGCGTCGTTCTACCTGTACTCCTCTCCTGCCGAGGTCGACGCGCTGATCGACGGGCTGGAGCACGTACGGAACTTCTTCGGATGACGAAGAGTCGGACGACACGAGGCTGACGAGGACGCAGTGAAGCTGGATTCGATGTACCAGGACCTGATCCTGGACCACTACAAGCACCCGCACGGCCGCGGCCTGCGCGACGGTGACGCCGAGGTGCACCACGTCAACCCGACGTGCGGCGACGAGATCACGCTGCGCGTGAAGTACGACGGGGAGACGCTCACCGACGTCTCCTACGAGGGCCAGGGCTGCTCCATCAGCCAGGCCAGCGCGTCCGTACTGAACGAGCTGCTCGTCGGCAAGCAGCTGGCCGAGGCGCAGAAGATCCAGGCCACGTTCCTGGAGCTGATGCAGTCCAAGGGCAAGCTGGAGCCCGACGAGGCCATGGAGGAGGTGCTGGAGGACGCGGTCGCCTTCTCCGGCGTCTCCAAGTATCCGGCGCGCGTGAAGTGTGCTCTCCTGAGCTGGATGGCGTGGAAGGACGCGACCGCCCAGGTGCTGGGCGACGCGGAGAGGAAGACGGCATGACCGAGAACGCGACGCCCGAGGCGTCGATCAAGCCGGCCACCGAGGAAGAGGTCCGCGAGGCCCTCTACGACGTGGTCGACCCCGAGCTGGGCATCGACGTCGTCAACCTGGGCCTGATCTACGGCATCCACATCGACGACGCGAACATCGCCACCCTCGACATGACCCTCACCTCGGCGGCCTGCCCGCTGACGGACGTCATCGAGGACCAGGCGAAGTCGGCGACGGACGGCATCGTCAACGAACTTCGCATCAACTGGGTCTGGATGCCCCCGTGGGGCCCGGACAAGATCACGGACGACGGCCGTGAGCAGCTGCGCGCGCTCGGTTTCAACGTCTGACCGACGCGTAAGTGAGAGGGCCCCCGGCGCGGTCGTGCCGGGGGCCCTCCCTGTTCTCCGGCCCGACAAGTGAAGTGCACCAGGAGTTGGCCACGGTGGCCGAATCTTCTCGATGGCCGTCCTGACGGACGGCGCACACGAGAGGAACCCCAGTGACCGTTCGCCTTTCACCGGCCCGCCGCTGCGGCGCCGTGGGCGCCGCCGGAGCCGCGGCCCTGCTCCTGGCCGGGCTGGCCGTGCCCGCCCACGCGGACACGGGATACGCGGCTCCGACGATCACCCTGTCCGCCGGCCACCTCAGCGGCGCCGTGGGAGCCTTCGGGGACCCCAGCGTCACGGCCGACGTGGAGCAGGCCGGCGTCCCGGCCGGGTTCCTGCGGCTCCAGGTGGTCTCCTCCAGCAACCCGGCCGTCGCCGCGGTGGGCGACGTACGGCAGGAGCGCACGCCGGACGGCGACCGCAGGCTGACGGTCCGCGCCCGTGCCCGGGGGTACACCGACCTCACGCTGCGCGTCACCGGCCGCGGCGGCCGGACGGCCACCGCCGTCCTCTCCTACGCCGCCTCGGCGCGGACCGGCGCCGCCGTCGGGACCCGCTACCTGACCGGCTCCTCCGACGCCTCGGCCGCCGTGGACGTGGGCGGCGGCTACGCCCTGGTCGCCGACGACGAGTCCAACGTGCTGCGCCTGTACGACCGCTCCCGCTCCGGCGCACCCGTCAGGACCTGGGACCTGGGCCCCGCGCTGGGCGCGAAGAAGGAGGCCGACATCGAGGCCGCCGCCCGGGTCGGCGACACCGTCTACTGGACCGGCTCGCTCGGCAACAACAAGGACGGCACGTACAAGGCCGAACGGAACACCGTCCTCACCACCCGGATCACCGGCTCCGGCGCCTCGACCGAGGTCACCTTCACCGCCGCCTACAAGGGCCTGCGCGACGACCTCGTGGCCTGGGACACGGCGAACGGCAACCGCTACGGCTTCGCGGCGGGTACGGCCGCGGGTGAGGCGCCGAAGCAGATCGACGGCTTCAACGTGGAGGGGCTGGAGTTCGCCCCGGGGTCCGCGACCACCGCCTACCTGGGCTTCCGTGCCCCGCTGGCCCCGGCCGTGCCCGGCGGCAAGGCGCTGCTCGTGCCCGTCACCAACCTGGACCGGGTCCTCGCGGCCGGCGAGAAGCCCGTCTTCGGCGCCGGGATCGAGCTGGACCTCGGCGGGCTCGCGGTCCGCGACATCCGCAAGAACGCCGCCGGCCAGTACCTGATCCTGGCCGGTTCCTGGGCCGCCGACGACAACTCCGACCCCTACGCCCTCTACCAGTGGGACGGGGTCCCCGGCCACGCCCCGCACAAGCGTGCCGACCTGCCGACCGGCGACCCCGGCGGCTGGGAGGCCATCGTGGACGTGCCCGACCTGCGGGTGCCCGGCGCCCGCGTACAGCTCATCACCGACAACGGTGCCGCCGACCTCTACGGCGACGGCACCGAAGCCAAGGACCTGACGCACCCGGAGTGGAAGAAGTCCCGCTCCGCGTGGTTCGCGCTCGGCCCGATTCGTGGGGGACACCGATGAACAACAAGCACCTGGGTACGGCCGCGCTCGCGGCGATCCTCCTGGCCGGCCTCAACGCCCCTGCCCAGGCGGTCAGTTACGGCACACCGACCATCTCGTTCTCGGCTTCGTACCTGTCCGGGGCCGTCGGCGGGGTCGGCGACCAGACCGTGGACGTGGCCGTGGGGCAGAGCGGGGCCGACGTCTCCGCTCTCACCGTCAGCGCCACCGCCTCCAGCAAGACCTCCGTCGCCGGAACCGGAGACGTCACCGTGACCGGCGCCGGCGCCGTGCGGCAGCTCGCCGTCACCGCGCGCGGCCGCGGTTACGCCAACCTCACCATCAAGGTGAGCGGACTCGGCGGCAAGAGCGCCACCAAGACCCTCTCCTACGCGGCCTCCGCCGCCGTCCAGAACCCGGCGGACGCCCGCTACTTCAGCGGCGCCTCCGACTCCTCGGCGGCCGTGGACGTCGGCGGCGGCTACACGGTGGTCGCCGACGACGAGTCCAACGTGCTGCGCCTGTACGACCGTTCCCGCTCCGCCGCACCCGTCAGGACCTGGGACTTCAGTTCCCAGCTCGGCGTCACCAAGGAGGTGGACATCGAGGGCGCGACCCGGATCGGCGACACCATCTACTGGACCGGCTCGCTCGGCAACAACAAGGACGGCGAGTACAAAGCCCCCCGCAACACCGTCTTCACCACCACGGTGAGCGGCTCCGGCTCCGGAACCCAGCTCGCGTACGGGCGCTCGTACAAGAAGCTCCGCGACGACCTCGTGGCCTGGGACACGGCGAACGGCAACCGCTACGGCTTCGCGGCGGGGACGGCCGCGGGTGAGGCGCCGAAGCAGATCGACGGCTTCAACGTGGAGGGGCTGGAGTTCGCCCCGGGGTCCACGACCACCGCCTACCTGGGCTTCCGTGCCCCGCTGGCCCCGGCCGTGCCCGGCGGCAAGGCGCTGCTCGTGCCCGTCACCAACTTCGACAAGGTCCTCTCCAGCGGTTCCAAGGCCGTCTTCGGCGCCGGGATCGAGCTGGACCTCGGCGGGCTCGCGGTCCGCGACATCCGCAAGAACGCCGCCGGCCAGTACCTGATCCTGGCCGGTTCCTGGGCCGCCGACGACAACTCCGACCCCTACGCCCTCTACCAGTGGGACGGCGTTCCCGGCCACGCCCCGGTCAAGCGCGCCGACCTGCCGACCACCGACCCGGGCGGCTGGGAGGCCATCGTGGACGTGCCCGACCTGACGGTCCCCGGGGCCCGGGTGCAGCTGGTCACCGACAGCGGATCGGCCGACCTCTACGGCGACGGCACCGAGGCCAAGGACCTGACGCACCCGGAGTGGAAGAAGGCACGGGCCGCCTGGTTCACGCTTTCCTAGGGGGCCGTTTCTGCGGTCAGGGTCTGCGCCAGGTGTTCGTGGCGGATCCGCCGGTCCACGTAGAGGAGACCGGCGGGCAGCTGGGGGAAGGCCGGCAGCAGGACCAGGGCCGCCAGTGCGCCCGGGAGGCCGGCCTGCGCCAGCAGCGCGTACCCGGCACCCGCGGTGAAGGCGACGGCCGGTGCGGTCCAGCAGAAGGTGCGCCACCAGGCACCCCGCACCAGCCGGGCGGAGCGGCGCAGCGCCGCCACCGGGCCGAGTCCCTCGTACCCGGCGGCGGTGGGCGCCAGCGAGAACAGCACGCCCAGCCACAGGGCGAGCGGAGCCAGGGGCAGCAGCACCGGCGGCGGCAGCCCCGCCGCCAGGGCCGCCGCACCCGGGCCCGCCGCCGTCAGCAGGGCCATCAGCTGGGCGCCGAGCACCCGGGGGGTACGGGGCAGCGCGGCCCCGAGGAGCCCCGGCACGGTCACGGCGCGGCCCAGGACCGCCGGCCGCAGCAGGGCCGCGATCAGGGCGGTGGCCAGCGCGCAGGTGAAGACCAGGAACAGGGCCGCCGCCGGGAGGAGCACCCATACGAAGGCCCGTTCGCCGGCCCGGGGGCTGAGCGAGGCCAGGGCCGCCGCCCCCGCCGCCGCGACGACCAGTACCCCCGCCGCGAGCTGGCCGAGGAGCAGGGCACCGCACAGCCGGCCGCCGTAGCGGGACAGGGCGGTGAAGGCGCCCGCGAGGATGTCGCCGGGCCCCAGCGGGCGCAGGGGCACCACGCCCGGCCGGGGCCGTTGTGGAGGCAGCCAGCCGCCGCCCCTGTGGGTCCAGTGCTGTGCCATGCGCGGTCCCCCTGTCGTGTGCGGGGGGACACCGTAGTACCGGAGCCTGTGAGTGTCCTGAGGCTTGCGTGTGTACATGTGTACGCATCGATGTGTACTGTTGTACGCATGCCGTACGTACTGCTTGCGGCGGCCATAGCCGCCGAGGTCGCCGGGACCACCGCGATGAAGTACAGCGAGGGGTTCACCAGGCTCTGGCCCTCACTGGGGACGCTGCTGGGCTACGTGGTGGCCTTCAGCCTGCTCGCACAGACGCTCAGATCGATGTCGGTCGGCACGGCGTACGCGATCTGGGCCGGAGTCGGCACCGCCGCCATCGCCGCCATCGGCATGGTGTTCATGGGGGAGGCCGCCAGCGCCGCGAAACTCGCCGGGATCGCACTGATCGTCGCCGGGGTGGTCCTGCTGAACCTCGGCGGAGCGGCCCACTGATGGCCGCCGGAGCGCGCCGGTACGACCCGGAGCGGCGGCAGCGGATCATCGACGCCGCGATCCGGGTGGTGGGGGACAAGGGGATCGCGGGGCTGAGCCACCGCAGCGCCGCGGCCGAGGCGGACGTGCCGCTCGGCTCGACGACCTACCACTTCAAGAGCCTGGACGATCTGCTGGTGGCGGCCCTCCGGCAGGCCAACGAGGCCTACGCGCCCGCGTTCGCGCCGCGCGGGGGCGAGGACCTGGCGGATGCCCTGGCCCGGCTGCTGGGGGAGGTCCTGGCGGCGGACCGGGGGCGGGCGGAGCTGGAGTACGAGCTCTACCTGGCCGCCCTGCGCCGGCCCGCGCTGCGGCCGGTCGCGGCCGAGTGGCTGGAGTCGGTGGCCGAGGCGCTGGCGGAACACACCGATCCGGTGACGGCGCGGGCGCTGGTGGCCGTGATGGACGGCATCTGCCTCCAGGTCCTGCTGACGGACTCCCCGTACGAGGAGGCGTACGCCCGCGAGATCCTCGCCCGGGTCCTGGGCCTGCCCCGCCGGCCGTGAGCGGCGCGATGTCGCCGTGCCGGAGGCCGCCGCGGTTCAGGGTGCGGAGCGGACCGCCTCCAGGGCCGCGGCGACGCTCGCCTCGATGTCCCGGATCGGGTAGAACACCTCGCGCACCGTGCGCTCCCGGTCCACGACCAGCGTCAGCCGCTTCAGCCGGCTCACCCCGCCCGCGCGGAAGGTCGGCAGTCGCAGGGCCGTCACCAGGTCGAGTTCCGCGTCCGAGAGGAGCGGGAAGCGCAGTCGCTCGTGCTCCGCGAACTCCCGCTGCTCGTCCGGGCGCTGGGTCGAGACCCCGTGGACGGTGGCGCCGGCCGCGGTGAACTCCGCGAGCTGGTCGCGGAAGGTACACGACTCCAGCGTGCACCCCTTCGCCCCGGGGATCCCGGCCCAGCCGGGCGGGTAGGACTCGCTCCGGGCGTACGCGCCGGGGAAGCAGTACAGGACGGTGAACGGCGTGTCCGCCACCGCGTCGCGGAGCTCGCCGAAACGGTCCGGCAGCAGCAGCTCCGGCAGTCGGGTGCCGCGCAGCGCGTGCACCCGCGCGGCCTCCTTCGAGGACTCCTCGGTCGTCGCCGTCATCTCTCCCTCTCCCAGGATCCAGGCGTCGCCCCAGTCCTGGAGGGCGACCAGGACCGGGAGCAGGCCCCGCCCGCGCGGGGTCAGCCGGTATTCGTGCCGCACCGGGCGTTCCTGGTACGGCGTGCGCGTCAGCACCCCGGCCTCGACGAGCAGCTTCAGCCGCTCGGCGAGCACCTTGCGGGACATGCCCAGCTCGCGCTGGAGCTCGTCGAAGCGGTGCAGACCGCGCGCGGTGTCGCGCACGATCAGCAGCGTCCACCAGTCGCCCACGACGTCGAGGGCCTGGGCGATGGAACAGTCCGCGTCGCCGAGGTGTGTGCGCTGGGCCATGGCACTCCTTTGTCCGTTGACCCCAGGCTGTCATGCTGACATAGTCCGTTCCTAAAGGGAACTTACTCGGGGACGCAAGGGGGCACGGGTGTGCTGCAGGGGCTCAAGGACCTACCGAAGGTCGTGTGGCTGCTGGCTGCGGGGATCTTCGTCAACGCCGTCGCCAGTTTCACCGTCGTCTTCGTCTTCCTCTACCTGACCGGCCCGCGCGGCCTCGACGCCACCGGGGCGGGCCTGGTCGTCGGCATCGGCGGCATCGGCCTGGTCGCGGGCAATTTCACCGGCGGCTGGTACGGCGACCGCTTCGGCCACCGCCGGGTGCTGCTCGCCGCCTCGGCCCTCGGCGGAACGGCCCTCGTCGCCCTGCCGGCGGTCCCCACCCTCCCGCTGGCACTCCTGCTGGCGCTCGCCCAGTACGCATCCGGGGTGATCCGCGCCGCCAACTCCGCGCTGGTCGCCGTCACCGTGCAGGAAGGCTCCCGCCGCCAGGCCTTCGCCGTCACCCGCTGCCTGTCCAACGGAGGCTTCGCGGTGGGCGGACCCCTCGGATCCCTCATCGCGACCGGGCTCTCCTACGACTGGCTCTTCGTCGCGGACGGCCTCGGCACCCTCCTCTTCGCCCTCTGGACCGCCCGGGTCGTCCCGGCCCGGGCCGCCACCGCCCCTCCCGCGGCCCCGGACGGGGGTCTGGGCCGCGGGGGGCTGTGGCCGGAGCTGCGGGCGCGGCCCGCCGTACTGGTCCTGCTCGGTGCGATCGCCGTCGTCGACGTCGTCTACCGGCAGCACCTGACGACCTTCCCCGTCTACCTCGCCGACCACGGTCTGGACACCCGCGCGTACGGATGGCTCATCGGGGTCAACTGCGGCGTCATCCTGCTCCTGGAGATCCCCGCCGCCCTCGCCCTGCGCCGGCGCTCCCCGCTGCACGTCATCGGCGTCGGGCTGGTGCTGGTGGGCGGCGGCTACGCGATGCTGATGGCGGGGGTCGGCACCGCGACGGCCGTGGCGATGATGCTGCTGCTCACCCTCGGGGAGATCCTCTACAAGACCACCGCCACGGCGTACGTCGCGGACGAGTCGCCCGAGCACGCCGTCGGCCGGTTCCAGAGCCTGTACGCGGGTGTCTCCATCAGCGGGTTCGTCCTCGCCGCGCCCCTCGGGGGAGCCCTGTACGACACCGCGCCGGACCTGCTGTGGCCGCTGTGCGCGGCGCTCGGCGCGGCTGCCGGGGGGATCGTGCTGGTCACGGGTGCGCGGGAGGTGAGGCGACGCGTACGACCGGCACATGAGACCGGTTCGCGACCGAAGGCCGTCGCCGGTTAGGTTTCGGATATGACTGCTACGCGTACCACCGGCGCCGTCGCCGCCGGACTTGCCACCATCGCCGCCGACGGCACCGTCCTCGACACCTGGTTCCCCGCCCCCGAGCTGGTCGCCGAGCCCGGCCCGGCAGGCACCGAGCGCCTCACCGCCGAGCAGGCCGTGGAGCTCCTCGGCGCGGCCGCGGCCAAGGCCATCCGCTCGGACGCGGTCCGCGGCGTCGAGGTCGTAGCCGTCCGCACCGCCATCGCCTCCCTGGAGGACAAGCCGCTGGACGCGCACGACGCGTACCTGCGCCTGCACCTGCTCAGCCACCGCCTGGTCAAGCCGCACGGCCAGAACCTCGACGGCGTCTTCGGCCTGCTGGCCAACGTCGCCTGGACCTCGCTGGGCCCGGTCCCGGTCGACCAGGTCGAGACCGTCCGCCTGAACGCCCGCGCCGAGGGCCTGCACCTCCAGGTCACCTCGATCGACAAGTTCCCCCGCATGACCGACTACGTCGCCCCCAAGGGCGTGCGCATCGCCGACGCCGACCGCGTCCGCCTCGGCGCGCACCTCGCCGAGGGCACCACCGTCATGCACGAGGGCTTCGTCAACTTCAACGCCGGCACCCTCGGCACCTCCATGGTCGAGGGCCGGATCTCGGCGGGCGTCGTCGTCGGGGACGGCTCCGACATCGGCGGCGGCGCGTCCACCATGGGCACCCTCTCGGGCGGCGGCAAGCAGATCATCTCGATCGGCGAGCGCACCCTGATCGGCGCCGAGGCGGGCGTGGGCATCGCCCTGGGCGACGAGTGCGTCGTCGAGGCCGGCCTCTACGTGACCGCGGGCACCCGCGTGACCCTGCCGGACGGCGAGATCGTCAAGGCCCTGGAGCTCTCGGGCGCCGACAACATCCTCTTCCGCCGCAACTCGGTCACCGGCGCCGTCGAGGCCCGCCCCTACAAGGCGGCCTGGGGCGGCCTGAACGAGGTCCTGCACAGCCACAACTGACGCCCGGCCGCCCTCACCTGCGGCTGAGCACCCGACCAACGCCCTGACCAGCGGCTGAGCCGCCACCGGTGGTCAACGTCGGTCACCAACGAGCGCCCTCCCACGGCCCCGCGCGGGCCCGGGAGGGCGCACGCGTTCCGGCTCCGCCGATGCCGTACGGGCCCGTGCGCGAAGCCGTTCACCCGGCCCTGCCCTCGACCCATGGATGCATTATGGACGGCCCTCATAGCCGCCGGCGCGGCCGTCGTGGCCAGCGCGACCACGGGTTGGTTCACCTCCCGAGCCGCCAGGACGCAGGCGCTCTTGAGCCGTGAGGCGCAACTCGCGCAGCTCCGGCACGCACGGGCCGAGCACAGGTACCAGCAGCGCCGGGCGGCCTACGCGGAGTTCGCGAAGGCCGCCGGCGTCCTGCACAGCAGGGTGGGGGACATGGTCGCCGTCGCGGGGGATCCCGACGCGTTCGCGCTCCTGCTGGACGAGTCGCGTACGGAGCGGGCCGTGCTGATGAGCGCGATGCACGTGGCGTTCCTGGAAGGGCCCGCGGACGTGGGGGCTGCGGTCCGTGAGCTCTACGAGACCGTGAACGGATTCTGGAGCGCGGCCCGCCGGCTTCACGAAGCCGTGTGTTCGGGTGATGCGGACCGTGCCGAGGAGCACCGGGAGCTGATGAACCGGTGCCGTGTCGCGGCCCGGCGCAGCCGCGACGCCTTCGTGGAGGCGGTGCGGGAGGCCATGGCGCCGGGCTGACGGAGCGTGCGGGGCCGGGCGCTGCCGAGGGTGCCGGGACGGTGCCGCGTCAGTGCAGGGGGATCGTGCGGATCAGGCCCGCGAAGGCCTGCTCCTCCGCCTCCGTCAGCTCCACCGACTCCATGGGGTGCGCACCGGCGGTGCGCTGGGCCGGGATGGCCGGCAGGCCGTCGTGGGCGCCCGGATCGGGGTGGTGGAGGCGGCTGTCCCGCAGCATGTGGCCGAGGCCGAGGACCCAGACGAGCGCCGCCACGAGCAGCACGGCCAGGCCGATTTCCTGGGCGGGGGAGATGGAGGGGAACACGCGGTCCTCCGATGAGTGCGTACGGTGCGAGCCGGTACGGAGCCGGGGCGGACGATCGGGCGTGCAGACACTCAACACCACAACCAGCCGAAATCGGGAGGTGTGTGGCGAGCGTCACGCCAGGGGCGAAAGTCCCCTCCCGTACGGGCTGGACGGCCGTCGCGGCTCCGGTCGGTGGCCACGGAGTGACCGACGGCCACGGCTCCGGTGCGCCGCCACGGCTCCGGTGCGCCGCTACGGCTCCAGACGGAGCTTGAACCCCTCGTGGCTGCGCGCGAAACCGAGACGCTCGTAGAACCGGTGCGCGGCCGTCCGCCGCTTGTCGCTGGTCAGCTGGACCAGGCCGCAGCCCCGCCCGCGGGCCCGCTCCACCGCCAGACCCATCAGCTCGGCGCCGAGGCCACCGCCGCGCCGGTCGGCGCGGATCCGTACCGCCTCGACCAGCGCCCGCTCCCGCCCGCCCTGACCCAGGCCCGGGATGTAGGTGAGCTGCAGGCAGCCGATCAGCGCGTCCCCGTCCTGGAGGACCAGCAGCTCGTTGCGGGGGTCGGCCTCGATGGCGGCGAAGGCCCGCTCGTGGGCCGCGCCGGCCTCGACCGGGACCGGACCGGTGGTTCGGTCCCCGGCCCCGTCGGCCAGCAGGGCCAGTACGGCGGGCAGGTCCTGGCGGGTGGCGAGGCGGAAGATCATGACCTGAGCATGGCAGGGGGCCCGGCCGGGACGGCGGCCGGGCTCCCTGCGGTCAGAGGAGGGACTACGGGCGGAAGCGCAGCACCTGCGGGTCGTGGTCGCTGTTCTGGGCGGAGAACTCGGCGTTGACGTGCACGCTGTCGTACGCGTAGTTCTTGACCCCCGGGCTGACCAGGATCTGGTCCAGCACCTGGGCGTTGCCCTGGTAGACGTAGGAGTAACGTTCCGCCTTCGGCAGCGACTTGATCGCCGAGTACAGCGCCCCGCCGTCCTCCAGCGCCTGCGCGGTGCCGGAGAACTCGAAGTCGTTGATGTCACCGACGGCGAGCACGGAGGCGTGCTTGTCGGCCGCCAGCAGCTGCTTCACGAACCCGTTCACGGCCTGCGCCTGGAGCAGTCGCTTGGTCTCCGAGGAGCGCACCGGGGGCTGGTGGACCGAGGTCAGGCCCTCGTCGCCGCCCTTGGAGGAGAAGTGGTTGGCGATGACGAAGACCGTCTTGCCCTTGAAGACGAACTCGCCGGCCAGCGGCTTGCGGCTGTCGGCCCACGCCGGGTTCGCCGGGTCGATCCGGCCGGGGGAGTGGGTCAGCGCGGCCTTGCCGTTCTCCGTCGTGACCCCGGTCGCCGTCACGGCGTCGCCGGGCGCGCGCTCGGTGAAGGAGACCCGCGCCGGGTTGAAGAGGAACACCTGGCGGATGTTGCCGCCGGGCTCGCCGCCGTCCTTGTTGTTCTCCGGGCTGACCGAACGCCACTGGTAGGCGGGGCCGCCCGCGGCGGCGATGGCCGCCGTGAACTTCGTCAGCGTCTGCTCGGCCGACACGGTGCCGTCGTTCTTGGCGCCGTTGTCGTCCTGGATCTCCTCCAGGGCCAGGATGTCGGGCGAGGCGAGGTTCTCCACGACCGCCTTGGCGAGGTTGTCGAACTTCGTCTGCGGGTCGGTCGGGTCGAGGTTCTCGACGTTGTACGTGGCCACCGCGAGCTCGTTCGCCGCCTGCGGCTTGGTCTTCTCGGGCGCGAGGGTGCCCGCCTTGACGGTGCCCAGGGTGCGGGCGACCAGGGTGTAGCCGCCGAACTGGTTGAAGTCGAGGGGGCCCTCGGTGGTCCCGGTCAGCTTGTCGCCGACGTTGGCCACCGGGAACGGCTGCTGCGCGACCGGCGCGAGCTGCTGGACCTGGAGGCGGCCGGTGTTCTGGGACTCGTACGAGCCGTAGAGCGTCCCGCCGCGCTTGGCGGTGTTCTCCCAGCCCTTCACCGTGACCCACATCTCGCTGTACGGGTCGGTGGCGCCGACCACGCGCGAGGTGCCGATCTTGACGTTCATGCCCTCCAGGGACTCGTAGTAGTCCAGGGCGTAGCGCGAGGGCTCCAGGGTCAGGCCGTTGATGCTGTTGGCGGCGGCCGGGTCGCCCGCCGGGGCGTAGGCGGCCGGTACCGAGTACTCGTTGACGGCGACGGCCGCGGGCAGCGCGTTGCCGGAGGAGACCACCGTGACGGTGGGCTTGGCTATCTGGGTGACCGACTGGTTGCCGGAGTTGACGCCGCCGGGGACGTACTCGCCGACCGTGCCCGAGACCTTGACCGCGTCGCCGACGGCGACGGTCGGGGCCGAACTGGTGAAGACGAAGATGCCCTCGCTGGTGGCGGGGTCGTCGTCGGCGTCGGGGTCCTGGATCCAGAATCCGCGCGAGCCGTAGGTGCGAACGCCCGTGACGATGCCCTGGACGTCGGCGACCGGCTTGCCGTTGAGCGGGGATGTCCGGGTGGTGCCCTGGATGTCGTGGATGCGTATCGGATCGGCGGACACGACGCCTTCGGCCGCGCCGGCGGTGCCCGCGAGCAGGCCGGAGGCCAGGGCGGTGGCGACGAGGGCCGCGACGGCGGCGGAACGGGGATGCGAGGAGCGCATGGGCGGGAACTCCGGATGTGTGGAGGAAGGGGGCCTCATGGGCCCCGGTACATCTACGCGCGTCAATTTCCTGTGTGACCAGGGAAGTTGTCAAGGCCTCCAGGGAAGACAAGAGTTGACTGTGGGATGAACCAAAGGCGATGGCCCGCCGGGGCTGCCCGAAATGCGTCTACCCTGGTACGCCGTACCAGGCATGACGGCCCGTCCGTAGCGCCTCCCCGGCGCCGTCTCCGCGCATCGTCCGCACAATCCCCCGCCCCACCGCCCCGCACCACCCCCCGACCGTCCCGCCGTCCCGCGCGTCCCGTCCGAACCGCTCTACGCATCCCGCCCGAGGAGAACCACCGCATGTCCGCAGAGCCGCACCCCACGCTGCCGCCGGTACGGCTGCACTCCGATGCGGAGCTGGCCCGCGACGCCCTCGTCGCACCGCTGTTCGCCCGCGCCGTACGCCTCGCCCGCTGGGCCGGGCCCGACACCCGTGTCGACGTCGGCGGCGAACTCGTTGCCCGGCAGCTGGCCGAGGCCGTGGCACTGCTCGGCCTCGACGCCGACGACGAGGACAGCCCCGGCCACGCGGCCCAGGCCTGGCGGGTCGCCGTGGACACCGGCCTGGTCGACGTGACGGAGCCGGAGGAGGACGTCGAGGGCGGCGGCGACGGCGCCGAGCCCGAGTACGGCACCGCCGCCCCCGGGGAGGACCTCGCCCTGGTCGCCGACGGCGCGCCCGGCGACGTGCTCGACCTGTGGCTCGCGGCCCTGGACGCCGTCCTCGCCGACGCCGCCGTGCCCGACCTGGACGACCTCGTCGACGCCCTGGACGCGGGCGGCGAGATCGACTTCGACCGGCTCGACTGGAACCCCCAGCGCGAGGCCGACTTCCTCGACGGGGTCCTCGCCAACCTCTACCTGCTCACCGTCAGCGAGGGCGGTGCGGGCGAGGGGCCGGTGCCGCTTCCGGTGCTCGCCGCCTCGATGATCGTGCCCGACGACATGGGCGACCCCACCGACGCGGTCCTGGAGCAGGTCTCGGAGGCGATGATGCGCCTCGACGACCAGTTCCGGCAGCTGGAGCCCATCGGGCTGGTGGAGTTCCGCCCCGTCGACGAGGAGCTGATGACGGAGGCCGACGACCTCCCCGACACCGGTATCGAGGACGACGAGGACGTGTCCCGCTACGGGATGGTCCGGCTGACCCCGCTCGGCCTGTACGGCGTCCGCGCCCGCATGCTGGAGGCCGGGGTCGAGGCCCCCGCCCTCGGCGAATTCGCCGGCAAGGGCGCCGATGCCCTGCTCGACGCGGTCTCCTTCTACTCCGAGGACGCGGCGCAGGCCGAGATCGAGCAGTGGCTGGCGGGGCGTGAACTGCCCGCCGCGGTCGCCGAGCTGCTCGCCGCGGCCCGCGGCGCAGACGAGGCCGCCCCGCTGCGCCGGCTGCGCTGCCAGCAGGCCCTGACCCCGGCCGGGCGGGAGGCCGAGCCGGCCGTCCGGGCCGTGCTGGACGACCCGGAGCTCGGCGGGCTCGCCCGGGTCTGGCTCGCCGAACACGGGGTGACCGACGTACCGGCGCCGGACCCGGAGATGGTGCTGTGGCTGACGGTCGACACCATCGCCGCGCAGCTCGCCGCGGACGGGGAGACCGAGGAGCTGCCGCTGCTGATGCGGACGCTGACCGAGCACCACAACGAGTTCTTCGAGCTGGCATGGCGGGTCGAGCACCCCGCGACGGGGTACGTGCTGGAGGCCATGGGGCGGCTCCACCCCGACAAGAAGTCCTCGAAGGAGGCGCGCAAGGCCGCGTTCAAGGCCCGCTCCCGCCGGCCCTGACCGGTCCGGCCGGGTCAGGGCCGGGACGCGGGCCCTGACCCGGCGGCGGAAGGCGTGGGGCGCCCAGGGGCTCCGGCCGGTTCGGGGGTCCCGGCCGGGCCGGGCGTCCGGGCGGCCGGTGCACAACCAGCCGTTCGAGTGGCCGGAGTACGCCATTCCGGCCACCGGCAAGGGGTCGGCTCCGCTTTCGGGGTAGTTCAGCCGCCGTTCACGTACGGGCGGGAGCGTGTGCGCCGACGACCGTACGTCAGGCGCACCCCCTCCCCACCCTGGAGACCCGATGCCCCTCAGCCGCAGAGACTTCACCGCCCGTACCGTCATCGCGGGAGCGGGTGTCGCCCTCACCGGAACGGTCGGCGCCCTGGCCACCGCCCCCGGGGCCCTGGCCGCCGACGACGGCCCCGGCGCGAACGGGCACGACGAGCACGGCCGCCCCCACGGCCCCGGCTACGGCCCGCTCCTGCCGGACCCCGCCGGACTCCTCGCGCTCCCGGCCGGGTTCACCTACCGCGTGATCACCCACAGCGGTGTCACCACCCTCGAAACCGGCGAGAGCACCCCGTCCAACCACGACGGGACGGCCACGTTCGAGGGACACCGCGGGGTCACCCTCCTCGTCAACAACCACGAGCTGAAGGGGCCGCGCGCGAACTGGGCGCACCCCGTCCCGCTCACCGAAGGCCTGGTCTACGATCCGGCCGCGGCCGGCGGCTGCACCGTCGTCGAGGTCCGGCGCGGCGGCGAGGTCGCCGAATGGGTGGGCATCGCCGGTACGTCGACCAACTGCGCCGGCGGGGCCACCCCCTGGGACACCTGGCTGACCTGCGAGGAGACCGAGGACCTGGCCGGCAAGAACGGCATGACCAAGGACCACGGCTACGTCTTCGAGGTCGACCCCAACGACCGCCGGGCCAACCGTGACCCGAAGCCGGTCAAGGCGTTCGGACGGTACGCCCACGAGGCCGTGGTCATCGACCCGCGCCAGGGTCACGCCTACCTGACCGAGGACGCCTCCGGTCCCAACGGGCTGCTCTACCGCTGGACCCCGCCGCAGGGCTTCCGGCACGGGCGCGGCAGACTCCGTACGCTCGCGGCCGACGCCGGGGTGCTCGCGGCCGCCAAGTGCTTCGACTCCTCCGGCCGGTTCGTGGACGACCTCTCGCGCGCCACGAAGACCGGCACCGTGTACGGGGTCGACTGGGTGGCGGTCGCCGACCGCGACGCGCGGACCGTCCCGGTGCGCAAGCAGTTCGCCGCGGGCGCCGTGACCCGGGCGCGCAAGCTGGAGGGGATGTGGTGGGCTGACGGGGGCGCGTACTTCGTGTCCTCCTACGCGCGGGAGGAGAGCCCGGGCGCCGCGCACGACGGCCAGGTGTGGTTCTACGATCCGAAGCGGCGCACCATCCGCCTCGTCGTCCTGATCGGGGTGAACGCCGCCCCGGGGGCGGACGGCGGCTACGACGGCCCCGACAACATCACCGTGTCGCCGTACGGCGGCCTGGTCATCGCCGAGGACGGCAGCGGTCTGCAGCACCTGCTCGGGGCGACCGAGTCGGGCCGGGTCTACCCGCTGGCGCGCAACGAGCTGAACATCGGCACCGCCGAGGCGCCCGAGTACTCGGAGTTCACCGGGGTCTGCTTCTCCCCCGACGGCCGCACCCTGTACGCCAACATCCAGGAGCCCGGCATCATGCTGGCCGTGACCGGCCCCTGGCGGCGCGACCGCTGAGGCAGGGCCCGGGCGCCGGCGCCGTACGGCCCGACCGCGGACGCCGTGGGGCTCCGCCCGTCCGGGCGGGGCCTCACCGGTCCGCGCAGACCTCCGCACGGGAGGCCGCGGCCCATTCCTCCAGCAGGAACTCGTACGCCTCCGAGGGCCACTCCTCGTCCACCCGGGTCTCGACAAGCAGCCGTATCGCCTCGTTCGCCTCGGCGGCGGACGGGCGCGCGGGGCCAGCGGGCCGGAGTGTGTTCTGCATGGGTTCAAGGCTACGGGCGGGCACTGACAGCCACCTCCGGATTACGCGTGGCATCCATCACCCGGTGGCGCTTCCCCGAGTGCCCGGTCGCGTCATGTGCCCGCCCACCTGCTCAGAGTGCCTGCGAGGCGGGCTTGACCATGCCGCGCACTGTGCGGGACTTCACAAAGTCGCCCATGGCCGTCATCTCCCATTCCCCGGAGAACTGCTTGATCAACTTGGCCATCATGACCCCGGTCTGCGGCTCGGCGCTCGTGAGGTCGAAGCGCACCAGCTCCTCGCCGCTCGCCGCGTCGATGAGCCGGCAGTAGGCCTTGGCGACCTCGGTGAACTTCTGGCCGGAGAAGGAGTTCACCGTGAAGACCAGGCCGGTGGCCTCGGCGGGCAGCCGGCCGAGGTCCACGACGATCACCTCGTCGTCCCCGGCGCCCTCGCCGGTGAGGTTGTCGCCCGAGTGCTTGATCGCGCCGCCCAGGATGGAGAGCTTGCCGAAGTAGCAGCTGTCGATGTGGTTGCGCTGCGGGCCGTAGGCGATGACGGAGGCGTCGAGGTCGATGTCGGCGCCGCGGAACGCGGGCTCCCAGCCGAGGCCCATCTTGACCTGGGAGAGCAGCGGGCGCCCGCCCTTGACCAGGGAGACCGTCTGGTTCTTCTGGAGGCTGACCCGGCCCTTGTCGAGGTTGATCTTCCCGGCGCCGGCCGGGGCGGTGGCGGGCGCGGCCGGCGGGGCGGCGGGCGTCGCGGACCCGTCGGCGGCCGGACCGCCGAGCCAGGGGGAGACCGGGTGCGAGACCGAGGGTGCGGGAGGCGCGGGAGGTGCGGGGGGCACCGGCGGGGCGGCGGGGGCCGCGGCCGCGGGGGCGGCCGGTTCCTCGTCCACGGAGACCCCGAAGTCCGTCGCGATGCCGGCGAGGCCGTTGGCGTACCCCTGGCCGACCGCGCGGACCTTCCACACGCCGCCGCGCTGGTAGACCTCGACGACCACGAGGGCGGTCTCCGGGCCCAGCCGCGGCGGGGTGAAGGTGGCGATCACCGCTCCGGACGCCGCGTCCCGCACGGTGGCGGTGGGCTCGATGCCCTGGAAGGTCTGCCCGGCGGCATCGGGGCTGGCCGTGACCACGATGCGCTCGATGCCGGAAGGCAGCGCGCCGGTGTCCACGGTGATGGAGTCCGGCGCCGCCCCGCCACCGGACCGGTAGCTGACACCGGGCCCGGACGGCTGGTTGTAGAAGATGAAATCGGCGTCGGAACGCACCTTGCCGTCCGCCGCGAGGAGGAGGCCCGACACGTCGAGCCGCACCGGGGCGGCCACGTCCACCGTCACGCCGACGGTGTTGAGCGGCAGGTTGGAACCAGGGGTCATAGCGGTCATGCCCGGAGAACGACCGGAGCCGCTTTGCCGTTCCCTTACCCTCGCGGGAGATTCCCGGAGGCCGGGTCAGCGCCGGTTGCGGGGGTGGTCGCGTGCCGTGCGCTCGTTGCCGAACTTGTACGAGCCCGTCCAGCGGGCCATCACCAGCTGGGAGTCACCGGACTCCACCTCGGCCAGGAACTTGTCGGCCCGGCCACCGCGCAGGGTGCCCGCGGCGCGGCCCTGGTGCGTGATGACGACGGTGCGGTCGTGGCGTACCTCGTACGTGAACCCGTGCGGCTTCGGCATGCGCGCAGCCTGCCCCGCCGACGGCGGGGCGGGCAACGGATTTAGCGGCCCCGGCCCGGCCCGGGGCGCGCCCGCGGCCGTGGGCTCAGCGCTCCCCTCCGGTCACCCGGCGGGGCAGTCCCAGGGGATTGGCCTCGCGCAGCTCCGGCGGGAGCAGCGCGTCCGGGACGGACTGGTACGCCACCGGGCGCAGCCAGCGCTCGATCGCGGTGCCGCCGACGGAGGTGGAGTGGGAGGTGGCCGCCGGGTAGGGGCCGCCGTGGTGCTGGGCCGGGGCCACCGCGACCCCGGTCGGCCAGCCGTTCACCACGATCCGCCCGGCCAGCTCCGTGACCTGCCCGATCAGTTCGGCGGCCGACGGGGAGCCGGCCGGGCCCGGGGCGCCCTCGGTCTCGGCGGCGGACAGGTGGAGGGTGGCGCTCAGGTTGCCGCCGAGCCGGGCCAGCACCTCGGTCGCCTCGCGCGGGTCGGCGTAGCGGACGACGACCGTCACCGGGCCGAAGCACTCCTCCAGGAGCACCTCGTGGGGGCCGCCCTCCAGGAGGGTCGCGGCCGGGACGCTCAGGTAGCCCGCGCCGACGGAGTGCTCCCCGCCGGGGCCCGGGAGGACGGGGGCCGTGACGCCGGGCAGCGCGGCCCGCTCGCGGACGCCGGCGAGGAAGTTCTCCCGCATCCGGTGGTCCAGCAGTACCCCCGGTCCGGTCTCCCCGAGGGACTTCCCGAGCCTGCCGGCGAGCCGGTCGCCGTCGGGGCCCTCGGGGACCAGGACCAGGCCCGGCTTGACGCAGAACTGGCCCACCCCGAGGGTGACCGCGCCCGCGAGGCCGCCACCGATCTCCTCGGCGCCCTCGGCGGCGGCCGCCGGGGTGATCACGACGGGGTTGAGGGAGCCGAGTTCGCCGTGGAAGGGGATGGGGACCGGCCGGGCCGCGGCCGCGTCGAACAGGGCCCGTCCGCCCCGCAGGGATCCGGTGAACCCGGCCGCGGTGACGAGGGGGTGGCGGACCAGCTCCAGCCCGGCGTCGAAGCCGTGCACGACGTGCACCACCTCGGGCGGCAGCCCGCTCGCCTCCGCGGCCCGGCGCAGCAGCGCGGCGCACAGCTCGGAGGTGGCCGGGTGGTCGGGGTGGGCCTTGACGACCACGGGGCAGCCGGCGGCGAGGGCGCTGGCCGTGTCCCCGCCGGGGACGGAGAAGGCGAGCGGGAAGTTGGAGGCGGCGTAGACGGCGACCACGCCGAGCGGCACCTTGTACCGGCGCAGTTCGGGGCGCGGCGGGGTGAGCGTGGCGTCGGCGCGGTCGATGCGGACGTCGAGGTGGGAGCCCTCCTCGACGGAGTCCGCGAAGGCCCGCAGCTGGCCGGTGGTGCGGGCGAGTTCGCCGGTGAGGCGGGCCTGGCCGAGCGCGGTCTCGGCGTCGGCGGTCTCGACGACCAGGGGGCCGGCCTCGTCGAGCAGGTCGGCGGCGGTGCGCAGGAAGGCGACGCGGGTGGTGCGGTCGGCCAGGGCGGCGCGGGCGGAGTGCGCCGCGCGGACGGCCCGGTCCACGTCCGGGGGTGTCGCTTCGGTGGTGACCTCTTCGCGCTGCTTCCCGGTGCGGGGGTCCACACTCCAGACTGGTGTCGCTGCCATGGCCCGCTGCCTCCTGGATCGTTCAGTATTCTGAACGCCGTTCCGGTGGATGAATGATCACTTCTGCTGCGGACTCTATTTCCGCGTCCACCGCGTGACAAGTGGCGATCAGAGCCGACCAGAGGGGAAGCAGGCGCATGACGACAGCCGAGACGGGTGAGACTGGCAGGACAGACGTGACGGGGCAGACTGGCGGGACGGCTGAGACGGGGGAGGCGGCCGGGGCGGCGCCCGTGAAGTCGGCGGTGCGCACGGTGCTGCTGCTGGAGCACTTCGCTGCCCGGCCGGGACTGCACAGCCTCGCCGACATCCAGAACGACCTCTCCCTGCCCAAGTCCAGCCTCTACATGCTGCTGCGCACCCTGGTGAACCTGGGCTGGGTGGAGACGGACGCCACCGGCACCCGGTACGGCATCGGCGTACGGGCCCTGCTCGTCGGCAGCTCGTACATCGACGGGGACGAGGTGGTGGCGGCGGCCCGCCCCACCCTGGACCGGCTCTCGGACGACACCACCGAGACCATCCACCTGGCCCGGATGGACGGGACCAGCGTGGTGTACCTCGCGACCCGGCAGTCCCAGCACTACCTGCGGCCCTTCACCCGGGTCGGGCGGCGGCTGCCGGTGCACTCGACCGCGCTCGGCAAGGCGCTGCTGGCCACGCACACCGACGAGGAGGTGCGCAGGCTGCTGCCCCGGCGGCTGGAGGCGGTCACGCAGCACACCATCACCGACCGGGAGCAACTGGTCGAGGAGCTGGCGCTGGTGCGGGAGCAGGGGTACGCGCTGGACCGCGAGGAGAACACCCTCGGGCTGCGCTGCTTCGGGGTGGCCGTGCCGTACCGGACGCCGGCGCGGGACGCGGTGAGCTGCTCGGTGCCGGTGGCGCGGCTGACGCCGGGGCACGAACAGCTGATCAAAGCGGCGCTGTTCGAGGCGCGGGACCGGCTGTCGGTGGTGACGCGGCGGATGTGAGCGGGTCCCCGGGGCGGACGGTTGCCCGGGTGGGGGCGTGCGGGTGGGGCGTGCGGTGGGCGGTGGTGCGCTGCGGACGTGTGGGTTCCTCCCCCGGGTGGGGGAGACGGATCACCTTCGTGGGGGAGGTGGCGGGGCGCCGCGCACGGGACCGTTGGGACATGACCACACGAGCGGCGCAGACAACGGCCCCGACGCGGCCGACGGCTCCCCACCCGGGGGCCGGGCGGCGGATCCTGGCGGGCGCGGCCCTGGCCGCCACCCTGCCGTACCTCACCCTCAAGGCGGCCTGGGTGGCCGGGAGCCATCTCGGCATACCGGAGGACAGCATCCTGCTGAAGCCCGGGCTGTTCTTCACGGTCGCCAACTCCGTGACGCTGGCGATGGACGCCTGCGTGATCCTGCTCGTGCTGGTGCTCACCCGCCCCTGGGGCATGCGGGTGCCGTCCTGGCTGCTGACCCTGCCGGTCTTCGTCGCCACCGGGCTGCTCACCCCGATCGTCCTCGGCTACCCCTCCCAACTCCTCGTCAAGGCCCTGGGCATGGGCGCGGACGAGCGGGTCCGGGCCGCGTCGAAGCCCTTCCTCGAACCCTGGGTGTTCGTGGTCGTCTACAGCGGCTTCATCATCCAGGCGGTCGCCCTGGCCGGACTGTTCGTCCCCTACGCGCGCAAGCGCTGGGGCGGCCTCTGGCAGGGCGCGGCCGGCCGGCGGCTCCCGTCTCCCACGGGGGTGGTGGCGGGAGCCGCGGCGGTGTGCGCCGCGGCCGTGGGCGCGGCGGACCTGTACTGGGCCTTCGGGGGGAGCGCCGGGCTCTCCGCGCACCAGGCCGCGGTGTACTCGGCGGAGACGGGAGTGGTGTCCGCGGCCCACACGGTCTGCGCGTTCGCGGCCGCCGCGGGGGCGCTGCTGCTGGCCCGCGGCGGGAGGGGCCGTGCGGACCTGCGGCTGGCCCTCGCCTGGATCGGCGCGGGCGCGACGTTCAGCTGGGGGACGTGGATGCTGCTCTCGGCCCTGGGGCCGCAGCTCGACTCGGGCGACGGGGCCACCCTGGCGGTCACTCTGACCTACGCTGGCCAGATGATCACCGGGCTGCTCTCGGCCGGAGTCCTCATACGGTTCCTGAGGTCCCGCCGGACCGCCTGAGGCGGCGCGGACGCCCGTGGCCGGGGACGGAGCCCGGGGCCCGGGCCGGTGGCCGAGGGCGGAGCACCGGGGGACGGAGCACCGGGGGACGGGGCGGAGCGGGGCCGTGCGGGGCGGGCGCGAGCGATCGGGGGAGTGGTGAGCGGGTTCGACGGGGAGGGACCGGGACCGGGGCACCCGGAGGCGGTGCGCGGGTGGACGCGGCGGGTGCGGGAGTGGGCGGGGCGGGCGCTGGGAGCGCGGGCCCGGCTGCGGTGGGTGCACCAGATACTCGGCGGGGCTCTGCTGATGCCCTACCTCCTGGTCGCCCAGGTCGGGGTCGGCATGGCAGCCGGCGGGGTCAATGCGATGAACTCCATCGGGCTGACCCTGATCGCCTACGCCGCCGCCCTTCCGCTGGCCGCCGTCACCGGGCTGGTCGGGCTGGTGCGGCCGCTGTCGGTGGCCGCGGTGCGGGCCATGTGCGGGGTGCCGGGGGACACCCTGGCCGAGGGGCAGGCCCGGTCCTGGGCGACCCGGTGGCGGGCCTCCGCCTGGTGGACCCTGCACCTGGGGGTCGGCGCGGTGGTCAGCGGGGTGAGTCTCGCGGCGCCGCCCATGGCGGTCGTGCTGATCGTGCTGCCGCTCTCGGACACCCTGCGCGGATCCCACCTCGGGATGGGCCGGCTCAGTACGACGGCCGGGGCGTTCGTGGCCCCCGTGCTCGGGGTGGGGCTGCTGGCCGGGGTCGTCCTCTGCGCCGCCGGGGCGGGGGCGCAGCTGGCCCGGCTCGCGCCCGTGCTGCTGGGCCCGACCGCGGCGGACCGGCTGGCCGCCGCCGAGGAACGGGCGGCCGACCTCGCCGTGCGCAACCGGCTGGCCCGGGAGCTGCACGACGCGGTGGGACACGCCCTGAGCGCCGTCACCCTCCAGGCGGGCGCGGCCCGGCGGGTGCTCGACAGCGACCCCGGATTCGTCCGGGAGGCGCTCGCCGCGATCGAGGACACGACCCGGCGCACCGTGGGCGAGCTGGACGCCGTGCTCGGCCTGCTGCGCGACGGCGACCCGGCGCGGGCCGACGCGGCGCCCGCCCCGACCCTGGCGGCCGACCTCGACGGGCTGCTGGCCCGCAGCCGGGCGGGCGGCACCGCCATCACCGCCGAGCAGCACCCCGGGCCGGCCGGGGACTGGGCGCAGCTCCCGGCGATCGCCTCGCGCGAGGCGTACCGGATCGTCCAGGAGGGCCTCAGCAACGCCCTGCGCCACGGGGCGGGGCCGGTCGCCCTGCGGATCCGGGTCCACACGTCCGACCGTCACCGTGAACTGGAGATCACCATGACCAACCCGACGGCGCAGTCCCCCACCCCGCGTGCGGGGGAAGAACGGCGCACCACCGGCGGCCGCGGGCTGCGGGGCGCCGCCGAGCGGGCCGCGCTGCTCGGCGGCCGCGTCGAGGCCGGGCCGTACGACGGCGGGTGGCGCCTGAGGGCGTCCCTGCCGCTCGGCCTCACCCCCGACGGGCCGGACGGCGGCTCCCCCGGCGGGTTCGCCGAGAGATCCGTCCGGGGGTCCGCCGGGGAGTCCCCCGACGGGAACGTGGCCGTGGGGCGGGCCGTGGGCCGCCCCCCGGGGGCCCGGCGATGAGCCGGCCGCCGTTGCGCGTGCTGATCGCCGATGACGAGCGGATGGTCCGTACCGCCCTGCGCGTCATCCTCGACGCCGAACCCGATCTGGAGGTCGTCGGGGAGGCCGCCTCCGGAGCCGAGGCCGTCGGGCTGGTCCGTTCACTGGCGCCGGACGTGGTGCTGATGGACGTCCGGATGCCGGAGATCGACGGCATCCGGGCCACCGAGCAGATCCTCGCGACCATGGCCGAACCGCCCCGGATCGTGGTCGTCACCACCTTCGAGAACGACGCCTACGTCTACGACGCGCTGCGTGCGGGCGCCTCCGGGTTCCTGCTGAAGCGGGCCGACGCGGACGAGCTGATCGGCGCGGTCCGACTCGTCGCCCGGGGTGACTCGCTGCTCTTCCCGGCCGCCGTCCGCGCGCTGGCGGCGGCGCACACGGCCGCGGCCGCCGCCGCGGCCCCCGTCTGGGCCTCCCGGCTCACGGAGCGCGAGGCGGACGTCCTGCGCCTGATGGCCTCCGGCCTGTCGAACCACGAGATCAGCGAGCACCTGGGGGTGGGCCCGCAGACCGTCAAGACGCACGTGGCCGGCGTCCTGGCCAAGACCGGCTCCCGCGACCGCACCCAGGCGGTCATCGCCGCCTACGAGGGAGGCTTCATCATGAGGAAAGGCTGAGAACCCCGCCACAATCGGGGCAGAGCGGAACGCACGGGACCGTCCGCGCGTCCTTCAGGGGGATGAACAAGACGATCAGGCGTGCGTCGGTCTTCTGTCTGCTTCTGGTGCTGGCCCTTTTGGTGCGGGTCACCTGGGTGCAGGCATACCAAGGCCAGGCCCTCGCAGACGACAAGAACAACCGGCGCAACCTCATCGGGCAGTACGAGAACCCGTTGGGGAACATCATCGTGGGCGGGCAGGCCATCACCGGCTCCACGAAGACGGGCGGCAAGGACTTCGGGTACAAGAGGACGTACGTCGACGGCCCGCTCTACGCGCCGATCACCGGCTACAGCTCCCAGGCCTACGGCACCACGATGCTGGAGGGCGTCTACAAGAACGTCCTGAACGGCTCCGACAGCCGGCTCAAGACGGTCATGGACACGCTCACCAACAAGCGGGCCGATCCGGGCAACGTCCTGACGACCATCGACAGGGACGTCCAGAAGGCCACCTACGACGCCCTGCAGGGCAAGCAGGGTGCGGCCGTGGCCATGGACCCGGCGACGGGAGAGATCCTCGCCGTCGTCAACAACCCCTCGTACGACCCGGGCCGGATCACCGGAGCCAACGACGCGGAGGCCTGGAAGGAACTGTCGGCCGACCAGGGCAAGGCCATGGAGAACGTGGCGCTGCGCAAGCCGCAGGCCCCCGGTTCCACCTTCAAGCTGGTCACCCTCGCGGCGGCGATCGAGAACGGGCTGGTCACCAACATCGACGCGCCGACCGGCATCGCGGCCCCGTACACGATCCCGGGCACCCGCACGAACCTGCCCAGCGAGGCGGGCGACGCCGCCTGCAACAACGTCTCGGCGCGCACCGCCCTCAAGCTGTCCTGCAACAACGTCTTCGCCGAGCTGGCCTCCCGGCTGGGCCAGGACAAGATGCGCGCGACGGCCGAGAAGCTCGGGTTCAACGTCCAGATCGACACCCCGGTCCGCACCAACCCGGCGAGCAAGTACCCGACGAAGAAGATGTCCGTCGACCAGGTCGCGCAGACGGGTATCGGCCAGTTCGACGTGCAGGCCACGCCGCTCCAGATCTCCATGGTGACCGCCGCCATCGCGAACGGCGGCAAGCTCGTCGCGCCGCACATGGTCTCCGAGGTCACCGACGCCGACGGCAACGTCCTGGAGAGCTTCAAGAACCCGAAGTCGCAGGAGGTCATGAGCGCGAGGACCGCCTCGATGCTCCAGGACGCCATGCGCACGGTGGCCAGCGAAGGCGGCGGCAAGCCCGCCCAGGTGGCGGGCGCCGAGGTGGGCGGCAAGACGGGTACCGCCCAGCGCGGCGTGGACAACAACATCCCGCCGCTCGCCTGGTTCACCTCGTACGGCAAGTCGGGCGGCAAGCAGATCGCCGTGGCCGTGATGATCGAGAACTCGGACACCGACCGTTCCGAGATCGGCGGCGGCAAGCTGGCCGCGCCGATCGCCCAGAAGATGATGGCGGCCTGGCTGAAGAAGTGACGGTCGCACGGGAGAGGACGACGCGCCGGGAACCGAACGGGGTTACCGGCGCGTTCTCCCTCCCATGATCAGGACCGCGCTCCCGACCGACATCGCCGCCATCGCCGCCCTGCACAGCCGGGCGCGCGCCACCTACTACCGGGGCCGCGTCCCGGAGGAGGAGTACAGCGGCGCGGCGGAACTGGCCCGGTCCCGCGAGGGCTGGGCCCGCGCGGTGGGCCGGGCGGAGTCGCAGGGCCGGGTGTTCTGCGCCGAACGGGACGGAGAGGTCACCGGCGTGGCCGCCTACCTCACCGTCGGCGGCGAGACCACCCTCACCCAGCTCCACGTCGACCCCGCCCACTGGCGCCGGGGCACCGGGGCCGCCCTGCACGCCGCCTGCCTCGACGCCTGGCGCCGGGCCGGGATCGAGCGGGTCCGCCTGGAGGTCTACGGGCACAACCTGCGCGCCCAGGCCTTCTACGCCTCCCACGGCTGGCGCCCCGACCCGGCGGACACCCCCTCCGGCACCCACCGCACCCTCTGGCTCCGGGTGCCCCGCGCGTCCGGGGAATGAGACGGGCCGATGGATGGTTGAACCGCAAACCGTTTCATCCCCATCAGAACCCGGAGAAAAGAAGGATCATGCGCGTCGAGATCTGGAGCGACATCGCCTGCCCCTGGTGCTACATCGGCAAGGCCCGTTTCACCAAGGGCCTGGCCGCGTTCGCGCACCGCGACGAGGTGGAGGTCGTCTTCCGGTCCTTCGAGCTCGACCCGGGCGGCGCCAAGGGCGTCACGGCCCCCGTGCTGGAGATGCTGGCCCGCAAGTACGGCCGCACCCTCGACGAGGCGCGCGGCATGGAGGAGCACGTCGCGGCGAGCGCCCGCGCCGAAGGGCTGACGTACCGGACCGAGGGCCGCGACCACGGCAACACCTTCGACATCCACCGGCTGCTGCACCTGGCCGCCGCCCGCGGCCGCCAGGAGGAGCTGCTCGACCTCGCCTACCGGGCCAACTTCGCCGAGGAGCGGTCGGTCTTCGACCCCGAGGTGCTGGTCGCGCTCGCCGTGGAGGCGGGGCTGGACGAGGCGGAGGCCCGGGAGGTCCTCGCCGACGAGTCCGCCTACGCCGACGGGGTCCGTGCGGACGAGCGCGAGGCGGCCGAACTCGGCGCCAACGCCGTGCCGTTCTTCGTGTTCGACCGCCGTTACGGCATCTCCGGCGGCCAGCCGGCCGAGGTGTTCACCCAGGCGCTGGAGCAGGCCTGGGCCGGACGCGAGCCGGTCGGGACGGACGCCGCCGCCGAGGCCTGCGAGCCGGACGGGGCCTGCGCCGTTCCCCAGGCCTGACCCGGCGGGAGGGGCGGGGGCGGGGCTTCCGGTGCGCGGACCCCCGCCCCCTCCTCTTCATAAGTCGACCTTTGGGTTCGCCTGCATAAAAAGGCAATGGACTTTGAGTTGATCCTGGCGCAGAGTTGACGCCATGGACGCCACGGACCTTCCTCTCGCCGACCTGTGCCGCGCCGAGTTCGCGCACTCCACCACCTACCTCAACACGGCCACCAGCGGGATCCTCCCGCGCGCGGCCGTGGCCGAGGTGCGGGCGCTCGCCGAGGCCGCCGGGGCCGGACTGCCCGCCGGATTCGGCGACTTCGAGCGCGTGGACCGGGTCCGGGCGGCCTTCGCCCGCCTGGTCGGCGTCGACGCCGGACGGGTGGCCGTCGGCTCCTCCGTCGCCGCCCACGTCGGAGTGGTCTCGGCCTCCCTGCCGGCCGGCGCCGAAGTCCTGGTGCCCGAGGGCGACTTCGCCTCCGTCATGAACCCCTTCGTGGTGCGCGGCGACCTCAAGGTCCGCTTCGCGCCCTTGGAGTCCCTCGCCGAAGCCGTGGACGCGGGCACCGAGCTGGTCGCGCTGAGCGCCGTCCAGTCCGCCGACGGGCGCACCGCCGACCTCGCCGCGATCCGCGCGGCGGCCGCCGCGCACGGCGCACGGATGCTCGTCGACGCGACCCATGCCGCGGGCTGGCTGCCCTTCGACGCCTCGCCCTACGCGTACACGGTCACCGCCGGGTACAAGTGGCTGCTGGGCGGCCGGGGAGCCTCGTACCTCACGGTCTCCGAGGAGGCCCAGCCCGGCCTGGTCCCGCTGCACGCGGGCTGGGTGGCCGCCGAGTCGATGTGGGACGCCACCTACGGCCCGATGCGCCGACTCGCCCGGGACGCGCGCCGGTTCGACGAGTCCCCCGCCTTCCTCGCCTACCACGCCGCCGAGCCCTCGCTCGCGCTGCTGGAGCGGGTCGGCATCGAGGCCGTGCACGCGCACGACACCGCGCTGGCCGCCCGGTACCGGGCCGGACTCGCCCGCCTCGGCCACGAACCCGTGCCGGGCGAGGCCCCGATCGTCTCCGTCCCGGGCCTCGCCGGCCACCAGGCGCGGCTCCTCGAAGCCGGGGTGTCCACCGCGGCCCGGGCCGGAGCGCTGCGGGCCTCGTTCCACCTGTACAACACGGAAGCGGACGTCGACCGGCTGCTGGACGTGCTGGCCGGCTGACCCCGCCACCCCGACCCCGCCGCCCAGACCCCGCCCCGGGGCTCCGCCTCCGAGGCCCCCGAGTCCCTACCGCCAGGCCGCCGTCGCCGCCGCCAGCGCCGGGGCGGGGTCCGCGGACAGTGCCGAGGCCAGGGCGTTCAGCGCGGCCGCGACCCCTTCGGGCGAGGCCGCGGGGCCGTAGTGGTTGACCCGGACCATCTCCTGGGCCAGGGCCCCGCCGCCCGCCGCGAGCGGGGCCGACGGGTCAGCCGACAGGGCCTTCGCCACCACCAGGGCGGCCTCCGCGACCCGCAGCGTCGTCGCCACCGGCGCCGCCTGCGCCGGGTCCGCGACCCACGGGGCGATGCCGAGTGCCGCCGCGCCCGCCCGGGTGGCGCGGGCGGCGGCTCGGTGGCGGGCCGGCACCCCGTCCGGGCCCTCGGCCGAGATCCGGTCCAGGCAGGCCTCCAGCGCCAGCATCTCCAGCTGCGCGGGCGCGTGCAGCAGGGCCTTGCGCCCACCGTCGATCCAGCGCTCCTTCCAGTCGAGGAGGGAGAGGTAGGAGCGGCGCGGCGCCGCCGGGTTCTGCGCGAACCGGTCCCACGCGCGGTCCGACACCGACACCGCCGAGACCCCCGCCGGGCCGCCCATCGCCTTCTGGGCGCCGATCACGCACAGGTCCACGCCCCACGCGTCCGGCAGCAGCGGCTCGGCGCCCACCGAGGCCACCGCGTCCAGCATGAACAGCGCCCCGTGGGCCCGTACCGCCTCACCGATCTCCGCCACCGGGTTGGTGTTGCCGGTGGCCGCCTCGGCGTGCACCAGTGAGACGAAGTCGATCTCCGGGTGCGCGGCCAGGGCGCGCGCCACCTGCTCGCCGGTGACCGCCGTGTCGAAGGGCACGGCCAGGTCCACCACGCGGGCCCCGGCGTCGCGCAGCCAGTTGCCGAAGGTGGTCCCGTAGGGCCCGGTGACGATGTTCAGCGCCGTCGAACCGGGCCGCGCGCCCGAGCGGATGCAGCCCTCCAGCGGCAGCAGCGCCTCGCCCTGGGTGATCACCACGTCCTGCCGGGTGCCGAGGAGTGCGGCCACTGCCCGCTCGATCGTCGCGAAGCGCTCGGGGGTCAGCGGCGGAAGGTCCAGGAGGGGGTGGGTCACGGCGGTGCTCTCTTCGTCCGGGGTTACCGGGTGAGCGTACCCAGCACGCGCGTAGGGTGCCGACATGAGTGATCAGAGCGGTGTGCTCCATGTGAAGGGACGGGTCCTGGTCGGGCCCCACGAGGTGCGCGACGAGCTGTGGATCGTCGGCGGCCGGATCTCCTGGGAGCGGCCGCGCGCCGCCCGCGAGATCACCACCGTCACCGGCTGGGCCCTGCCCGGTCTGGTCGACGCGCACTGCCACGTGGGCCTGGACGCCCACGGTCCGGTCGACGCGGAGACCGCCGAGGAACAGGCCCTGACCGACCGGGACGCGGGCACCCTCCTGATCCGCGACGCCGGTTCCCCCTCCGACACGCGCTGGATCGACGACCGCGCCGACCTTCCGAAGATCATCCGCGCGGGCCGGCACATCGCCCGGACCCGCCGCTACATCCGCAACTACGCCCACGAGATCGAGCCCGCCGACCTGGTCGAGTACGTCGGCCGCGAGGCGCTGCGCGGCGACGGCTGGGTGAAGCTGGTCGGCGACTGGATCGACCGCGACGCCGGCGACCTGACGGCGTGCTGGCCGCGCGCCGAGGTCGAGGCTGCCATCGCCGAGGCCCACCGGCTCGGCGCCCGGGTCACGGCGCACTGCTTCGCCGAGGACTCGCTGCGCGACCTCGTCGAGGCGGGCATCGACTGCGTGGAGCACGCCACGGGCCTCACCGAGGACACCATCCCGCTGTTCGCGGAGCGCGGCGTGGCGATCGTGCCGACCCTGGTGAACATCGCGACGTTCCCGAAGCTGGCGGCGGGCGGCGAGACGAAGTTCCCCCGCTGGTCGGCGCACATGCGCAGGCTGCACGAGCGGCGCTACGACACGGTGCGGGCGGCCTGGGACGCGGGCGTGCCGGTGTACGTCGGCACCGACGCGGGGGGTTCCCTGCCGCACGGGCTGGTCGCCGCCGAGGTCGCGGAGCTCGTCAAGGCCGGGATTCCGGCCCTGGACGCCCTCTCGGCGACGGCCTGGGCGGCCCGCGAGTGGCTCGGGCGGCCGGGCCTGACCGAAGGGGCGCCGGCCGACCTCGTGGTGTACGCGTCCGACCCGCGGGCCGACGTGCGGGCCCTGGCCCGGCCGGAGCGCGTGATCGTGAACGGCGAGGTCCGCGCCTAGCACCGCACCCGGACGCCGGCGGACGCTTGTTGACGGGGCGTGACGTCCGCGCCCCGTCGGTCGTTCATGATGCCCGGTCCGCAGTCCGGCAGCCGCCGCGGTGGGGCGGGAGGGAACGCGCGTGCCGAATGGGGCGCCACAAATCGAATACGTGCATGGAAACCACCCGTTGGGGTGAACTCACGCCAGGTGCCTGCCCGTTCACTCACAGTGCGTAAAGATTTCGAGCGTCGAAGCCGTCGGCGCGCGCAATGTCCCCCATTGGCGGCGCCGCGACGGCGCCCATCTCCCTGGGGGTTCCACCATCTTGAACAGCAACACCTTCCGCCTGCCCGCGGCCGTTCTGCTCGCCACGGGCACGGTGGCCCTGCTCTGCGCGCCGCCCGCCCTCGCCACGGGCGGCCCCGGCGGCGGTACGGGTACGGGCAGTTCCGGCGCCGTCGTCCTGCGGGCCGGACTGGACGTCGGCCTGCTCAACAAGTCCGTGCACGTACCGCTGAAGGCCACCCTCAACGAGGTCAGCGCCCCCGCCACCGCCGAGAAGACCGCCCTGACCGTCACCCTCGACGGAGCCGAACAGGGGCAGCCGGTGAGCGTCCTGAAGGCGGAGGCCGCGACCGCCAAGGCCACCGCCGACCAGAGCCGCGCCCAGGCGGAGGCGAACCTCGCCCACGCCAGGGTGCACGTCCCCGGACTGCCGGCGCTCTCCCTCATCGAGGTGGAGAAGGTCACCTCCAAGGCCGTCTGCGAGGCGGGCAAGAAGCCGGTCGCGAGCTCGAACGTCCTCGGTTCCGTCACCGCGCTCGGAAAGAAGGTCACCCTGACGGCGGGCGGTCCCAGCAAGGTCGAGGTCCCGGGTGTGGGCCTCGTCAGCCTGGAGCTGTTCGGAACGCAGACCACCTCCACCACCGCCGCCGCGTCCGCGCTCCGGCTGAAGGTGTCCGTGAACCCGCTGAACCTGAACGTGGCCGAGGTCGACGGCGAGGTCGTGCTCGCCGAGGCGCACTGCACCGCCCCCGAGGGCCCCGCCCCCTCGACGGGCCCGTCGGCGAAGCCCGACATCAAGGCGCAGGCCGCCACCGGACCGGGCACGGCCGTCACCCACGCCGACCTCGCCGAGACCGGAGCCGCTTCCGTGCCCCCGTACGTCGCGGGCGGCGCGCTGCTCCTCCTCGGCATCGGCGCGGGCGCGCTCGTCGTGACCCGGCGCGGCAGGGCCTCGTAGCGTCCGCGGCCGCGCCGCCCGGCGGGTGGCGCGCTCCCCGGGCCCGGCCGGCCGCGCCCCCGGTGCTACCGGGCGGCCAGCGCCAGGGCGTGGTCCAGGGCCTGGAGGAGCCGGCCCGTCGTCGCGCGGTCCCGGACCGCCAGGCGCAGCCAGGAGGCGTCCAGACCCGGGAAGGTGTCGCCGCGGCGGACCGCGAAGCCGAGGGCGCGCAGCCGGGTGCGGACCTCCGCCGCCCCCGCCACCCGGATCAGCACGAACGGTCCCTCCGCGACGCCGGCCACCGAGATCTCCTCGAACTCCGCGAGCCCGGCCAGCAGGTGCGCCCGGTCCACCGCGATCCGCCGGGCCGCCTCCTCCGCCTCGGCCAGCGCCTCCGGAGCCACACAGGCCTCGGCCGCCACCAGCGCAGGCGTCGACACCGGCCACAGCGGCTGCGCGGCCGCCAGCTTCGCGATCACCTCCGGCTCCGCCAGCACGTAGCCGATCCGCAGTCCGGCCAGCCCCCAGGTCTTGGTGAGGCTCCGGAGCACCACCAGCCCCGGCACGTCCATCCGCCCCGCCAGGGCCTCCCGTTCGCCCGGGACGGCGTCCATGAAGGCCTCGTCCACCACCAGGGTCCGTCCCGGCCGGGCCAGCGCCGCCAGCCCCGCCGCCGGGTGCAGCACGGAGGTGGGGTTGGTGGGGTTCCCGACGACCACCAGGTCGGCGTCCTCCGGCACCGCCGCCGGGTCCAGCCGGAACCCGTCCGCCGCGCGCAGCACCACCCGTTCCACCCGGTGCCCGGCGTCCCGCAGGGCCGCCTCCGGCTCGGTGAACTGCGGGTGCACCACCACCGGCCGTACGGCGCCCAGGGCCCGCGCGATCAGGACGAACGCCTCCGCCGCCCCCGCCGTCAGCAGCACCCGCTCCACCGGCAGCCCGTGCCGGGCCGCCACCGCCGCCCGCGCGGTCCGGCCGTCCGGGTACGCGGCCAGTGAGCCGAGGCTGTCCGCGATCCGGCGCCTCAGCCACTCCGGCGGGGTGTCCGCCCGCACGTTGACCGCCAGGTCCACCAGGGCGCCGCCCGCGTCCACCACCTCCGCGTCCCCGTGGTGGCGCAGGTCGTGCTCCTGCACGGTGGCCACCGCACAGGTCGCCGCCACCGACCGGCGCTTGGGCACCAGGAGTTCCCCGCCGCCCGCCAGCGCCGCCGCCTCCGCCACCGACGCCGTCCCGGTGGCCTCGCGCACGGCCCCGGAGGGATGCGGTACGGAGATCCGCGCGAGCTCCTCGGCGGGATAGCCGACCAGAGGCACACCGAAACGTTCCGCCGCCCCGGCGATCCCCGCCTCCAGGGTCTTGGACTCCACCGTGGCCAGCGCCGTCACCGCCCCCGTGGACAGCCCGGCGCCCCGCAGCGTCTCCTCGACGAGCGCGCAGACCTCCGCCACGGAGACCCCCGCCCGTCCGCCGACCCCGACCACCAGCTTGGTCACGTACTCGCCCACCGGGGTCCTCCCCTCGTAGTCACTTGCGTCTGTCTGTCGTCAACACGGTGTCGCCCGCCACCCGCGCGCGGAAGTGCGCGCCCGGCCGACAGTCGGTATTCAGGGGCACATGGCGGTGATCGTGGCGTTGGGCGCGTTCCTGATGACGCTGGCGGGCGGATGGACGGCGCAACGCGTCACCGACCGCCGCCACCTCGTGCTGGGCCTGGCCGGCGGGCTGATGCTCGGCGTGGTGGGCCTCGACCTGCTCCCCGAGGCGATCCACGCCGCCGGCGACGAGCTCTTCGGCGTCCCGCTCGCCCTGCTGCTCTTCGTGGGCGGGTTCCTCATCGCCCACGTGGTGGAGCGGGTACTGGCGGTCCGCCAGGCGTCGCACGGCGCCGAGAACGGCGGCCGGGTCCCCCAGGTCGGGCTCACGGCCGCCGCCGCCATGGTCGGCCACAGCCTCGCCGACGGGGTGGCGCTGGGCGCCGCCTTCCAGGTCGGCGGGGGGATGGGCCTCGCCGTGGCACTGGCCGTCCTCACGCACGACTTCGCCGACGGCTTCAACACGTACACCCTCACCACCCTCTACGGGAACGACCGGGGCAAGGCCCTGAAGATGCTCTTCGCGGACGCGGCGGCACCGGTCGTGGGCGCCGCGTCCACTCTGCTGTTCACCCTTCCGGAGGAACCCCTCGGGGCCTACCTCGGCTTCTTCGCGGGTGTCCTGCTGTACCTCGCCGCGGCCGAGATCCTGCCCGAGGCGCACCACGAACACCCCGCCCTCTCCACCCTGATGTGCACGCTGGGCGGAGTGGCCGGGATCTGGCTCGTGGTCGGCGTCGCGGACTGACCTCACCCGCGGATCACCCGCCGTCCCGGGCGCCCCCGACGGCCCCGGACTCCGCGGCGGCCCGTGCCGCCGCCGTGAAGCGGGCGGCCACGGAAGGCCGCGCCGCCCAGTGGGTGTGCAGGTAGCTGGCGTGCACCCCGCCCCGCACGAAGCCCTCGACCCGCCGCTCCGGATGAGTGAACCCCCAGGCCGGCGTGGTGCCGGCGCCCGGCTCGATCACCGTCCGGTGGAACTCGTGGCCGCGCAGCCGCGTCCCGTTGGCGGCGAGCGAGCTGTCCGCCACCGCCACCGCCTCCCGGTACCCGAGCGTGAGCCGCTCCGACATCCGCGCGTCGGCGTCGAGCACCCCGCACATCGGCTTCCCGTCCAGCGAACCGGCCAGGTAGAGCAACCCGGCGCACTCGGCCGCCACCGGCCCGCCGGCCGCCGCGAAGGCGGCCACGGCCGCCCGCAGCGGCTCGTTCGCGGACAGCTCGGGCGCGTACACCTCGGGGAACCCGCCCCCGATCACCAGGCCGGACGTCCCGTCCGGGAGCGCCTCGTCCCGCAGCGGGTCGAAGGCGACCACCTCCGCCCCGGCGGCCGTGAGCAGCTCCGCGTGCTCGGCGTAGGAGAAGGTGAAGGCGGGCCCGCCGGCGACGGCCACCACCGGTCGCGGCCCGGTCGGCCCGGCCGGTGCGGGGGACGCGGGAGACCCGGCGGGCGATCCGGACGGCGCCGCCGGCCGGGACCCCTCCGCCACCCCGGCCAGCGCCTCCCGGGGCGACCACACCGCGCAGTCCAGCGGCGGCGCCGTACGGGCCAGCGCCAGCAGGGCCTCCAGGTCGCAGCCGGCCCGCACCTGCTCGGCCAGGGCCGCCACGGCGGCCACCGCGTCGGCCCGCCGCTCCGCCACCGGGACCAGCCCCAGGTGCCGCGACGGGGTCGCCACCTGCGGAGCCCGCCGCAGCACGCCGAGGACCGGCATCCCGGCCTCCTCCAGCGCCTCGCGCAGCATGACCTCGTGCCGGTCGGAGCCCACCTTGTTCAGGATCACCCCGCCGAGCCGCACCCGCGGGTCGAAGGAGGCGAAGCCGTGCACCAGCGCCGCCACCGACCGGGACTGCGAGGAGGCGTCCACCACGAGCACCACCGGCGCCCGCAGCAGCTTCGCGACCTGCGCCGTGGAGGCCAGCTCGCCCCGGCCCGCGGCCCCGTCGTAGAGCCCCATCACGCCCTCGACCACGGCGAGGTCGCACCCGGCGGAGCCGTGCGCGAACAGCGGGGCCACCAGTTCCGGACCGCACATGAAGGCGTCCAGGTTCCGGCCGGGCCGGCCCGTGGCGAGCGCGTGGTAGCCGGGGTCGATGTAGTCGGGCCCGGCCTTGTGCGGGGACACGGCGAGGCCGCGCTCCGCGAAGGCCGCCATCAGGCCCGTCGCCACGGTGGTCTTGCCGCTGCCGGAGGACGGCGCGGCGATCACCAGCCGGGGCACGTTCACGGACGTCACCACTCGATGCCCTTCTGGCCCTTCTGGCCCGCGTCCATCGGGTGCTTGACCTTGGTCATCTCCGTGACCAGGTCCGCGAACTCCAGCAGCTCCCGAGGTGCGTTGCGGCCCGTGATGACCACGTGCTGGGTGCCGGGACGGTTGCGCAGCACCTCGATGACCTCGTTCACGTCGATCCAGCCCCAGTGCATCGGGTACGCGAACTCGTCGAGCACGTACAGGCGGTGCGTCTCGGCGGCCAGGTCGCGCTTGACCTGCTCCCAGCCCTCCTTCGCCGCCTGCTCGTTGTCGAGCTGCGCGTCGCGCTGGACCCAGGACCAGCCCTCGCCCATCTTGTGCCAGACGACCGGGCCGCCCTCGCCGGAAGCGCCCAGCACCTTCAGCGCGTTCTCCTCGCCGACCTTCCACTTCGCCGACTTGACGAACTGGAACACCCCGATCGACCAGCCCTGGTTCCAGGCGCGCAGCGCCAGCCCGAAGGCGGCCGTCGACTTGCCCTTGCCCGGGCCGGTGTGGACGAAGACGAGCGGACGGTTGCGGCGCTGACGCGTCGTGAGTCCGTCGTCGGGAACGACGGACGGCTGTCCCTGCGGCATTACGCGGCCCTCCTGGAGGCGCTGTGGGGTGATGCGGTCGATGTCACCGCGGTACGTACGTTCTTCACGAGCCCGGCCAGCGAGTCGGCCCGCAGCCCGTCGAGGGTCACGGCCGGCGCCCCCAGATCGGCGGCGAGCGACCCGGCCAGTCCCAGCCGGACCGGCCCGGACTCGCAGTCCACGACCACCGAGGCGATCCCCTCGGCGGCCAGCAGCCGGGCGCTGCGGCCCGACAGCTCACGCGGCGTGCCGCCCGCCCGGCCGCCCGGCACACCGGCCGAGGTGGCCCGTCCGTCGGTCACGACCACGAGCAGCGGGCGCCGCGACGGGTCCCGCAGGCGTTCGACGCGCAGCACCTCGTGGGCCTTGAGCAGCCCGGCGGCGAGCGGGGTGCGCCCGCCGGTCGGCAGCCGTTCCAGACGGACGGCCGCGGCGTCCACCGACGAGGTGGGCGGCAGCGCCAGTTCGGCCCCGGACCCGCGGAAGGTGATCAGGCCGACCTTGTCGCGGCGCTGGTAGGCGTCGAGGAGCAGCGACATGACGGCGCCCTTGACGGCGCTCATCCGCTGCCGGGCGGCCATCGACCCGGAGGCGTCGACCACGAACAGCACGAGGTTGCCCTCGCGGCCCTCGCGGGTGGCCTGGCGCAGGTCGTCCTTGCGGATGACCAGCCCGCGCCCGTCGCGCCCGCGTGCCTTCTGGTGCGGGGCGGCGGCGTGGACGGTGGCCGCCAGGTGCAGCTTCGTCAGGTGGCCGCGGGGGCGCTGGGAGCCGGTGGTGCGGCCGTGGGCGGTGCGGGCGCGGGACCGCCGCCCCGCGGCTCCCTCGCCGAGACCGGGCACGCTGAGCACCTTGGTGCGGAACGGCTCGGCGGCCCCCACGGGGGCCTGCTCGGCGGCGCCGGAGCCCTGGGGGGAGGGCTGCGGGGCGTCCTCGCGGGCGGTGTCGGGGGCGTCCGGGGCGGCCTCGGGGGAGTCCTGGGCGGGGGGCCCGTCGTGCTGCGGGGGGACCCCGCCGCCGTCCCCGTCCGGGCCGCCGTCGCCGTCGCCGTCCGGGCCCTGGGGCTCCGGGTCGGGCTCGGGCTCCGGCTCCTCGTCCGGGAAGCCGTCCAGGATCCGGTCCAGCATCTCCTCGTCCAGACCCGGCGCGTCGAACGGATTGCGGCGCCTGCGGTGGGGGAGCGCCAGCAGCGCGGCCTGCCGCACGTCTTCCTTCCGCACCTCGGTCCGCCCGGCCCAGGCGGCCAGCGCGGTCGCGGTCCGGGCCATCACGATGTCGGCCCGCATGCCGTCGACCTCGAAGCCGGCGCAGGTGGCGGCGATCTGGAGCAGCGAGGTGTCACCCAGCACCACCTGCGGCAGCAGGGCCCGGGCGGCCACGACCCGGGCGCGCACCTCCCGCTCGTCCACGGACCAGCGGGCCGCGAAGCCCGCGGGATCGTCCTCGTAGGCCAGCCGGCGGCGGACCACCTCGACGCGCTGGGCGGGCTCGCGGGAGGCCGCCACCTCGACGGTCAGCCCGAACCGGTCCAGCAACTGCGGCCGCAGTTCGCCCTCCTCGGGGTTCATCGTGCCGACGAGGAGGAAGCGGGCCGCGTGGCGCACCGAGACGCCCTCGCGCTCCACGTAGGAGGCGCCCATCGCCGCGGCGTCGAGCAGGACGTCCACCAAGTGGTCGTGGAGCAGGTTCACTTCGTCGACGTACAGGATCCCGCGGTGCGCGTCGGCCAGCAGCCCCGGCTCGAAGGCCTTCACCCCCTCGGCCAGCGCCCGCTCGATGTCGAGGGCGCCGACGAGGCGGTCCTCGGAGGCGCCGACGGGCAGCTCCACCATGCGGGCGGGACGGGCCGTGCCCGCGCCCGCCTCGTGCGGCCCGTCCGGGCAGCCCGGGTCCGGAGCGGCGGGCGCGCACGAGAAGCGGCAGCCGGGAACGACGTCCACCTGCGGCAGCAGCGCGGACAGAGCGCGGACGGCGGTGGACTTGGCGGTCCCCTTCTCGCCGCGCACGAGCACGCCGCCGACCGCCGGGCTCACGGCGTTGAGGAGGAGGGCCAGCCGCAGGTCGTCCTGCCCGACCACGGCCGAGAAGGGGAAATGGGGACTGCTCATGAGACGGTCGCTCCTTCGAGTGGCTCGTGCCGACGCACGGGCCGACGTGCTCCGATCGTGCAGGGGTCGCCGAGTGCTCCCCGCCCGCGCGGGGATGGTCCCGGGAGGGTCGTGCCCATGCGGTGCGCGCTCCTGGTGGTCCCCGCGCACGCGGCCCGCGGGGCCCGCCCCCTCACGGGGCGCCCGGGGGGAGGAACGGGAGGCCCGCGGGGGCGCCCCCCTCGATCAGCCGCAGCAGCGCGTCGGTGTCGGCGTGCTCGGCGATCAGGTCGCCCAGCAGGTCGAGCTGCTCCTCGCGCAGCGCGCCGAAGGAGGTGTCCGGGGCCGGGACGAACCGGCGCCCCGCGGCCGCGGCCACCTCCCGCAGGAACGCCCGGCGGAATCCGTCGGACTCCAGCGAGCCGTGCCAGTGGGTGCCCCAGACGGCGCCGACCCGGCAGCCGTCGAGGAAGGGGGTGCCGCCGAGGACCTCGGCCACGCCGTGGTGGATCTCGTAGCCCTCCACCGGCTCGCCGAGGGCCGTGCCCACCGGCCGGGCCAGGGTCTTCTCCCGTTCGAAGCGGACCCGGACCGGCAGCAGCCCGAGGCCCGCCACCGCGCCGGCCTTCGACTCGACCTCGTCCTCGATGTGCTCGCCGAGCAACTGGAAGCCGCCGCAGACGCCCAGCACCGGGCGGCCCTCGGCGGCCCGCCGGGCGAGGGCGTCCGCGAGCCCGCGCTCGCGCAGCCACTCCAGCGCCTTCACGGTGCCGCGCGTACCCGGGACGACGACCAGGTCCGCGTCGGCCAGTTCCTCGGCCCGGTCCACGAACCGCACCACCACGCCCGGCTCGGCCGCGAGCGCGTCGACGTCGGTGAAGTTCGACATCAGCGGCACCGCGCACACCGCGACCCGCAGCACGTCCTCGCCGACCGGCGGGGCCACGACCGATTCGCGCACCGCGCCGCGCAGGGAGACCCGCAGGCCGTCCTCCTCGTCGATGCCCAGCCCGTGCCGGAACGGCAGCACCCCGTACGTCGCCCGTCCCGTCAGCCCGCGCAGCATCTCCATGCCGGGCTCCAGGAGGGTGACGTCGCCCCGGAACTTGTTGACCATGTAGCCCGCGATCAGCGACTGGTCCTCGGGGGAGAGCAGCGCCGTCGTCCCGAAGAAGGAGGCGAAGACCCCGCCCCGGTCGATGTCGCCGACCACGACCACCGGGAAGCGCGCGGCCCGCGCGATGCCCATGTTCACGATGTCGGTCCGGCGCAGGTTGATCTCGGCCGGACTGCCCGCCCCCTCGCAGATCACGGCGTCATACGTGCCCCGCAGCTGCTCCAGGCAGTCCGTGACGATGCCGAGCAGCTGTTCCTGCCGCCCTCCGTGGTAGCCCCGCGCGCTCATCTCGCCCACGGGCTTGCCCAGCAGCACCACCTGGCTGCTGCGGTCGCTGCCGGGCTTGAGCAGGACGGGGTTCATCAGGGCCGTCGGCTCCACCCGCGCGGCCTGCGCCTGCATGGCCTGGGCGCGGCCGATCTCGGCGCCCTCCCGGGTCACGAAGGAGTTGAGGGACATGTTCTGGGCCTTGAACGGGGCCACCTTCACGCCCTGCCGGGCGAGCCAGCGGCAGATGCCCGCCGTGACCACGCTCTTGCCCGCGTCCGAGGTCGTACCGGCGACCAGCAGTCCGCCGCCGCGCCGCGCGCCGCTCATGCGCGTCCCTTCGTCGTCGAGGTGGTACGGGCGCTCCGCAGTGCGCGGGAGGCCAGGGTCCGGCCCGCCACGCAGGCCCCCAGCGCCAGCCAGGTGACCCGCCGCGACAGCCTTACCGCACGGTCGATGTCGGCGACCTCCACCGGCCGCCCGGCGGCTCCGTTGAGCACCGCCCGGTGTTCGACCCGGCCGCCGTAGGACAGGGTTCCGCCGAGGCGGACGCCGAGGGCGCCGGCGAAGGAGGCCTCCACCGGGCCGGCGTTGGGACTCGGATGGGCGGCGGCGTCGGCGCGCCAGGCCCGCAGGGCTCCGCGCCGGTCCGGTCCGGCCGCCACGGCGGCGAGGGCGGTCAGCCGGGCCCCGGGCCAGCCGGCCAGGTCGTCGAGCCGGGCGGAGGCCCAGCCGTAGCGCAGGTAGCGGGGCGACCTGTGCCCCACCATCGCATCGAGGGTGTTGACGGCGCGGAAGGCCAGCAGCCCGGGGATCCCGGCGACGGCGCCCCACACCAGGGCCCCGACGACCGCGTCGGAGGTGTTCTCGGCGACAGACTCCACGACGGCGCGGGCCATCTGCTGTTCGTCCAGCGCGTGCGGGTCCCGCCCGCACAGGTGGGGGAGCCGTTCCCGGGCGACCTCCGCGTCCCCGACGGCGAGTGCCCCGCCGATGGCGCGGGCCTCGCGGCCGAGGGAGGTGCCGCCGACCACGGCCCAGGTGGCCGCGGCGGTCAGGGCGATACGGGCGGCCGCGGGCCGGGAGCGCACGGCGCGGGCGCCCAGCGCGCCGACGGCGGCCGCGCCCCCGGCGCAGACGAGGGTGTGCAGGGCGCCCCGGGCGCGGTCGTCGCGCCACAGGGCGCCCTCGACGGCGGCGGCGGTTCGTCCGAAGGCGGCCACGGGGTGCCCACGGCGCGGATCCCCGAGGATCCGGTCGCCGATCAGGCCCGCCGTGACGCCGTACGCGAAGACGCGGTCGGCACGCATGGTGGCAGGTATGTCCTCACTCAGGGTCCGCGCCCTGGTTCGACGTGTCCGGCGGCGAGAGTTCCTGGCTCCCGGGGTCCCGCACGCGCCGCGTGGGGCCCCCGGTGACAGTGGCGGGACCGCGCCGGATTCGCACCGGACTTCCTCTCCATGCCGCCGTGATGGCTCGGGCAGTCCACCACGCCCCGCGAACGCCCGTCAACTCGCTGTTGACCTGCGGTGGGACGGAGGGCGAAGGGGAGGCGGGGGCATGCGAAAGCTCCCCCCGGGAGAAGTCCGGGGGGAGCCTTCGAGGAGCTTCGGGGGACCCTCAGCTGACGATCAGGTAGATCGCGTAGGTGACGGCCGCGGCGCAGAGCGCGAAGCAGGCGTAGGCACCGCTGCGGGCCAGGGTGGCGGCCCCGCCCTGCTCGGTGGCGGCCTCGTGCTTGGAGAGGCCCATCAGGCCCAGGGTGAACAGGGCCACGAGGGCGACGGTGGCGGAGAGGCTGACCCCGAAGACGGAGCCGAGTGCTGCCCAGTCGATCTTCATACTGCCGTTTCCTCTGTCGTTCTCGGGGTCAGACCGCGGCGGCCGGAGCCGCGGGGGTCGCCGGGTTCGCCGTCGCGGCCGGGATGGTGGCCTTGAGGTCCTCGTCCGTCACGGCGGCCGTCGTACCCGCGGTCGGCGGGACGGCCACGGCCGCGATGGCGGTGGTGACGACGCCGGGCTGCTCGTCGCCGGCCCCGGTGGAGGCGGCGTCGATCTCGTTGACGTTGGTGTGGTCGACGACCTGGCGGCGGGAGATGACCCAGATGGCGACGCAGGAGGCGACCAGGAAGACCGCGACGGCGGCCACGCCGACGTCACCGGTCCGCATGACCAGCTCGGCACCGGAGGCCACCAGGGCGGCGGCCGGCAGGGTCAGGCCCCACGCGACGAACATGCGGGTGGCGGTGGACCAGCGGACCACGCCGCCCTTGCGGCCCAGGCCCGCACCCATGACCGCGCCGGAGCAGGCGTGGGTGGTGGAGAGGGAGAAGCCGAGGCTGGAGGAGGCCAGGATGACGCTGGCGGCCGAGGTCTGGGCGGCGAAGCCCTGCTGCGGCTGCAGGTCGGTCAGGCCACTGCCCATGGTGCGGATGATGCGCCAGCCGCCGATGGAGGTGCCCAGGGCGATGGCCAGACCGGCGGAGACGATGACCCAGACCGGCGGGTTCGAGCCGGGCGCGAGCGCGCCGCCGGCGACGAGGGCCAGGGTGATGATGCCCATGGTCTTCTGCGCGTCGTTGGTGCCGTGCGCGAGGGAGACCAGGCCGGCCGAGGCGATCTGACCGGCGCGGTAGCCCTTGGTGGCGGTCTTCTCGCCGACCTTGCCACCGAGCCTGTACGTGAGCCTGGCGGCCAGCATCGAGGCCACACCGGCCACGATCGGCGCGGCGACCGCGGGGATCAGCACCTTGGTGACGACGACGTCGCCGTTGACCGCGCCCAGGCCGGCGGAGGCGACCGCAGCACCGATCAGGCCGCCCATCAGGGCGTGCGAGGAGCTGGACGGCAGGCCGACCAGCCAGGTGACGAGGTTCCAGAGGATCGCGCCGACCAGGGCGGCGAAGATCACTTCTGGCTGGATGCCCTCTTCGTTGACCAGGCCCTTGGAGATCGTCTTGGCGACCTCCACGGACATGAACGCGCCGACGAGGTTGAGCACGGCGGACATGGCCACCGCCGTCTTGGGCTTGAGGGCGCCGGTCGAGATGGTGGTGGCCATCGCGTTGGCCGTGTCGTGGAAACCGTTCGTGAAGTCGAACACGAGAGCGGTGATGATCACGATCCCGAGGAGAAGCGTTATGTGCTCCATTTACCCAGGCTTCTGTTTGACGTCAGTGGCTCGGCGACCGTAGGCAACCTGGGTGAACGGAAGATGAACTGACTCGGGACGGATGGTGTCCCGCCCCGACCCGCGATCGGGCCCTTGGTCCCGATTCTGTCGTAGATATATCGATTAATGCATGTCAGAGCCGGGTGAACGGGCTCCTCCGGACAGGCCTTCCGGCCGGTACGGCCCTCCTGGTCGGACCGGGAAAGAGAGGTAGATCACTCCGGTTCCATCGCGGCGCGGTCCGCGCGGCCGGGATCCCCTCCGGTGGCCCGCCCGCCCCCGCGCGCCGACACTGGAGCCGTGCGTACCGCCACAGCGACGGCAGCGGCCGTCACCACCACCCTGATCGGTGCCGGAGCGGCCGCCGTCGCGGCCGGCCGGTACGCCGCCGACGCCGCCCTGCGCAGCGAGCCGGGCCGCCCCCTGCCCGGCGGACCCCGGCTCAGCGTCCACTCCGCCGGCGACGGCCGCGTGGTGCTCACCCGCTCCCTGGCCTCCCTGCGCCCGGGGACCTACGGACTGGCCGCGCCCGGGGTGCACGCCGTGGTCGGGCCCGTCCTCGACGAGGGCCGGGCCGCCCCGGACACCGTCGTGCGCCGCCTGATCGCCGTCACCCACGGCAGCCTCGAGCCCGGCACCCGCGTCACCCTCACCCCCCAGGTCCACCTGGGCAACCCGCGCACCGCCCTCGGGCTCGACCACGCCGACGTGGACGTCCCCGGGGAGCTGGGTCCCCTCCCCGCCTGGTTCGTGCCCGAGGCCCGCGACACGTGGGTGATCACCGTGCACGGGCTGGGGGCCGGGCGGGAGCACCCGATGGTGGTCATGCCCTTCCTGCGGCGCCAGCGCCTCCCGGTGCTCGACCTCGCCTACCGCGGGGACCTCGGCGCCCCCGCCTCCCCGGACGGCATCGGCCACCTCGGGGAGTCGGAGTGGCGGGACCTGGACGCCGCCATCCGCTACGCCGTGCGCTACGGGGCCCGGCGCGTGATCCTGCACGGCTGGTCGACCGGGGGCGCCATGGCCCTGCACGCCGTCGAGCGCTCCGCCCTGGCCGGCCGGATCTCCGGAGTCGTGCTCGACTCGCCCGTCCTGGACTGGCACGCCACCCTGCGCGCGCTCGCCGCCGCCCGCCGCACCCCGGCCCCGCTGATCCCGCTCGCGGTCCGGGCGGCCGAGGGCCGCGCGGGACTGCGCGCCGACCGGCGGCCCCCGGGCTCCGACCCCGGCGCCCTGCGCGTCCCGGTCCTGATCTTCCACGGGCCCGACGACACCCTCGCCCCCTGGGAACCCTCCCGCCGGCTCGCCGCCGCCCGGCCCGACCTCGTCACCCTGCAGACCGTCAGGAACGCGGCGCACGGGGCGATGTGGAACGCCGACCCGGCCCGGTACGAGGAGGCGCTGCGCCGCTTCCTCGTCCCCCTCATGTGACCCCTATATGTGAAGGGGCTGTGGCGGAGGAGGCAGGGAGGGGGGATTGCCCCGGTTCGTCCACCCGCTGACCTGTGGAAACGACCGGTTCCGTTTGGGCTTTCGGCCAGTGACGGGCGAGACTGCTTCCGTGACGTCCCGAAAGCCTGATGAGCAGTTGGCTCGCGACTCCAGACTCCGACTCGTCTCCCCGCGCTCCGTCGCCACGGCGCGCAAGGCGGTGACCGACCGGCGAACCCGGACGGCCCCCCGCCCGCCGGCGGGCACCCCCGCAACGGCGGACCTGGCGAACCGGGCCCGCGCCTCCCTCGCCGACGCGGTACGGCTGGCCCGCTGGGCCGAGCTGAACCTCGGAGCGGGCGACGGCGGCCGGCCCGCCCCGACGGGCGCACTGCCCGCCGCCGACGTCGAACGGGCCGCCGGCGAGCTGCGCCTGACGCACGGCCAGATCCGGGTCGGCTGGGACCGCGCCCGCCTCTCGGGCCTCGTCGAGGTGCACGGAGGCCACGCCCGGCCCGGCTGGCGGCTGCGCGCCTGGGACCGCGACGACAGCGCGGTGCTGCGCGGCTGGGTCGCCCTCTTCGACGCCTGGTCGCTCGTCCACCCGGCCCCCGCCGACATCGCCGCCTCGGCCGTCGCCGAGGTCGTCGAGGCGATGCCCCAGCTCCTGTCGCTGCTCCAGCTCTCGGCCGGCCCCGTGACCGTCCCGGACCTGCTGGACCTCCTCGGGCAGCGGGTCACCGAACTGCGCGACGAGCGCTGCGAGGTCCCCTGCGGCCCCGGTCCCGCTCCCGGCTCCGCCGCCGCCCCGCAGACCCGGCCGCTCCCGCTCGCCCGGCTGCTGCGCTGGGCGCTCGGCGGCCTCGCCGCCGTGGACGCCGTCACCCTCGGTCCCGCCCGCGCCACCCTCACCCCGCTGGGGAGCTGGGCCGTCTGGGTCAAGCTGGAGCAGATCTGCGTCGCCGCGCAGAGCCCGGCCGGGAACATCGAGCAGTCCGCCGCCGCCATGCTGCACGGCTGCGCCCGGCTCACGCCCGGACCGGCCCGTGCCGAGTACCAGGCCTGGCTCGCAGCCCGGCCCGTGGGCCACGCCGTCAGCGAGCTGCTGCACGCCGCCCGCGGCGAGGACGCCCTGCTGCGCGGCCTGGCCTTCGAGGCCCTGCGCGTGGTCGGCGCCCCCGCCGAGCCCGAGGTCCGCGCGGCCGTACGGGAACCCGCGCTGCGCCCCTACGCCCTGCTCTGGCTCGCCGAGCACGACGGGGTGGACCCCGACGAGGCCCAGGACGTCCTGACCCCCGAGGAGTCGACCTGGCTCTGGGTGGACACGGCCGCGGCCATCGCCGACCACGGCGAGGCCGACCTGCTCGCCCGCCACCTCGACTCGGCCGTCCGCACCACCGTGCCCCGGCTCCTGGACGAGGTCCGCGCGGTCGGCCACCCCCGCACGGTGCAGGTGCTGGTCGCCCTCGCGGCCGCCCACCCCGACCCGGCCCTGGCCAAGGCCGTCCGCCGGGCCGCCTTCCAGGTCCACACCGGCGGCGCGTGACGGCGTGCGTACGCGCCGCGGGCTCAGACCTGCGGCGCGTACGTCCCGAAGCTCCAGACGTTGCCCTCGGTGTCCCGCGCCATGTAGTCCCGCGAGCCGTAGTCCTGGTCGGTGGGTTCCATCAGGATCTCGACCCCGTGCTCCACGGCCCGGCGGTGATGGGCGTCCACGTCGTCGACCACCAGGTAGACGCCCGACGGGCCGGCGCCCTCCATGGCCTTGTCGAACGCGCCGCCGCGCCCCTTGCTGCCGAGCATCACGGCGCCGTTCCCGTACGCCAGCTCCGCGTGCATCACGGCGCCGTCGTCGCCCTCGTACACCGCCACCTGGGTGAATCCGAACGCTTCGGTCAGCTGCCGGATCGCCGCCTTGGCGTCGCGGTAGAGCAGGGTCGGAAAGACGGTCGGAACGCCTGCCATGACGATCACTCCCTCTCAGGAACGTGCGCGTGTGACTCGCAGCACAGCATGGCAGGCGCCACCGACAGTCAGCGGAAGGTGTTGCACTGGGCCATGTCGCCCGTGCGGTAGCCCTGGTAGAACCACTGCCGGCGCTGCTGGGCGGAACCGTGGGTCCAGGACTCCGGGGTGACGCGGCCCTGGAACTTCTCCTGGATCCGGTCGTCGCCCACCGCGGCCGCCGCGTCCAGGCCGTCCCTGATGTCCTGGTCGGTGAGGCTCGTGATCAGCGGCCGCCCCGTCGACTCGTCCGGGGTCCTCGTCGCGTTGCGCGCCCACACCCCGGCGTAGCAGTCGGCCTGCAGCTCGACCTTGACCGCGTTGCTGTTCGCGCCCTGCCGCCCGTCCTGGGCCCGTTGGAGTGTTCCGGTCAGGTTCTGGATGTGGTGGCCGTACTCGTGGGCGACGACGTACGCCTGGGCGAAGGGGCCGCCGCTCGCGCCGAACTTAGTCCGCAGCTCGTCGAAGAAGCCCAGGTCCAGATAGACCTGCCGGTCGGCGGGGCAGTAGAAGGGGCCGACCGCCGAGGTGGCCGCGCCGCACGCGGTGTTCACCCGGCCGGTGAAGAAGACCGTGGACGCCGGGGAGTACTGCCCGCCGCGCCTTTGGAACTCCTGCTTCCAGAAGTCCTGGGTGCTGTTCACCACCGCGACGAGCCGGCAGTCCTCCCGGGTGTTCGCGTCCTGCCCGGTTCGGCAGGCCTGCTGCACCCGGGCCGCCGAGGACGAGGTCGCCACGGGCTGCGGGCTGCCGTCCGAGAGCCCCAGCTGGTCCGGACCCACCCCGAAGAGCAGGCCCAGCACCAGGGCGATCAGCCCGACGATCCCGCCGCCGACCGTGGCCTTCCCGCCCGGGATGCTGCTCCCGCGCTGGTCACTGACCTCGGAAGTGTCCAGATTGGCGTCGTCGTCGAACTGCATACCGCACCGCCCTCGCGTCCCGTGGCCGCCCCTGCGGCGAGAATCAACCCCTTCATCCTGATACGCGCCCGGACGCCCCGGTGGCGTCCCGGGGCCGAACGGGGGACGGGAGGCCCCGAAAAGTGGTTGCGCACCCCCGGTAGAATGAACCCATGGCAAATCTCCTCGCGGATTAGCGGCGTCGAAGCAACGCGCGTCCTGCCCCCCTTCCGCCGTCCCCACCGCCCTGGAGTATTTCCGTGATCACCGCCACCGGCATCGAGCTGCGCGCCGGCGCCCGCATCCTCATCGAGTCCGCCTCCTTCCGCGTCGCCAAGGGCGACCGCATCGGCCTGGTCGGCCGCAACGGAGCGGGCAAGACCACGCTCACCAAGTGCCTCGCCGGCGAGGGCCAGCCCGCCGCCGGTGCCATCGCCCGCTCCGGCGAGGTCGGCTACCTGCCGCAGGACCCGCGCACCGGCGACCTCGACGTGCTCGCCCGCGACCGGATCCTCTCCGCCCGCGGCCTCGACGTGCTGATCAAGAAGATGCGCGCGAACGAGGAGCGCATCGCCACCGGCTCCGGCGGCACCCGCGACAAGGCGATGAAGCAGTACGAGCGCCAGGAGACGGAGTTCCTGACCAAGGGCGGGTACGCCGCCGAGGCGGAGGCCGCCACCATCTCGGCCGCCCTCGGCCTGCCCGACCGCGTCCTGGGCCAGCCGCTGCACACCCTCTCCGGCGGTCAGCGCCGCCGCGTCGAGCTCGCCCGGATCCTCTTCTCGGACGCCGACACCCTGCTCCTCGACGAGCCGACGAACCACCTGGACGCCGACTCGATCGTCTGGCTGCGCGACTACCTCAAGAACTACCGCGGCGGCTTCATCGTGATCTCCCACGACGTCGACCTCGTGGAGACGGTGGTCAACAAGGTGTTCTACCTGGACGCCAACCGCGCCCAGATCGACGTCTACAACATGGGCTGGAAGCTCTACCAGCAGCAGCGCGAGGCCGACGAGAAGCGCCGCAAGCGCGAGCGCCAGAACGCCGAGAAGAAGGCCGCGGCCCTGAACTCGCAGGCCGACAAGATGCGCGCCAAGGCCACCAAGACGGTCGCCGCGCAGAACATGGCCAAGCGCGCCGAGCGCCTGCTCTCCGGCCTGGAGGCCGTCCGCGTCTCCGACAAGGTCGCCAAGCTCCGCTTCCCGGACCCGGCGCCCTGCGGCAAGACCCCGCTGACCGCCGAGGGCCTGTCGAAGTCGTACGGCTCGCTGGAGATCTTCACCGACGTCGACCTGGCCATCGACAAGGGCTCCCGCGTGGTCATCCTCGGCCTCAACGGCGCCGGCAAGACCACGCTGCTGCGCCTGCTCTCGGGCACCGAGAAGCCGGACACCGGCACGGTCGTCCCCGGCCACGGCCTCAAGCTCGGCTACTACGCCCAGGAGCACGAGACCCTGGACCCGGAGCGCACCGTCCTGGAGAACATGCGCTCCTCGGCGCCCGACCTGGACCTGGTCGACGTCCGCAAGACCCTCGGTTCCTTCCTGTTCTCCGGCGACGACGTGGACAAGCCCGCGGGCGTGCTCTCCGGCGGCGAGAAGACCCGGCTGGCCCTGGCCACGCTGGTCGTCTCCTCGGCCAACGTGCTGCTGCTCGACGAGCCCACCAACAACCTCGACCCGGCCAGCCGCGAGGAGATCCTCGGGGCGCTGCGCACGTACAAGGGCGCGGTCATCCTCGTCACCCACGACGAGGGCGCGGTCGAGGCCCTGGAGCCGGAGCGGATCATCCTGCTGCCGGACGGGGTCGAGGACCTGTGGGGCCCGGACTACCGTGACCTGGTCGCCCTCGCCTGACGGGCCCCCGGCCCGCTGATCCAGTTCCTTATGGATCATTCGGCTCAGGCGTGATCCATCATCTGAGTGAGACGGTCTCGTACCGTCGCGCCCCGTACGACGGCCCCGGCCGCAGCCTCCCCGAGGCGCGGCCGGGGCCGGATTTTTTCCGCGCCTGGCCCCTGACCTGGTGATTCCCCTCGGCGGCGGAGAAGTGTGACGGAGGTCATGCGGCGGAAGAGGAGATTCCGTTCTGCTCGGGCGTCCACCCCCCGGGAAATGCCGTCGTACCGACCTTGCTGAATGGGTGGCCAGGAAGCCGGGGAGGGGTGATCATGAGAAGTCCAGAGCGCACTTCCCACGAGGAGGCACGGGTGGCCGAGACTCTGAAGAAGGGCAGCCGGGTTACCGGCGCCGCGCGCGACAAGCTCGCGGCAGACCTGAAGAAGAAGTACGACTCCGGTGCGAGTATCCGGGCGCTGGCCGAAGAGACCGGCCGGTCCTACGGATTCGTCCACCGGATGCTCAGTGAGTCCGGAGTCACGCTGCGTGGTCGCGGTGGCGCGACGCGCGGCAAGAAGGCGGCTGCGGCCTGACCCTGGCCGTCAGGCCGAGGCCGGCGCCGGAGGCGCGCGACAGCTTGTACGGCTCCACGCACGGTTCTTCGGTGACCCCCGGTCGGCCCCGCGGCCGACCGGGTGGTTACTGTGCAGTCACTTAGGCCGAGCATGCGGCCACGACTGCACACCGGAGGCACCAGATGGCTCTGCTCGACAAGGACGGCGTACGGCTCACCATCGACGACACGCTCGCCACGGTGACCCTGACCAATCCGGCCAAGCGAAACGCCCAATCCCCCGCGCTCTGGCGGGCGTTGGCGGAGGCCGGACGGTCGTTGCCGGGCACCGTCCGGGTCGTCGTGCTGCGCGGCGAGGGCAAGTCCTTCTCCGCAGGGCTCGACCGGCAGGCGTTCACCCCCGAAGGCTTCGAGGGCGAGCCGTCCTTCCTCGATCTGGCGCGTGGTTCCGACGAGATCCTCGATTCCACCATCGCCGAGTACCAGGAGGCCTTCACCTGGTGGCGGCGCAATGACATCGTCTCCATCGCCGCGGTGCAGGGGCACGCGATCGGCGCCGGCTTCCAGCTCGCGCTCGCGTGCGACCTGCGCGTGGTCGCGGACGACGTGCAGTTCGCCATGCGCGAGACCAGCCTGGGCCTGGTCCCCGACCTCGCGGGCACCCAGCCGCTGACCGCACTGGTCGGCTACGCCCGCGCGCTCGAAATCTGCGCTACCGGCCGCTTCGTGCACGCGGAGGAGGCCGAACGGGTCGGCCTCGCCAACCTGGTGGTACCGGCCGACGAGCTCGACGCCGCCGTTCAGGACCTCAGCACCGCACTGCTCGCACCGCCCCGCGACGCGGTGATCGAGACCAAGGCCCTGCTCCGCGAGGCCAACTCCCGCCCCTACGACGACCAGCGCACCGCCGAGCGGGCCGCGCAGGCCCGCCGTCTGCGCGACCTGGCGGGCCTCTCCGACTGACCCGGACGAAACCCCGTACCGCCGGGGCGGCCCTCCCGCCGCTCCGCGCCACCGCACGTCACCGCGCGCCGGGCCCACCCGGCCGGCGGAACCGGACACACGGTTCCGCCGGCCGGCGTAGTCCCGGCGCGTTCGTGCGCGCGGGGACTTACGGTGGACAGGAGTCCGCAGTCCGCACGGCGCGAAAGGACCAGCGATGACCGAATCCGCATCAGGGGGTTCCGGCAGGGCCCCCGCCGACCGCGGCCGCACCACCATCGCCGACGGGGTGGTCGAGAAGATCGCCGGGCTCGCCGCCCGCGAGGTGGTCGGCGTCCACGCCCTCGGCAGCGGCAGCGGCCTCTCCCGTACCTTCGGGGCCGTTCGCGACCGGGTGCCCGGCGGGGCCAAGTCCGCCGTCAGCCGCGGGGTGAAGGCCGAGGTCGGCGAGGTCCAGACGGCCCTCGACCTGGAGATCGTCGTCGACTACGGCGTGTCGATCCGTGACGTCGCCCGGGCGGTCCGTGAGAACGTCATCTCGGCGGTCGAGCGGATGACCGGCCTGGAGGTCGTCGAGGTCAACATCGCGGTCGGCGACGTCAAGCTGCCGGACGAGGAAGACGATGAACCGGAGTCCCGGCTCCACTAGACGGGAGGGGACACGCACATGAGCATGGCGGTCGCCGGCCTGCTGGCCGGCATGGCACTCGGCTTCGCCGGCTACTTCGGTGGCTTCGGGGCCTTCCTGCTGGTGGCGGCGCTCGGCGCCGTCGGATTCGTCGTCGGCCGGTTCCTCGACGGGGACCTGGAGGCCGGAGACCTGTTCCGCCCGCGCGGCCGCGACGACCGGCGCGGACCCCGATGAGCGACGATCCGGGCACCCGGCCCGGCCCCGGTCCGGGCACACCGCCGGCCACCCCGCCGGCCACCCCCGCGCCCCGGGCCGTGCCGCCGCGGGTGCCGCCCGCCGAGCGGGGGGCCACCCGCATCGCCGACCGGGTCGTCGCCAAGATCGCCGCCCAGGCCGCCCGGGAGGCCCTCGACGTCCTGCCCGGACAGGCCCCGCACGCGGCGGTCACCGTCCACCACGACATCGCCCGGGTACGGGTCAGCCTGGAGCTGGCCTACCCCTCCGACCTCGCCATCCAGTGCGCGGACGTCCGCCGCCGGGTCGCCCTCCGGATCGAGGAGTGCGCCGGCATGACCGTCCCCGAGGTCGACATCGACATCGAACACCTGCACCCACCGCAGCACCGGCCGGCCTCCGCCGGTCGCGTCCGGCGGCTGCGGTGACGACCCCGCACCGTTTCCGCTCCGCCCGGCGGATCCCCGCCGGGCTCACCGCACTGGCGGTGCTCGCGCTGGCCGGGCTGTTCCTCTACGACCTGGCCGGCGTACGGGCCGGGCGGCCCGCGATGGGCTGGCGCCACGAACTCGCCGGACAACTGGAACGGCACACCCCGGCCGACACCGGGGTACTGGTGGCCGGCGCGCTCCTCGCACTGGCCGGGGCCGTCCTCCTGCTGCTGGCCCTCGCCCCCGGAGTGCGCGGGCTGCTGCCGATGCGGGCCGAGCCGGGCGTGCGGGCGGGGATCCGGCGCAAGGCCGCCGCCCTGGTGCTGCGGGACCGGGCCATGGAGGTCTCCGGGGTGCGGTCGGTCCGGGTGCGCATGGGCCGTGGCCGCGTCGGGATCCGGGCCACCTCGCACTTCCGCGAACTGGACGACGTACGCGCCGACCTCGACGAGGTGCTCGCCGTCGGCATCGAGGAACTGGGCCTCGCGCATCCGCCGCGGCCCCGGGTCAGGGTCAGGAGGTGAGCGGATGCTCGGAGTGGTGAACCGGATCCTGCTGGGGCTGACCGGGCTGGTCCTGCTGGCCGCCGGGGTCTGCCTGCTGACCGGCTCCCGGCCGCTCGGCGGCCGGCACGCCCCCCTGCTCACGGCCGAGGCCCGCCGCCGGTACGGGCACCCCGAGGGCTGGTGGTGGTGGGCGCTCCTCGCCGCCCTGGCGGTGTGCGTCCTGCTCGCGCTGTGGTGGCTGCTGGCGCAGCTGCGGCGCTCCCGCCTCCCGGCGCTGCCCGTGGACACCGGCGACGGGGCGTACGCCCTGCTGCGGGGCCACACGCTGGAAGCGGCGGTGGCAGCCGAGGCGGGAGCGCTCGACGGGGTCGCCGGGTGCAAGGTCGCCCTCCGGGGCCGGCGGGGCTCCCCGGCCCTGCGCATCGCGCTGGAGCTGGAACCCCACGCCGTGCCCGCCGACGCGCTCGCCGGGCTCGCGGGCCCCGTCCTCACGCACGCCCGGACCTCGGCGGGCCTCCCGGAACTGCCCGCGGAGGCCCGCCTGGAGGTCGCCTCCCACCACGCGCGGCGCGTGACCTGACGGGGCGCCCGCCGGGAGCGCGGCTCAGAAACCGTGGCGCGAGCCGCCGTCCACCGGGAGCATCACCCCGGTGAGGTAGGAGGCCGCCGGGGACAGCATGAAGGCCGCCGTCCGCCCGAACTCCTGCGGCGTTCCGTACCGCCGCAGCGGGATCCGGGACTCGTTCCCCGCGCGGGCGGCGTCCACGTCCCCGGACAGCGCGTCCAGCTCACGGACCCGGTCGGTGTCGATCCGGGCCGGCAGCAGCCCGACCACACGGATCCCGCGCGGGCCCAGTTCCACCGACAGGGACTTCGCGAAGCCCGCGAGCCCGGGGCGCAGGCCGTTCGAGATGGTCAGGCCGGGGATCGGTTCGTGGACGGAGCCCGACAGCACGAAACCGACGACCCCGCCCTCGCCCAGGGCCTCCGCCGCCGCGCGGGCGAGGCGGACCGCGCCCAGGAAGACCGACTCGAAGGCCGTCGTCCACTGCTCGTCGGTGTTGTCCGCCGCACTGCCGGCCGGCGGTCCGCCGACGCTGATGAGGATGCCGTCGAAGCGGCCGAAGCGTTCCCTCGCGGTGGCCACCAGCCGGGCCGCCGACTCCGGGTCGGAATTGTCCGCCGCCAGGCCCAGCGCGTTCGGGCCGAGTTCGGCCGCGGCGTCCGCCGCCCGCTTCTCGTCCCGGCCGGTCAGTACGACCTTCGCCCCGTCGGCGGTCAGTTCCCGCGCGGAGGCGAAGCCGAGCCCGCGGGTGGCTCCGGTGACGATGTAGACACGGTCCTTCAGTCCAAGATCCATGCGGGTCACGCTACGCCGAAGCGGGCTCCAGTGGCACGGCCTTCGCCGCGGCCTCCTCGCGGTCGCGCTTCTCCCGGCGCACCAGGACCACCCAGCCCACCGGTACCGCCGCCGCGAACAGCCACCACTGGACCGCGTACGCCATGTGCGGGCCGATCGAGTCGTGATCGGGCTCGGCCACCGCCTCCGGGCTGCCGCCCGGCGGGAGCGGGGCGGTGAGTTCCAGGTAGCCGCCGAGGACGGGCCGGCCCTGGGCGGCCGCCTGCTGCCCGCTGTCGATCAGCATCACCTGGCGGTCGGGCAGGCCCTTGCGGTCCTTGATCCCGCTGTCGCCGCTGGTCTCGTCGGCCTTCAGCCGCCCGGTGACCGTGACCTCGCCCGCGGGCGCGGCCGGCACCGGCGGATAGGCGCGCGGGTCGTCGCCGCCCGCGACCCAGCCGCGGTTGACCAGCACCACCCGGCCGTCGGCCAGCACCAGCGGGGTGACGACCTGGAAACCGACCTTGTCGTCGTTGGAGGTGCGCATCCGCACGACCACCTCGCGCGCCGGGTCGTAGGTGCCGGTGGCGGTGACGGCGCGCCAGTAGTCGGCCCTCGGGACGGTGTGGCCGGGCGAGGTGACCTCGGTGATCGGCACCGGCTTCCCGTACAGGTTCTTCGCGATCAGCTCGTTCTGCGCGACGCGGTGCTCGTGGCGGTGGAACTGCCAGAACCCCAGCTTGATCATCGCGGGGATGAGGACGAGGGCGATGAGGGTGAGGCACACCCACTGCCGGGTCAGGACGAAGCGGTACACGCCCACGACGGTACCCGCAGCGACGGGGACCCCGGCGGCCGGGTGGCCGTCCGGGGTCGGGACGACGGGGGAAGCGGGGGTCAGACGCGGTCGGTGATGCCCACCTTCCCCTCCGCGCGGGCGCAGTGCGCGCCGCAGAACCACTGCCCCTGGACCTCGACGCCCTGCCCGATGATCTGGACCCGGCAGTGCTCGCAGATGGGCGCCATGCGGTGGATGGCGCAGGAGAAGCAGTCGAAGACGTGCACCGCGCCCTGCGCGTGCACCTCGAAGGACATGCCGTAATCGTTTCCGCAGACCTCACAACGTGCCATGCGCCGCATGCTGCGCACGACGGACGGCCGGAACAAGATCAACCGGGGTGAGTCGCGGCCCCTGCACCCGGCCGGAGCAACGCCCCTAACACTCCGGCGCGGGCGCCACGTCGCGCAGCAGCTGGGTGAAGGCCGCCTCGTCCACCACCGGGGTGCCGAAGGCCTTCGCCTTGACCGTCTTCGAGGTCGCCGAGTCGGGGTCGTTGGTCACCAGGAGGCTGGTGAGCCGCGACACGCTCGTCGCGACGTGCAGGCCGGCCTCCACCGCCCGGTCCTCCAGCAGCTCCCGGTCCACCGAGGTGTCACCGGAGAACGCGACCCGCATGCCCTGCTTGAGCGGCGTGCCGTCCTCGAAGCGCCCCGGGTTGGGGTACGGGCACGGCGGCCGCTTGCGCGAGGCCCGCCAGGTGCCGGAGCCGCCGTACGAGGCCTGGTAGCCGATCCGGGGCGTGGCGGGGGAGTCCGACCACTCCGTCAGCGCGCGGCACTCCAGCAGGGGCAGCCGTACGCCGCCCCGCGCGGCCGTGTGCAGCGACGGACGGAAGGCCTCCGCCAGCACCCGGGCGTCGTCGAGCGCGTGGTGGGCGCGCTGCTGGACCACGCCGTAGTGCGCGGCGAGCGACTCCAGCTTGTGGTTGGGCAGCGGCAGGGCCAGTTCCTTCGACAGGGCGATGGTGCACAGCCGCTGGCTCACCGGGGCGGTGCGGGCGGCCCGCGCGTACTCCCGGGCGATCATCTGCCAGTCGAAGATGGCGTTGTGCGCGACGAGCACCCGGTCCGCGAGCCGCTCCGCGAACTCCTCGGCGATGTCCTCGAAGAGGGGCGCGTCGGCGAGCATCTCGCTGGTGAGCCCGTGGATCCAGACCGGACCCGGGTCCCGGCGCGGGTTGACCAGGGTGTACCAGTGGTCCTCCACCTCGCCCCGCGCGTCGAGGCGGTAGACGGCGGCGGACACGATCCGGTCGTCACGAGCGAGCCCGGTGGTCTCCACGTCGACGACCGCGTACCCCTTGGGGTACGCGGTCGGCCACGTCGTGTCTGCGGTCGTACGGTCGTCGAGCATGGTCACAGAGGATATCGGCCCCGACCGACAGCCGTGGCCCGATGGCCCTTCAGCACAGCTCCGCCACGAGGTCCGCCGCGCTCACCGGGGTGAGGGATCCCGCCACTTCGCCGGGCCCCGGGAAGAGGCGGTACGCGGTCCCCGAAGCCCCGCGCGGGGCCGGGACCGCGTGCACGGTCGCGAGGAAGACCCGCTTTCCGGCGGCCAGTTCACCGGCGGCCGCGTCGGCATCGGCGGGCTCCCGCCGTTCCTGGGGCTCCTCCAGCGCGGCGACCCGGGCGGCGAATCCGGCCACCGTTTCCCCGGCCCCGGCCCGGTAGAGCCACAGTTCGTCGGGAAGGACGGGATGCGGTGCCCGGCGCACGACCGCCACCTCGCGGGAGCGGGCCGCCGCCCGCCACACCGCCAGGTCCCACAGGGTCGTACGGGTGCCCGAGCCGAAGTGCTCCCACACGTCGCGGGCCACGGACGCCAGCCGGTCCCCGTGCGAACGCACGCTCTGGAAACCGCCGGACGGGGGCAGGTGCACGTCGGCCCACAGCGCCCGCCGGGCGGCCAGGTCCACCACCATCGGCATGCAGACCCGCGACCGTCCGGCCAGGTCGAAGCGCTGGCGCACGGTGCGCGGATCGTAGGAGGCGTCCCTGGGGCCGTCGGCCGGCAGGCCCATGAAGCCCGCGAAGGCGTCCGGCAGTGTGTCGAAGGGCACGTTGTTGTAGCTCAGGACCAGGGGGACGGCGTAGCGGTCCCCGTTGCGGGCGAGGGCGGCCGGGTCCAGGTCCACGTACTCGGTGGCGCCGAGCGGCGCGGGCGCCGAGGTGAGGTCGCCCGAGTGGGTGGCGGTGCCGCGCGGGCCGTGGCGCAGCGAGGTGTAGTCGCACAGGCCCGTGAACCGCCACTCGGCGTCGAAGAAGGCGACCGACAGGTCCAGGTCGGTGATCTGGCCCTCGGGCTCGGTCCAGTGCAGGAACAGCCGCAGCACCTCGTCCTCCGGCAGCCGCTGCACGCTGCCGCGCGGGACGGCGACCAGGGCCCTGGCGGTGGTGCGCTCGCCGAAGGGCACGGTCAGCTCGGCGAGCCCGGAGTCGAGGACGGCCAGCTCGTACGGGTCCCCCGGCGCGGCGCCGAACCGGCGCAGCACCTCGGCCTCCAGCCGGGCCGTGACCTCCTCGACGAGGGGTGCGGGCAGCGGCGCCCGCTCCTCCCACGCCACCTGGGCGCGGGCGACCCGGCCGTTCGGGAAGAACACCCGGCGGCCGCCGCCGCGGTCCTCGGCCCGGGGCCGCAGCGCGCCGAGCGCGGACAGCAGCGGGCCCGGCGCGACGGCGGGCAGCGCGCGCGCCAGCGCGCGCCGCAGCTCAGGCAGCGGCTCGGCGCCCGGGTGCAGCCGCAGCAGGTGGTCGAGGCGGCGTACGAGCTCGCCCGGGCGCTGCCCGGCGAGTACGACGGCGCCCGCGGCGTCCCCCGAGGCGAGGGCCCGCTCCAGCCGGCCGGCCCAGGTGGCGGGCAGGATCCGGTCCCCGGCGACCCGCACGGCCTCGGGGTGCGCGGCGGCCGACTCCAGCAGGGCGGTGCCGAAGGCGGTCGCCGGGGACACGGTGGTGCCCCGCAGCGCGGCGAAGGCGAGCGCGGCGCGCGGGTGCCGGGCGTGCCGCTCGAAGGGGTGCAGGCTCTCGGCGGCACGCTTCCAGGCCACCGGATGCCGCAGCAGGTCCTCGACCAGGTACTGCGGGTTCAACGCGTCGAGCACCGCGAGGAGTTCCCGGCGCAGCGGCCGGGCGAGCGTGGCGAACCGGGGCGCCGGCAGCAGCCCGGCCTCCCCGCCCGACAGCACGGCCAGCAGGCGCAGCACGTCGGTGGCGGTGGTCAGGTGCCGCAGCAGCGGGGCCCGGTCGCCGGCTCCGGGCAGCAGGGCGGCGAGCACCAGTGCCCTGGTCTCCCGTACGGGGATCTCCGCGGGCAGCCAGCCGGGGTCCGCTGGGGCGGCCGCCAGCAGGACGGCCAGGTCCTCGCGGTCCTGCGGGGAGAGCGGGGTCCGGCGGGCGACCAGGGACCGGACCTCGGCGAAGGCGTCCGCCCCGGCGTCGGCGCCCAGGCGCAGCAGCCGCAGCGGGCCGATCGGCGCCGCCTTGAGCGGGGTGCGCGGGGCGGTGCGCAGGAAGGGGTCGGCGGGGTCGACGCGGCGGTGGCAGACGGGGCAGCCCGCGTAGTCGGCGCCGTCCCAGCACAGGCGGCACACCAGGTGGGCGCAGGGGGCCACGGGGTGGACGGTGCCGCTCTCGCCGCACAGCACGCAGGGCTGGGCGGGCTGCTGCGCGAGGAAGCTGAAGACCCTGGCCACGTAGAGCCGGTCGGTGTCGCGGGTGACCGAGAACGGGAAACGGCGGAAGAGCGGCACGTGCGTGCGGTCGGAGCCGAGCAGCTCGTCGGCGAGGGCGTTCAGCCGGGCCCCGGCGGCGGCCAGTTCGGCGGGGCCGAGCGCGTTCAGGGCCGCGTACAGCTGCGGGGTCGGGGCCTGGCCCCGGTCGAGGAGGTCGGTCTCCACGCGCCGGAGGCCCGGGGCCGGGGCGGGGGCCGCTGCCGGGGTCCGCTCCGGAGTCCGCTCCGGGGTCCCTTCCGGGCCGGGCACGTGGTCGACGTAGACGGTCTGAAGCCGGCGCAGCAGCACGGACTCGATGGTGGACACGCGTGATTTCCCCTCCGCGAACGACAAAGCGGGGGCGGAGAGTGGGCGCGCGGGTTCGTCGTAGAAGGAGAGAAGGATGCACGCCGCGGAGCCGCCCCCGCGTCATGGATCCCATCACGGGCCCGGGCGGCCGGGCAAACCCTTAATCCCCGGCGGCGCGAGCAGGGCCTCGGTCAGGGCCCGCACCGACAGCAGGAACAGCCGTTCCGGGTCGGCCGGGCGGGACAGGGCGCGGGCGAGGGCCGGGTCGTCGGGGGCCGCGGCGGGGTCCCAGAGGTCGCCCTCGGCGGGGGACTGGGCGGGGGAGCGTTCACGGTTGCGCTCGACGAGCAGGAAGCCGACGATCTGGAACTGGATCGCGCGCACGGCGTCGGCGGCCCGGGCGCCGCGCAGCCCGGCGGCGTGCACCTCGTGGACCAGGGCCTGCTGGGCGGGCAGGAACATCCGCTCGGTGAGGCCGCGCTCGTGGACCATCGCGATCAGGTGCGGGCGCCCGCGCAGTTCGCGGCGCAGGATCCGGGCCACCGACAGGATCCGGTCGGCCGGGGTGCGGCCGACGGGGCGGACGGCGCCCATCTCCTGGACGGTGCGTTCCACGAGGGCGTCGAGCAGGGACTCGCGGTTGCCGACGTGCCAGTAGATGGAGGTCACCGCCGTGCCCAGGTCGGCGGCGAGCCCGCGCATGGTCAGGGCCGCCGGACCGTGCCGTCTGACCAGCGCGGCGGCCGCTCCCAGTACCTCCTCACGGGTCAGCGGGTTCCTCGCCATGGGCCGTCCGCCAATCTGTCGATCCGTCAGTTTCGGTACGTGCGGGGGTCTTTACCCTTCATCGGCGGCGGTGTAACTGTGTTACAGACCGACCGAAGGAGGGTGCGATTCATGGCACGCGTACGGTACGGAGCGCGCACCGAGGCCGAGATCGCGGCGTCGCGCGAGAAGAGTTCGAAGCTCCCCGACATCTGGTCCACCGGGGTCGTGGCCGTCTGGGAGAGCGATCCGGACGTGGTGGCGGCCGTCCTGCCGCCCCCGCTCAAGCCCGCCGAGCGGCCCCTGGTGCGGGCCAACATCAGCAAGGTCGACCTCCCGGGCTACCCGCTCGGCGCCGGCTCGGTGGCCGTCGCCGCCCGGCACGGCGGCGTCGAGGGCTGGTACCCGCTGGTCATGCCGATGACGCACGAGCGCGCCCTGACCGGTGGCCGCGAGGTGTTCGGCGAGCCCAAGAAGCTGGGCGAGGTGACCGTCGAACGCGAGGGTCTGGTCGTGCGGGCCGCCCTCGCCCGGCACGGGATCGCCTTCGTCGAGGTGCGCGGGGCGGTGGACCGCCCGCTGCCGCTGCCCGAGCCCGTCCTGAAGACCGATTTCTACTTCAAGTTCCTCCCCGCGGTGGACGGTTCGGGCTTCGAGTCCGACCCGGTGCTCGTCCACTGCACGCGCAACGAGAAGGTCCGCAAGCTGGAGCACATCACCGGTGACGTGGTGCTCCGCGAGTCGATGTACGACCCCGTGGCCGATCTCCCCGTACGCCGCGTCGTCGAGATCACCATCGGCGAGAAGACCACCGACCAGAAGGGCCGGGCCGTCGAGCGCGTCAGCGCCCAGGCCCTGCTCCCGTACGTCCACCAGCGCTACGACGACCCGATGCAGATCCTCGACGGACCGCCCGAGGGGAGCGTCTGAGATGCGCCTCGAACCGGGACAGGTGGCCGTCGTCACCGGCGCCGCGAGCGGCATCGGCCTGGCCATGGCCCGCCGCTTCGCCGCCGAGGGACTGAAGGTGGTCCTCGCCGACGTGGAGGAGGGCGCCCTGCACGGGGCCGCCGGGGAGCTGGCCGCCGAGGGGGCCGAGGTCCTGGCCCGCGTCGTCGACGTCAGCGACCGCGACTCCGTGCTCTCCCTGGCCGACGCCGCCTACGACGCCTTCGGCGCAGTCCACGTGCTGTGCAACAACGCGGGCGTCGGCTCGGGCGCCGAGGGCCGGATGTGGGAGCACGAGCCCAACGACTGGAAGTGGGCCTTCTCCGTCAACGTCTGGGGCGTCTTCCACGGCATCCAGGCCTTCGTCCCCCGCATGATCGAGGCCGGCGGCCCCGGGCACGTCGTCAACACCTCCTCCGGCGACGGCGGCATCGCCCCCCTGCCCACCGCCTCCGTCTACGCCGTCACCAAGGCGGCCGTGGTCACCATGACCGAGTCCCTGTACGCCCACCTCAGGGCGGAGGGCGCGGCCGTCGGCGCCTCCGTCCTCTTCCCCGGACCGCACATGCTGCGCACGGGCCTGTGGGAGTCCCACCGCAACCGGCCCGAGCGCTACGCGAAGCAGCGGCCTCGCCGGACCCCGTACCGCAGCCTCGACCAGTACGAGGCCGCGATGAAACAGGCCGGCCACGAGGTGGCCTTCACCCCCGTCGAGGAGGTCGCCGAGCACGTCGTCGACGGCATCCGCGCCGACCGGTTCTGGATGCTCCCGGCGAGCGAGCACAGCGACCGGCAGATCCGCGCCCGCTCGCGGTCGATGCTCGACCGCGCCAACCCCGCCTACCTGGAAAGCTTCATCCTCGACTGAGGGGCCGTGCAGTGAACGCGTACGAAGACCCGTACCTGATCATCTCCTCCGACTGCCACGCGGGCCTGCCGACCGAGCGGTACCGCCCTTACCTCGACTCCCGCTTCCACCCTCGGTTCGACGAGTTCCTCGGCCAGCGCGACGCCCGCCGCGAGGAGGCCACCCGCCTGGGGGTCCGCAACGAGGCCTTCGCCCAGAAGTGGTTCCACGACCACGAGGAGGGCCTCAAGGGCGGGTGGGACGCCGGCCAACGGCTCAAGGAACTCGACGGTGACGGAGTCGCCGCCGAGGTGGTCTTCCCCGATGCCGACGCGGTCGACAGCCAGACCGCCGCCCCCTTCGGCGTCGGCCTCGGCCTCTCCGGCGACCAGGACCCCGAGCTGGGCATGGCGGGGGCGCAGGCGCACAACCGCTGGCTGGCGGAGTTCGTGTCGCAGAACCCCGAACGCCACTGCGGGGTCGCCCTGCTGCCCGTCACCGCGGAGCCCGCCAAGGTGGTGGCCGAGGTCCACCGGGCCAAGGAGTCCGGACTCGGCGCCCTGATGATCCCGTCCATGTGGGTGGACAAGGCGCCCTACCACGACCGCCGTTACGACCCCGTGTGGGCGGCGGCCGCCGAGACCGCGATGCCGATCGTCACCCACTCGGGGGCCGCGCCCCGCCACGAGTACGGGAACCACCTCGGCATCTACGTCTCCGAGGTCACCTGGTGGCCGGCCCGCCCGCTGTGGTTCCTGCTCTGGTCCGGGGTCTTCGAGCGCCACCCGGGCCTGAGGTTCGGCATCGCCGAGTCGGGCTGCTGGTGGCTGCCGAACCAGCTCTGGTTCATGGACCGGCTCTACCTCGGGGCGCACGGGGGCAAGAAGCTCTCCCCGTTCGCGGAGCTGAAGCGCCCGCCGAGCGAGTACCTGGACCGCCAGGTGTTCATCTGCGCCACGAACACCAAGCGGCGCGAACTCGCCCAGCGCTACGAGATCGGCGTGGACAACATCCTGTGGGGCTCGGACTTCCCGCACCCCGAGGGCACCTGGCCCGACACCCGCAACTGGCTGCGCAACACCTTCCACGACATCCCGGTGGCCGAGACCCGCCGGATGCTGGGTCTGGCCGCGGCCGAGGTCTTCGGCTTCGACACCGCGAAGCTCGCCCCGGTCGCCCGCCGGATCGGCCCCACCCCGGACGGGCTCGGGCAGTCCCCGGACCAGGCGGCGGTGGAGGCCTCCTGGGCCCGCTCCCGCGAGACGGGCCGGCACTGGCTGACCGGCGGCGACTTCCCGGTCCTGGGGGTCTCCTGATGGCCGGGGACCGCTACACGGTCGTCTCGGCCGACTGCCATGCGGGCGCCGACCTGCCGGACTACCGGCCGTACCTGGCCAAGCGGCACCACGACGCCTTCGACGCCTGGGCCGCCGGCTACGTCAACCCGTACGAGGACCTCCTCGCCGACACCGCCGACCGCAACTGGAACTCGGCCCGCCGGCTGGCCGAACTCGAAGCGGACGGCATCGTCGCGGAGGTCCTCTTCCCGAACACCATCCCGCCGTTCTTCCCCGCGGCCTCCCTGATGACGCAGCCGCCCACGGCCGCGGAGTACGAGCTGCGCTGGGCGGGCCTGCAGGCGCACAACCGCTGGCTGGCCGACTTCTGCGCGGACGCGCCGGGCCGGCGGGCCGGGGTGGCGCAGATCCTGCTCAACGACGTGGACGAGGCGGTCCGGGAGATCCGCCGCACCCGGGAGGCGGGCCTGACGGGCGGCATCCTCCTGCCCGGAGTCCCCCCGGGCTCACCCGTCCCGGAGCTCTACTCCGCCGTCTACGACCCGATCTGGGCCGTCTGCGCGGAACTCGACGTCCCCGTCAACCACCACGGCGGCTCGGCCTCGCCCCCGCTCGGGGACGAACCGGCGGCCCGCGCCGTCTTCATGGTGGAGACCACCTGGTTCTCCCACCGCGCCCTGTGGCACCTGATCTTCGGCGGGGCCTTCCGCCGCCACCCCGGCCTGAAGCTGGTCCTGACCGAGCAGGGCTCGGGCTGGATCCCGGGCGTCCTGGAGATGCTGGACTACTACCACGGCCGCCTCGTCACGGCCTCGGCCACGGCGGAGGCCAAGTTCGGGGCGGGCCTGGCCGACGGCATGGGCCGGGGCCCCAGCGAGGTCTGGCGGGACAACTGCTTCGTGGGGGCGAGCTTCATGCGCCCCCACGAGGTCCCGCTGCGGGACCGGATCGGCCTCGACAAGATCATGTGGGGCAGCGACTACCCCCACGACGAGGGCACCACCCCCTTCTCCCGGGAGGGCCTGCGCATCGCGTACGCGGGCCTGCCGAGGGAGGAGGTCGCGGCGATGGTCGGCGGCAACGCCGCCCGCGTCTACGGCTTCGACCTCCCCCTCCTGGACGCCCTGGCCGCCGAACACGGCCCCCTGGTCTCGGAGATCGCCGAACCCCTGACCCACATCCCGGCCGAGGCCACCAGCCCGGCCTTCGCCCGGGGCGCCTCGGTACGCGTCTGGTGACAGCGCCCGGGCGCGGTGACAGCGCCCGGGCGCCCGCCGGAGCGGCTCACGGCAGCCGCGTGAGCCGCTCCGGCGGGGTCGTGCCCGAAGCCCGGACCGCGGTGGGGGTACCGCCGGTAACTTCGTCGGATACCGATCGGTAACAACCTCTAGCGGAGCCCCCTGGGGCGCCTCTATGGTGCGGGCATGCCGAACCTGCCCGATGTCGTGCTGTGGTCCATACCCGCGTTCGTCCTGCTCACCGTCATCGAGGTGGTGAGCTACCGGCTGCATCCCGACGAGGACGCCGCCGGGTACGACGCCAAGGACGCGGTCACGAGCGTCACCATGGGCATCGGCAGCATCGGCTTCGACCTGCTCTGGAAGGTCCCGGTCGTCGCCGTCTTCACGGCCGTCTACGAACTGACCCCGCTGCGCGTGCCGTTCCTGTGGTGGACCGCCCTGCTGATGCTGCTCGTGCAGGACTTCCTCTACTACTGGCAGCACCGGCTGCACCACGTCATCCGCATCCTGTGGGCCTGCCACGTGGTCCACCACAGCAGCCGCAGGTTCAACCTCACCACCGCCCTGCGCCAGCCCTGGACCAGTGCCACCACCTGGTGGTTCTACCTGCCCATGGTCGCCCTCGGCGTGCACCCGGCCGCGATCCCCTTCTGCTACGGGATCAACCTCCTCTACCAGTTCTGGGTCCACACCGAGCGCATCGGGAAGCTGCCGCGGGCGTACGAGTACGTCTTCAACACCCCCTCGCACCACCGCGTACACCACGCCTCCCAGGGCGGCTACCTCGACCGCAACTTCGGCGGCATCCTTATCGTCTGGGACCGGATGTTCGGGTCCTGGGTCGGGGAGACCGAGCGGCCCGTCTACGGGCTGACCAAGAACATCGGCACCCACAACCCGCTGCGCGTGGCCACCCACGAGTACGCCGCCATCGCCCGCGACGTGCGTGCCGCCGACAACTGGCGCGAGCGCGCCGGGCGGGTCTTCCGCGGGCCGGGCTGGCAGCCCGTCGCCGAGCGGGCGCCCGGGGCGGGCGGCGCGCCCGCCGCCGCGCCGGAGCCGGAGCCGGAGCGCGCCGCGTGAGTGCCACCGGGTCCCGTACGCCGTCCTGGGCGGCCCGCCGCGCGGGCGCCGGGCCCCGGCCCGCGGCCGGCGCCGCCGGGCGGGCGCTGCTCGTCGGCTTCGGCGTGGCCGCCGCCGTGGACCTCGGCGCGCTGCTGGCCGGCTGGCACCTCGGGCACGTGATCGCCAAGCCGCTGCTGATGCCGCTGCTGGTGGCCCACGTCGTCACCCGCCGCGCCCCCCGCCTGCTGATCGCCGCCCTGCTGTTCGGCTGGGGCGGCGACCTCGCCCTGCTCTTCGACGCCGAGCCCGCCTTCCTCGTCGGCATGGGCTCCTTCGCCGCCGGGCACGTCTGCTACCTCGTGCTCTTCGGCCGCGGCCGGACGAGCCCCGCGCTCGGGGGCGCGTACGCCCTCGCGCTCGTCGGGACCGTCGCGCTGCTCTGGGGGGACCTGCCGGCCGGCCTGCGCGTCCCCGTCGCCGGGTACAGCCTGCTGCTCACCGCCATGGCCTACCGCTCCAGCGCGCCGGGCCGTACCGCGGGCATCGGCGGCGCGCTGTTCCTGCTCTCCGACACCCTCATCGCGACCGGCGTCGCCGAGTGGCCCCAGCCGCCCCGCCCCGACTTCTGGATCATGGCCACCTACCTGGTGGCCCAGTACCTGCTGGCCGTGGGCACGACCGCACCGGCGCAGGCGTACCGTAGGGAAGTCATACAAGACTCAACCAACTGATCCGGAGGGCTGCACCACCATGCGCGCCACCGTCATCCACGCCCCGCACGACATCCGCGTGGAGGAGGTGCCCGACGCTGCGATCCAGCGCCCCGAGGACGCCGTCGTCCGCGTCCTGCGTGCCTGCATCTGCGGCAGCGACCTCTGGGCCTACCGCGGCGAGGCCGAGCGCCAGCCCGGCCAGCGGATCGGGCACGAGTTCCTCGGCGTCGTCGAGGAGACCGGCTCCGCCGTCTCCGGCCTGCGCGCCGGGGACCTGGTCGTGGCCCCCTTCATGTGGTCCGACGGCACCTGCGACTACTGCTCCGAAGGCCTGTACACCTCCTGCGTGCACGGCGGCTTCTGGGGCTCGGTCGGCCACGACGGCGGCCAGGGCGAGGCCGTCCGGGTCCCGCACGCCGAGGGCACCCTGGTGAAGCTGCCGGCCGAGGCCGTCTCCGACGACCACCTGCTGACCGGCCTGCTGGCGCTCTCCGACGTCATGGGCACCGGCCACCACGCCGCCCTGGGCGCGGGGGTCCGCAAGGGCTCCACCGTCGCCGTGGTCGGCGACGGCGCGGTCGGGCTGTGCGGCGTCCTGGCCGCCAAGCGGCTCGGCGCCGAGCGGATCATCGCCCTCGGCCGGCACACCGTCCGTACCGACATAGCCAGGCTCTTCGGAGCCACCGACGTGGTCGCCGAGCGCGGCGAGGCCGCCGAGGCGGCCGTCCGCGAGCTGACGGGCGGGCAGGGCGCGCACTCCGTCATCGAGGCGGTCGGCACCGAGCAGTCCATGCGGACCGCCGTGAACATCACCCGCGACGGCGGCGCCGTCGGCTACGTCGGCGTGCCGCACGGCAGCGGCACCGGCCTCGACCTGGGCGTGATGTTCGACCGCAACATCTCGCTGCGCGGCGGTGTGGCGCCGGTCCGCGCGTACATCCCGGAGCTGCTGGAGGACGTGCTGAGCGGGGCCATCGACCCGGCGCCGGTCTTCGACCGCGCCGTGTCCCTGGACGAGGTCCCGGACGGCTACCGCGCGATGGACGACCGCAGCGCCCTCAAGGTCCTGATCAAGCCCTGAAGGTCCTGATCACGCCCTGACGCGCGGGTGCGGGCGGGCCGGCGGGGGAGCACCCCGCCGGCCCGCCCGCGACCGTCGCTACTTGACGGCCTTGAGCGCGTCGACCACGCCCGAGCCGTAGTAGCCGGTCTGGCCCCACTTGGCCTTGCAGGTGGCGGCGTCGATCAGGTTGCCGGTGCCGTCGTAGATCTTGTCCGGGCAGGCCGTCTTCGTGGCCTGGCCCTTGAGCATCGCCTGTATCTGCGCGGGCGTGGCCCACGGGTGCGCGCTCTTGATCAGGGCCGCGACGCCCGCGACGTGCGGGGTGGCCATCGAGGTGCCCTGCTTGTAGCCGTAGCCGCCGCCCGGCAGGGTGGACAGCACCCGGCCGTTGGCGTCGGGGGTGGCCGGGATCTGCCACTTGTCGCCGCCGGGTGCGGCGACGTCGACGACGCCGAGGCCGTAGCTGGAGTAGTACGAGCGCAGGCCCTTGTCGCCGGTCGCGCTGACCGTGACGACGCCGGGCAGCTGCGCGGGCAGGTCCAGGCAGACCTTGGGGTCGATGGTGCGGAGCCCGGGGGTGGCGTCGTCCGGGCTGGTCTCGTCGAGGATCGAGTCGGCGGCCAGGTCGAAGTTCTCGTTGCCCGCCGCGGCCACGTTGAGGACGCCCTTGCGCTCCGCGTACCTGGTGGCCCGGGTGAGGGACTCCACCAGCGCCTTCTGGTCGTCGTCCGTCTTGCAGTTGAACATCCACGGGTCGACGTAGTAGCTGTTGTTCGTCACCTCGATCCCCTTCTCGGCGGCGAACATGAAGCCGCACACGACCGCCTCGGTGAAGAACAGGCTGGTCCCGGGCTCGCTCACCTTGATGCCGGCGACCTTCACGCCCGGCGCGACGCCGCTGACGCCGATGCCGTTGCGCGGGGCGGCGATGGTGCCCGCCACGTGCGTGCCGTGGTCACTGCCGTCGGGGTACGGGCGCCAGGCGCCGTCCGTGGTGTCGGCGACGCCGCCCACGCAGTTGGCGGACTGGCTCTTGGAGAAGTTGGCGGCCAGATCGGGGTGGGTGTCGTCGACACCCGTGTCGATGACGCCCACGGTGACGTCCGGACTGCCATCGTTGATCTTGTGAGCCTGGTCGGCCTTGATCGCGCGCAGGTCCCACTGGTTGGACTCCAGGGGCTCCTGCCCCGGCTCGGCCTGCGCGGCCGCCTTGGCGGCGTCCGCCGCGCTCAGCTTCTGGGTCGTGCCCTCCTCGGTGGTCTGCACCGTCTGGAGGGGGGCCGTCCGGGTGGCGCCCACCGACACGAAGAGGCTGCGCTGGGTGCGCAGCTGCTTGGCGAAGTCGGGGTTCTGGGAGTGTGCGACGACGACGCCGATCTGCTCATACGACGTCACCACCGTTCCACCGGCCTGCTCGATGGCCTTCTTGGCCTGCTTGGCCGTGCCGTACGCGGTCAGGTTCGCCACGTACGACAGCTTCGGGCCGGTGGTGGAGGCGGGCTTCGCGGCCGCGGCCGGGCCCGCCGTGTCGCTCAGCGGTGCGGCCGAGGCCGCGACCGAGGGCAGGAAGGCGAGCGAGGCGGTGAGCGCCAGGCCGACCGGAACGGCGAGGACTCGCCGGCGGCCGTGTCCCAGATGAGCCATGGGTTCTCCACATCATCCGTGAAAAAGCCGTCCGCACGCGGTCGCGTCGGACGGGTACATGACACGCGAACCTAGCGTTGACGTTCCCTTCTGCGCCATCAGTTCGAGGAATCAGTTTTCAAAGAATCGCCGGGTGTTGAACCGTCGCGACACGCCGGCCGTGCCGTTGACAGGGGGGATCAGCACCACCGTCCCCCCACACGGAGGTTGTTTTGTCCGTCGTCCCCACCGCACCCGCGTCACAAGGAGAACCCCCCGTGACCACCGAAGCAGCGCCGCCCCACGGCGGCGCGGGACCGGCCCCGGCCCACCCCTCGGCAGAAGAGTTCACGCGCGTCCAGCAGAGCCCCGAATTCGCCGAACTGCGCAGCTCCTACCGGTCCTTCGCCTTCCCGCTGACCGTGGCCTTCATCGCCTGGTACCTGCTCTACGTGCTGCTGTCCAACTACGCGGGCGGCTTCATGGGGACCAAGCTCTTCGGCAACATCAACGTCGCCCTCGTCCTCGGCCTCGCCCAGTTCGCGACGACCTTCCTGATCGCCTGGCTGTACTCGCGGCACGCCGCCGCGAAGCTCGACCCCAAGGCCCGCGCCATCAAGCAGGAGATGGAGGCCGGGGCATGAGCGCCGTCCCGCAGCTGGCCTCCCGGCTGACCGTCGCCGCGGGCGCGAGCGAGCACCGCCCGCTGATCATCACCCTGTTCGGGCTCTTCGTCGTCGCGACCCTCGTCATCACCGTCTGGGCCGGCCGGCAGACCAAGGACGCCGCCGACTTCTACGCGGGCGGGCGCCAGTTCACCGGCTTCCAGAACGGCCTGGCCATCTCCGGCGACTACATGTCCGCCGCGTCCTTCCTGGGCATCGCCGGAGCCATCGCCCTCTTCGGCTACGACGGCTTCCTCTACTCCATCGGCTTCCTCGTCGCCTGGCTGGTGGCCCTGCTCCTGGTCGCCGAGCCGCTGCGCAACTCCGGCCGCTACACGATGGGCGACGTCCTCGCGTACCGGATGCGCCAGCGGCCCGTCCGCACCGCCGCCGGCACCTCCACCATCGTGGTCTCGATCTTCTACCTGCTCGCCCAGATGGCCGGCGCGGGCGTCCTCGTCTCGCTGCTCCTGGGCATCACCAGCGACGGCGGCAAGGTCGCCGTCGTCGCCCTGGTCGGCCTGCTGATGATCGTCTACGTGACCGTCGGCGGCATGAAGGGGACCACCTGGGTCCAGATGGTCAAGGCGGTGCTGCTCATCGCGGGCGCCCTGCTGATCACCTTCCTGGTGCTGCTGAAGTTCGACTTCAACATCTCCGCCCTGCTCGGCCAGGCCGCCGAGAACAGCGGCCAGGGGTCGAAGTTCCTGGAGCCCGGCCTCAAGTACGGCAAGGACGGGCTCACCAAGCTCGACTTCATCTCGCTGGGCCTCGCCCTGGTCCTCGGCACCGCCGGCCTGCCGCACATCCTGATCCGCTTCTACACCGTCCCCACGGCCAAGGCCGCCCGCAAGTCCGTGAACTGGGCCATCGGCATCATCGGCGCCTTCTACCTGATGACCATCGCCCTCGGCTTCGGCGCCGCCGCCCTCCTCAAGCGGGCCGACATCCTGGCCTCCAACAAGGCCGGCAACACCGCCGCCCCGCTGCTCGCCCAGGAGATCGGCGGCGGCGCCGGCTCCACCGGCGGCGCGGTCCTGCTCGCGGTCATCTCCGCCGTCGCCTTCGCCACCATCCTCGCGGTGGTCGCCGGCCTCACCCTGGCCTCGTCCTCGTCCTTCGCGCACGACATCTACGTCAACGTCATCCGCAAGGGCCGGGCCACCGAGAAGGAGGAGATGCGCGCCGCGCGCTGGTCCACCGTGGTCATCGGCGCCGTCGCCATCGCCCTCGGGGCCCTCGCCCGCGACATGAACGTCGCCGGCCTGGTCGCGCTCGCCTTCGCGGTCGCCGCCTCCGCCAACCTCCCGACCATCCTCTACAGCCTCTTCTGGAAGCGCTTCACCACCCAGGGCGCGCTGTGGTCCATCTACGGCGGCCTGATCTCGGCGGTCGGCCTGGTGCTGTTCTCACCGGTCGTCTCCGGCAAGCCCACCTCGATGTTCAAGGACGCCGACTTCTACTGGTTCCCCCTGGAGAACCCCGGGATCATCTCCATCCCCCTCGGCTTCCTCCTCGGCTGGCTGGGAACCGTACTGTCCAAGGAGGAGGCCGACCCCCGGAAGTTCGCCGAACTGGAGGTCCGCTCCCTCACCGGAACAGGGGCTCACTGAGATCCACCGAACACCCAGCGTGGCCGCGTCGTAGTTCCGTACGACGCGGCCACGCCACGTCTCGTTCCTTTGGGCCTCCCTCCCGGTAACAACCGTCGCGTAGGCTCGAAAGCAGCGCTTCCGCTCACCTGCGACTGCGCCAAGCTCTACGGATCCGGACAGGGAGGGGGCCGTCCATGCTTCTCGACACCTACGGCCGCGTGGCCACTGACCTGCGCGTCTCACTCACCGACCGGTGCAACCTGCGCTGCACGTACTGCATGCCCGAGGAAGGCCTGCAGTGGCTCGGCAAATCCGACCTGCTGAGCGACGAGGAGATCGTCCGGCTGGTCCGCATCGCCGTCACCCACCTCGGGATCACCGAGGTCCGCTTCACCGGCGGCGAGCCCCTGCTGCGCCCCGGCCTGGTCGGGATCGTCGAGCAGTGCGCGGCCCTGGAGCCCCGCCCCCGGATGTCCCTGACCACCAACGGCATCGGTCTCAAGCGCACCGCACAGGCGCTCAAGGCCGCCGGCCTGGACAGAGTGAACGTTTCCCTGGACACCCTGCGCCCCGAGGTCTTCAAGACGCTCACCCGCCGTGACCGCCACCACGACGTCATCGACGGCATGGCGGCCGCCCGCGAGGCCGGCCTGACCCCGGTCAAGGTCAACGCCGTCCTGATGCCGGGACTCAACGAGGACGAGGCCCCCGAGCTGCTGGCCTGGGCCGTGGAGAACGAGTACGAGCTCCGCTTCATCGAGCAGATGCCCCTGGACGCCCAGCACGGCTGGAAGCGCGACGGAATGATCACCGCCGGGGACATCCTGCAGTCCCTGCGCACCCGCTTCACGCTCACCGAGGAAGGCGCCGACGAACGCGGCTCCGCCCCCGCCGAGCGCTGGGTGGTCGACGGCGGCCCGGCCACCGTCGGGGTCATCGCCTCCGTCACCCGCCCCTTCTGCGGGGCCTGCGACCGCACCCGGCTCACGGCGGACGGCCAGATCCGTACGTGCCTGTTCGCCACCGAGGAGTCGGACCTGCGCGGCGCCCTGCGCTCGGGCGCCCCGGACGAGGAGATCGCCCGCCTGTGGAAGGTGGCGATGTGGGGGAAGAAGGCCGGCTCCGGCCTCGACGACCCGTCCTTCCTCCAGCCCGACCGGCCCATGTCGGCGATCGGCGGCTGAGGCCCGGCCGCCGGGGCCGCCACGGGGCGGCCCCGAGCCCGTCGCGACCCCGTTGCGAGGCCGTCCCGGCCCGCCCGAGCCCGCCTCCAGGCGGTTCCGAGCGGACCCCGGCGGATCCTCAGCGGCGTTCCGAGCCCTCGGGCTGCTCCCACTCGTCGAGCTTCACGACGTCCTTGAGGAAACCGCGCACCCCCAGGAACTGCGAGAGGTGTTCGCGGTGCTCCTCGCACGCCAGCCACGTCTTGCGCCGCTCCGGCGCGTGCAGTTTCGGGTTGTTCCACGCCAGGACCCAGACCGCCGCGTCACGGCAGCCCTTGGCGGAGCAGGTGGGGATGTCGGCTTCGGAGCCGGAGGAGCCGGAGAAGAAGTCAGGGGAGTTCACGGCCTCAACCCTACAAACGGAAGGGCGACGCCGGGCAGCCACGGGGGGAGCTGCCCGGCGTCGGTCCGTCGCTCCGACGGGGGATGCGGAGCGCGTAGGCAGTATGTCACGCAGGACCGGGTGGGGTGCACCGGAACTTCATGATTGATCTGAGGTTTTATTGAGGTTTCCCGCCTCCAGTGCGGGGCGCACGGGGGCCGGAACGAAGTGCGAGGGCAGCGAGGGGGTCGACTCGCGTCCCGCGTTGGCGATGACCACGGCGATGTAGGGCAGCAGCAGACCCGCCGCGAGCGTCACGATCGCCACGTGGCGTTCCACGTTCCACAGGAGGACGGTGGCGATCACCGACAGGGTCCTGATCGTCATCGAGATCACGTACCGGCGCTGCCGTCCCCGCACGTCCTCTTCGAGGCCCATCCGGGCCCCGGTGATCCGGAAGACCTCGGCCCCGTTCCGCTTCGTCCGCTGCACGTTCCACCACCCGATCCACCCGCCGGACACTCCCCGGCCCGCAACCCTTCCACCGTACGCCGCCCCCGTCGAGCCGAGGAGAGGGGGTGTCCCTCCGATGGCGCCGTCCGGCATGCGTGCGGGGCCGGACGGACCGACACTGGGCGCACATGCGCACAACGCGCCACGAGGAGGCTCGACATGCAATGGTTGTGGGCGATCATCGTAGGCTTCGTGCTCGGCCTGATAGCCCGGGCCATCCTGCCGGGCAAGCAGCACCAGCCCCTGTGGCTGACCACCCTCTTCGGCATCCTCGGCGCGCTCCTCGGCAACGCCGTCGCCGGGTGGATCGGCGTCGGGGAAACGAGGGGCATCGACTGGACCAGGCACCTGCTCCAGCTGGCCGGGGCGGTCCTGATCGTCGGGCTCGGCGACATGGCCTACAAGGCGCTGTGGGGCGGCAGTCGCCGGACCGTGTGACGCCGCCCATGACGAAGGGGCCGGTCCGGACGACTCGCGTCCGTACCGGCCCCTCGTCACGTCTGCCCGTCGGCCGGCGTCAGGGGCCGGTGACCTCGACCGCCGCCAGGTTCTTCTTGCCGCGCCGCAGCACGAGCCAGCGGCCGTGCAGCAGGTCCTCCGGGGCGGGGACCGCGTCCTCGGCGGCGACCTTCACGTTGTTCACGTAGGCGCCGCCCTCCTTCACGGTCCGGCGGCCCGCGGACTTGCTGGCGACCAGTCCGGTCTCCGCGAGCAGGTCCACGACCTGCCCGAGCTCGGCGACCTTCGCGTGCGGCAGCTCGGAGAGGGCCGCGGCCAGCGTGGCCTCGTCCAGCTCCGTCAGCTCGCCCTGGCCGAACAGCGCCTTCGACGCGGCGATCACGGCGGCGCACTGGTCCGCGCCGTGCACCAGCGTGGTCAGCTCCTCGGCCAGCGCCCGCTGGGCGGCGCGCGCCTGCGGCCGCTCGGCGGTCTGCGCCTCCAGTGCCTCCAGCTCCTCGCGGGACTTGAAGGACAGGATCCGCATGTAGGTGGAGATGTCCCGGTCGTCCACGTTCAGCCAGAACTGGTAGAACGCGTACGGGGTGGTCATCTCCGGGTCCAGCCAGACGGCCCCGCTCTCGGACTTGCCGAACTTGGTGCCGTCCGCCTTGACCATCAGCGGGGTCGCCATCGCGTGGACGTGCGCCTCCGGCTCCACCCGGTGGATCAGGTCGAGCCCGGCCGTCAGGTTGCCCCACTGGTCCGAGCCGCCCTGCTGGAGGGTGCAGCCGTAGCGGCGGTACAGCTCCAGGAAGTCCATGCCCTGGAGCAGCTGGTAGCTGAACTCGGTGTAGCTGATGCCCTGGTCGGACTCCAGCCGCTTGGCGACCGAGTCCTTCGTCAGCATCTTGTTGACGCGGAAGTGCTTGCCGATGTCCCGCAGGAACTCGATGGCGGACATGCCCGCCGTCCAGTCCAGGTTGTTCACCATCAGCGCCGCGTTCTCGCCCTCGAAGGACAGGAACGGCTCGATCTGCGAGCGCAGCCGGTTCACCCAGTTGGCGATGGTCTCCGGGTCGTTCAGCGTCCGCTCGGCGGTCGGGCGCGGGTCACCGATCTGACCGGTGGCCCCGCCGACCAGCGCCAGCGGCCGGTGCCCGGCCTGCTGGAGCCGGCGCACGGTGAGCACCTGCACCAGGTGCCCCACGTGCAGCGAGGCCGCCGTCGGGTCGAAGCCGCAATAGAAGGTGACGGGACCGTCCGCGAACGCCTTGCGCAGCGCTTCTTCGTCGGTGGACTGGGCGAAGAGCCCACGCCACTTCAGTTCGTCGACGATGTCCGTCACGGTCTCTCGACTCCTTCGATGTCTGAAAATGCCGTGCTCAGTCTAGGTGGGTCACACGCCCTTGCTGACCGAGCTCATGTTGAAGTCCGGGATGCGCAGCGCCGGCATCGCGGCCCGGGTGAACCAGTCGCCCCACTCGCGCGGCAGGGTCTTCTCGGTCCGGCCGGCCTCCGAGGCCCGCGAGAGCAGGTCCACCGGCGACTCGTTGAACCGGAAGTTGTTGACCTCGCCCGTGACCTGCCCGTCCTCCACCAGATAGACGCCGTCCCGGGTCAGGCCGGTGAGCAGCAGGGTGGCCGGGTCGACCTCGCGGATGTACCAGAGGCAGGTCAGCAGCAGGCCCCGCTCGGTGCCCGCCACCATCTCCTCCAGCGACTTGTCCCCGCCCCCGTCCAGGATGAGGTTCCCGAAGGAGGGGGAGAGCGGCAGGCCGGTCAGGGCCGCGCTGTGCCGGGTCGTGGTCAGCCGGGCCAGCTCGCCGCCGCTGATCCACTCGGTCGCCGGGACCGGCAGGCCGTTGTCGAACACCGAGGCGTCGTCGCCGGAGCTGTGCGCGATCACGAAGGGCGCCGACTCCAGGCCGGGCGCGTGCGGGTCGCTGCGCAGGGTCAGCGGGAGCCGCGAGAGCTCCTCGCCGATCCGGGTGCCGCCGCCGGGCTTGGAGAAGACCGTACGGCCCTCCACCGCGTCCCGGGCCGCCGCCGACCACATCTGGTAGATCAGCAGGTCCGCCACGGCCGTGGGCGGCAGCAGGGTCTCGTACCGCCCGGCGGGCAGCTCGACCTTGCGCTCCGCCCAGCCCAGGCGGACGGCCAGCTCCGCGTCCAGCACGGTCGGGTCCACGTCCTTGAAGTCCCGGGTGGCGCGGCCGGCCCAGGCCGAGCGGGAGCGGTCCGGGGACTTCGCGTTCAGCTCCAGCGTCCCGTTGGGCTGGTCGTGGCGCAGCCGCAGCCCCGTGGAGGTGCCGACGTACGTGGTGACCAGCTCGTGGTTCGCGAACCCGTACAGCTCCCGCCCGCCCGCGCGGGCCCGGGCGAAGGCCTCGCCGAGGGCCGGGGCGAAGTCCGCGAACACCGCCGAGGAGGTCTCGGCGGGGGCGTCGGTGAAGTCGGGCGAGGCCGGGGTCCCGGTCACCAGCGGCTGGGCGTCCTCGGCGGGACCGGCCCCGCGCGCGGCCGCCTCCGCGGCCCGCACCAGCGGCTCCAGGTCGGCGGCGGTGACGGCGGAGCGCGAGACGACCCCCGAGGCCGTGCCCTCCTTGCCGTCGACGGTGGCGATGACCGTCAGGGTACGGCCGCGGGTTACGCCGTTGGTGGTGAGCGCGTTGCCCGCCCAGCGCAGGTTGGCGCTGGACTCCTCGTCGGCGATGACGACGCAGCCGTCGGCGGTGGACAGCTCCAGGGCGCGCTCGACGATCTCGTGCGGCTTCGTTCGGCTCATCGGCCGGCCTCCTGCGTGGTGTTCAGGATGTTCACATCGCGGAACAGGGCGGACGGGCAGCCGTGGGAGACCGCCGCGACCTGCCCCGGCTGGGCCTTGCCGCAGTTGAACGCGCCGCCCAGCACGTAGGTCTGCGGGCCGCCGACCTTCTCCATCGAGCCCCAGAACTCGGTCGTCGTGGCCTGGTAGGCGACGTCGCGCAGCTGCCCGGCCAGCCGGCCGTTCTCGATGCGGAAGAACCGCTGGCCGGTGAACTGGAAGTTGTAGCGCTGCATGTCGATCGACCAGGAGCGGTCGCCGACCACGTAGATCCCGCGCTCCACCCCGCCGATCAGGTCCTCGGTGGACAGCCCGCCCGGATCCGGCCGGAGCGAGACGTTGGCCATCCGCTGGACGGGCACGTGCCCGGGGGAGTCGGCGTAGGCGCAGCCGTTGGAGCGCCCCAGGCCCGTGAGCTTCGCGATCCGCCGGTCCGTCTGGTAGCCGGTCAGGGTGCCGTCCTTGACCAGGTCCCAGCTCTGCGCCTCGACGCCCTCGTCGTCGTAGCCGATGGTGGCCAGGCCGTGCTCGGCGGTGCGGTCGCCCGTCACGTTCATGACCGGGGAGCCGTACCTGAGCTTGCCCAGCTGGTCGAAGGTGGCGAAGGAGGTCCCCGCGTACGCCGCCTCGTAGCCCAGCGCCCGGTCGAGCTCGGTGGCGTGGCCGATGGACTCGTGGATGGTCAGCCACAGGTTGGACGGGTGCACGACCAGGTCGTAGCGCCCGGCCTCGACGCTCGGGGCCCGCATCTTCTCGGCGAGCAGGGCGGGGATCTCCTCCAGCTCGGCGTTCCAGTCCCAGCCGGTGCCCGTCAGGTACTCCCAGCCGCGCCCGGCGGGCGGGGCGATGGTGCGCATGGAGTCGAACTCGCCGGTGGTGGCGTTCACGGCGACGGCGGTGAGCTGCGGGTGGATCCGCACGCGCTGCTGCGTGGTGGAGGTGCCCGCGGTGTCGGCGTAGAACTTGTTCTCGTGCACGGCGAGGAGCGAGGCGTCCACGTGCGCGACGCCGTCGGCGGCCAGCAGCCGGGTGCTCCAGTCGGCGAGCAGGGCCGCCTTCTCGGCGTCCGGCACCGAGAAGGGGTCCACGTCGTAGGCGGAGATCCAGGTCTTGTCGGCGTGCACCGGCTCGTCGGCGAGTTCGACGCGCTCGTCGGAGCCGGCGGCCTTGATCACCTGGGCGGACAGCTTCGCCATGGCGACGGCCTGGGAGGCCACCTTGGCGGCGGCGTCCATGGTGAGGTCCACGCCGGAGGCGAACCCCCAGCTGCCCCCGTGCACCACCCGGACCGCGTAGCCGAGGTCCGTGGTGTCGGAGCCGCCGGAGGGCTTGGCGTCGCGCAGGCGCCAGGAGGCGCTGCGGATCCGCTCCAGCCGGAAGTCGGCATGGTCGGCGCCCAGCGCGCGGGCCCGGGCGAGCGCCGCGTCGGCGAGCGCCCGCAGGGGCAGCGCGGTGAAGGCCGCGTCGATGGAATGGGCCACGGAAATCCTCCCGGGGTCGGGGCAGGTCGCCCCGATCATGTCGAACCCGGGGCTCTGGTGCCTACATCTTTCTGTAGGGACTCGACATACCCCGTCGCGAGGCCCTGTCGGAGCCCGATTCTCCGGATGCCGGAGCCGACCTATAGGTTTTTGGTATTCAGACAGCTAGCGAAAGGGTGATCCGTTGAGCCGCTCGGTTCTCGTCACCGGAGGTAACCGGGGCATCGGCCTCGCCATCGCCCGAGCCTTCGCCCAGGCCGGCGACAAGGTCGCGATCACGTACCGCTCGGGAGAGCCGCCGCAGGAGCTCACCGACCTCGGCGTACTGTCGGTGCGCTGCGACATCACCGACTCCGAGCAGGTGGAGCAGGCCTACAAGGAGATCGAGGCCAAGCACGGCAACGTGGAGGTGCTGGTGGCCAACGCCGGCATCACCAAGGACACGCTGCTGATGCGGATGTCCGAGGAGGACTTCGCCTCCGTCGTCGACACCAACCTCACGGGCACCTTCCGCGTGGTCAAGCGCGCCAACCGCGGCATGCTCCGGGCGAAGAAGGGCCGCGTGGTCCTGATCTCCTCGGTCGTGGGCCTGCTGGGTTCCGCGGGGCAGGCCAACTACGCCGCCTCGAAGGCCGCGCTGGTGGGCTTCGCCCGCTCCCTCGCCCGCGAGCTGGGCAGCCGCAACATCACCTTCAACGTCGTGGCCCCGGGCTTCGTGGACACCGACATGACGAAGGTGCTCACCGACGAGCAGCGTGCGGGCATCGTGTCGCAGGTGCCGCTGGCCCGCTACGCGCAGCCCGAGGAGATCGCGGCCGCCGTGAGCTTCCTGGCGTCCGATGACGCCGCGTACATCACCGGAGCCGTCATTCCCGTTGACGGCGGATTGGGCATGGGTCACTGATCACCATGAGCGGAATTCTCGACGGCAAGCGCATCCTCATCACCGGGGTGCTGATGGAGTCGTCCATCGCCTTCCACACCGCGCGACTGGCCCAGGAGCAGGGCGCCGAGGTCATCCTCACGGCGTGGCCGCGCCCCTCGCTGACCGAGCGGATCGCCAAGAAGCTGCCGAAGCCGGTCAAGGTCATCGAGCTCGACGTCACCAACGACGAGCACCTGGCCCGCCTCGAAGGCCTCGTCCGCGAGGAGCTCGGCGGCCTCGACGGCGTCGTGCACTCCATCGGCTTCGCGCCGCAGGACGCGCTCGGCGGCAACTTCCTGAACACCCCGTTCGAGTCCGTGGCCACCGCCATGCACGTCTCGGCGTTCTCGCTGAAGTCGCTGGCCATGGCCTGCAAGCCGCTGTTCCCGGCGGAGGGCGCGGCCATCGTCGGCCTCACCTTCGACGCGCAGTTCGCCTGGCCGCAGTACGACTGGATGGGCCCGGCCAAGGCCGCGCTGGAGGCCACCAGCCGCTACCTCGCCCGCGACCTGGGCAAGGAGAACATCCGCTGCAACCTGGTCTCGGCCGGTCCGATCGGCTCGATGGCCGCGAAGTCCATCCCGGGCTTCGGCGAGCTGGCGGACACCTGGAACCAGCGTTCCATGCTGGCGTGGGACATGAGTGACCCCGAGCCGACGGGCCGGGGCGTCGTCGCCCTGCTGTCGGACTGGTTCCCGAAGACCACGGGCGAGATCGTCCACGTCGACGGCGGCCTGCACGCGATGGGCGCCTGACCGGCACCCGCATCCGTACGGCGGTGGCCGTGCCTCCCTCTCCGGGAGGCACGGCCACCGCCTTTTTCGCGGTCCGGCGCCGGGGGAGCGGGGGTTCGTTCGATCGGATTTTCGCCGTCTGACCGGATCTTCCCGAGTCGAAAACCAGGACAGATGCCTGCAAACTGACCTCGTCGGGATCTTCCCGGCCGCTTCGGGGAGGAGGTACGGGCGTGCGCGCGAGGCGGAGCCGAGCGGTATCGCTGCTGTTCACCTCGGTGGTCCTGACCGGACTCCTGGTCCCCGGAGCCACCGCGCAACCCGGCGGCCCGGACCCGGGAGCGGGACCCGCGGCGGCCGCCCCGGCCACCGTGGACCTCGCCGACATCCCGGCCGAACCCCCCGTCCGGCCCGCGCCGGCCGCCACCCCGGAGCTCTTCGGCTCCGACTGCGACACCGAGATCGACGGTTCGCAGGTGACCGCGTACTGCCACAACGGCTACCCCGAGACCGACCTGCTCCGCCTCCACGTGGAGTGCGAGCGCTGGTGGGACCTGGACGGGGACGGCGCCGCCGTCTCCCTGGACCCGGCGGGCCGGGTCCGGCTCACCGGCCGCTGCTGGAAGGAGGTCCGCACGGCCTGGGTGAGCCACCAGCGTCCGTGAGGGCCGCTCGGGCGCCTCCGGCCCGGCCGGTCCCGCTCAGCGTCCGCCCCTGCCGAGGCAGGCGAAGGGGTAGCCGGCCGCCTCCGAGGCCGCCGCGTCCCCGTCCCCGCGCCGGACCGCCTCGATCAGCCGGGCGTGGTCCAGGTGGGCGGCCGGATCCAGCACGGTGCCGACGTCCGCCCGCAGCCAGTCCGCCACCAGGTCGCCCAGGTCCGCGTACAGCTCGATCAGCACGTCGTTGTGCGAGGCCGTCACCACCGCCATGTGCAGGGCCACGTCCGCCGCCACGAACAGCTCCGCCTCCCCGCTCGCCCACGCCTCCTCGCGCCGTGCCAGCAGCGCGTCCAGCTGGACCAGGTCCCGGTCGGTCCGCCGCTCCGCCGCCAGCCGGGCCGCCGAGGACTCCAGCGTCGAGCGCAGCTCCGCGATGTGCCGCGGGTCGGCCCCGGCGAAACGCCGGTGCATCACCCCGGCCAGCTCGCTGGTGGCGATCACGTAGGTGCCCGAACCCTGGCGGATGTCCAGCAGCCCGTTGTGCGCGAGCGCGCGGACGGCCTCCCGCACGGTGTTGCGGGCGACGCCCAGCAGCTCCACCAGCTCGGGCTCGGTCGGGATCCGGCCCCCGACCGGCCATTCGCCGGAGGTGATCTGGTTCCGGAGCTGGGCGATCACCTGATCGACGAGCGCGGATCGCCGGGGCGAGGTCAGCGGCATCTGGGCAAGGTCCTCTCTGGGACGACTGGACAACCAATCATCCCATGATTCTATGATGGTTCAATGTCCGACGAAGAAGTCCAGACCATGAACCGCCCGGAGGCCGTGCGCACCGCCGCGCACGAGCCCCTCCCCGCCTCCGCGCACGTCGCCCCCACGTGGCTCGGCCCGGTGCTCATCGTCGGAATCGTGCTGGCCGCCCTCAACCTGCGGCCCGCCATCACCAGCCTCGGCGCCCTCTTCGAGGAGACCAGGACCGGCCTCCACATGAGCGGCGCCGTCGCCGGACTGATCACCTCCGTGCCCGCCCTCTGCTTCGCGGTCTTCGGCGTCACGGCGCCCCGCCTCTCCCGCCGCTTCGGCCCCGCCGCCGTCGTCTGCGCCGGCATGGCCGCCGTCGCCGCGGGCCTGCTGATCCGCCCCTTCGCGGACGGCGCCGCCGCTTTCCTCGCCGCCAGCGCCCTGTCCCTGGCCGGCATAGCCCTGACCAACGTGCTGCTCCCGGTCATCGTCAAGCGCTGGTTCCCCGACCGCCTCGGCACCATGACCGGGCTCTACTCCATGGCCCTGGCCGCCGGCACCTCCCTCGCCGCCGCCGCGACCGTCCCCCTGACCTCCGCCCTCGGCGGCAACTGGCGCACCGGCCTGCTCGTCTGGGCCGTCCTCGCCGCGGTCGCCGTCCTGCCCTGGCTGCCGATCGCCGCCGCGAGCCGCCGGGAGAAGGCGGCCGCCCCCGCCGCGGCCGTGCGCGAGGACAAGGGGCCCTCCGTCGTCCGCAGCCGCACCGCCTGGGCACTCGCCTGCTACTTCGGCCTCCAGGCCACCGGCGCCTACGTCACCATGGGCTGGCTCCCGCAGATCTTCCGCGACGCGGGGGTCTCCGCCTCCACCGCCGGCGTGCTGCTCGCCGTCACCATGGTCATGGGCGTCCCGCTGGCCTTCGTCATCCCCCGCCTCGCCGGACGCATGCGCCACCAGGGCCCGATCGCCGTCACCCTCAGCCTGTTCGGCTTCGTGGGCTACCTCGGCCTCTACCTCGCCCCCGCCGCCGGAGCCTGGGCCTGGGCCCTCCTGCTCGGCATCTCCAACTGCGCCTTCCCGCTCGTCATCACCATGATCGGACTGCGCGCCAAGTCCCCCGCCGGGGTCGTCAAGCTCTCCGCCTTCGCCCAGAGCACCGGCTACCTGATCTCCATCCCCGGCCCGCTGGTCATCGGCACCCTCTACCAGCGCAGCGGCGGCTGGGACCTGCCGCTCGCCCTGATGGCCGGGCTGCTCGTCCCCCAGCTCGTCCTCGGCGTCCTCGCGGGACGGGACCGCACGATCGAGGACGAATGCGGCATGCGAGACTGACCGCCATGTCGCCCGTCCTCGAACCGAACCCCCAGAACGGTCACAAGAAGCTCGGCCTCGTGCTCGGCGCGATGCTGCTCGTGACCGTGATCATCGCCGTCATCGCCAGCCTCGCCTCCCCCTGAGCGCCCGCCCGGGCCCGGCCCCCGACCCCGATGGTGGGGTTGTCCCCACCATCCCCTAGGGGGTCAGGCTCAGGGTCGGATGGGGTGTGACCCCGATGGGAACCGCTGCCACGGATCCGTAGATTCGAAGCAGCGAGCCCGTCCCAGCGCACACCCCGGAGGCGGCCATGTCGGCCCCCACGCAGACCCCGTCCCTCCCCGCCGCCCGCCGCCGTCCCGCGGCACACGCGGGAGCGGGCACCCGGCTGCACTGGTGGGCCCTCGCCCTGCCCGCGCTGGCCTTCGGACTCCTGCTGCTCCTCCTCGCCGGCTCGGGCGAGGCCCAGGCCGCCACCCCGGACGCCTCCGGGCTGCTCCAGGTCAGCCGGCAACTGCTGCGCGCCGTCGGCTGACCCCCGCGCGCCGAGGCGTGCCCCCCGCCCTCGCCGAGGCCTCCCAACACCCTGCGCCCCGTGGCGCGTTTCGTGCGAAGCTGGGAGCCATGAGCGCCGACACACCCCGCAGGATCGTCCTCCTCCGGCACGCCAAGGCCGACTGGCCCCAGGTGTCCGACCACGACCGCCCGCTGGCGGAACGCGGCCGCAAGGACGCACCGGCCGTCGGACTGAAGCTGGCCGAGACCGGCATCACCTTCGACCTGGCCCTCTGCTCCACCGCCGCCCGGACCCGGGAGACCTGGAAGCTCGCCGTCCAGGAACTGCCCCACCGGCCGAAGACCCATTACGAGGAGCGGCTCTACGACGCCTCGCTGGGTGAGCTCATCGCCCTGCTGAACGAGACCCCGGAGGAGGTGGCCGACCTCCTCGTGATCGGCCACAACCCCGGCATGCACGCCCTCGCCGACGCCCTCTCCGGGCGCGCGGAGGGCGACGCCCTCGACCGGATGACCCGTACGGGCTTCCCGACCGCGGCGCTGGCCGTCGTCTCCTTCACCGGATCGTGGAAGTCCGTCGAGCACGGAGTGGGCACGCTGCTGGACTACTGGACGCCCAAGGAGCACTGAGCCCGAGGGCCCGGGGCCGTCGCGCCCCGGGCCCCGGGCCCCACCGGACGTCCGGGAACGTCACCGGGCGGGCAGCGGCGGGATGCCCGCGTCCCGCGCCTCCCACAGCTCCGGGTGGAACCGCCGGTGGACCGCCGCCCGCAGATGGGCCACGCCGCTGCTGCCCCCGGTCCCGGGCCGGCCGCCGATCTGCCGCTCGACGAGCTGCGCGTGGCAGGCCCGCCACTCCGTCCAGATCTCGTCGTGGTCCACCAGGGCCTCCACCAGCTCCGACAGCTCCGCGAACTCCACCGGGTCACCGTCCCGGGGCGCCGCCGCGAGCCGCCCGAACGCCTCCCGCCGCTCCTGCCCCGTCCCCACCGCGAAACCGGCCTTGGCCAGCAGCGACACGAACGCCTCCCACAGGGTCGGCTCCGCGAGCCGCCCGCGCGCCCGCTCCCGTTCCCGCGGACTCAGCCCGGCGACCGCCCGCGCCCCGTGCTCCCCGCGCACCCAGTCCGCGCCGCACAGCGCCGCTATCTCCAGATACTGCGCCGACTGCGCCCCGCTGCTGCCGCCGAGCGCCCCGCGGAAGGCGTGGAACTCCCTCGGCGGCATCCCGCGCAGCGGATGGATCCCCGCGATCAGCGCCCGCGTGATCACCGTGCTCCGCACCAGGCCCGCCCGCGCGGCCCGGGGATCACCCTCCAGCATCCGGTCGCGGGCGCCGGACAGATCGCGCAGCAGCTGCCCGAACCACAGCTCCTGCACCTGGTGGACGGCGATGAACAGCAGCTCGTCGTCCACCCCGTCGGCCAGCGGCACCTGGAGCGTCAGCAGCTCCGGCAGCCGCAGGTAGTCCGCGTACGTGACGTTCTCAGACATCGGTCTCCTCCGGTGCGCGCAGTCCGAACTCCGCGAACGCGTCCGTGACGCCGGGCAGGTCGAAGGCGTCGACCTGGGCGCACAGCCGCAGGGTGGAACGGGAGATCGTCTGGATGCGGTCCAGGCCCGCCCCACCCCCGTAGCTGTCCGCGAGGACCGCCTCGGTGCGGTCCTCGTCCAGACCGGCCAGGCGCAGCGACACCCGTACCGGCTCCAGGTCCCAGTCGAGCGCCGCGCGGATCATCGCCGGCAGGGCGCGGGCCGCCAGGACGCGCCGGCGCCCGTCGAGCCGGGCCCACAGCTCCAGGAAGAACGCCGAGAAGAAGCGGTGGTGGCGCCCCTCGTCCTTGGCGTGGTCGCGCATCAGCTCGCGCACCGTGCTCACCACGGTCGGGTCCTGCGGCACCTCGTTGAGCACGGCGGTGATCAGGGTCTCGAACACCACCGCCTGCAACTGCCCGGCCAGCACCGGGTCCTGGGGCAGCAGCCGCCGCCCGCTCTCCTGGAGGGCCGTGACGAACCCGCCGTAGTCGACGTCCGGCACGGCGATCCCGGTGACGGCCGCCACCTGATCGGCGAGGTCCAGGCTGTAGAGGGCGTGGTAGCCCTCGTCGCAGTAGACCTTGAAGGCGTCCATCCGCAGCGCGGTCGGGAAGTGCAGCCCGCAGTTGCCGTTGGCGACCGGCTCGGCGGCCCCGTTGACCACCCGGGTCTCCAGGTGCGTCGTCGAGTGCAGGAACTGGTACAGGTGGCGTACGGAGATCTCGCGGACCCGCTCCGGGGCCAGCGCCTTCACCTCGGGGTGGGCCAGGTGCGGGACCAGGGCGTCCGGGAAGAAGACCCGGCCCTGCTCCGCCTCGGCGTGGAACATACGGCGTACGCCACCCCGCACGCCGGCGGTCTCGTACCAGCGGTCGAGCGGACCGGGGGCCGTGCTCATGGGCGTCTTCCGTTCGGGGAGGAGGGGGACGAGGGGAACGAGGTGAGGGAGCCGGGGAGGGCGGCCTCCCCGAGGGCCCCGCCCAGGTGGCCGGCGATCCGCCGGACCGCCTCCGCGACCAGGGGGGCCTCGACGGTGTGGCACAGCCGGAACCAGCCCGGCTCGGGCGAGCGGAACGCCCCGCCCGGCAGGATGCTGACCCTCGCCGTCTCGAACAGTTCGCGCCACAGCCGCTGTTCGGCCTCGAACCCGGCCCCGGGCAGCCAGCGGCGCAGGTCCAGCCAGACGGAGAACCCGGCCTCGGCCGGAACGTACGGGATCCGGTACGCGTCCAGGTGCGCGACGAGGTGCGCGTACGAGGACCCCAGCCGGCGGCGGCCCGCCGCGAGGAAGGAGGCCACCCACGCCGGGTCGGCCAGCAGACCGGCCAGGGTGTGCTGGGTGGCGGTGGAGACGGGCGCGAAGTAGGCCATCGCCCGCGCCGCGTCCCGCACCCGGGGATCACGCGTGTGCAGGACACCGGTCTTCAGTCCGGGCAGCCCGAAGTCCTTCGCGAAGCCCCAGACCACGTGGGTGCGTTCGGCCCAGTGCGGATTGACCGCGGGGTCGGCGGCGCTGGTGAAGGCGTGCGGGCCGAAGACGGCGTGGGCGTAGATCTCGTCGGAGACGAGGTCCACGTCGTGCTCGGCGGCCACCCGCAGCAGCTCGGCGAGCACCTGGGGCGGGTGCACCTCGCCGAGGGGGTTGGAGGGGGAGGAGAGCGCGACCGCGCGTACGGTCGTCCCCTCCGCGGCGGCCTGCTTCAGGGCCCGGTCGACGGCCTCCGCCGTCAGCCGGAACCCGTCGGCCGGCTCCAGCGGGGCGGGCAGGATCCGGGCGCCGGAACGTCCCCCGAGATCGGTGTCGAAGGCCCCGTAGTAGGGGGCGGGCACCACGATCGCCTCGCCCGGGTCGCACAGCACCGACGCGATCGCGTCCAGCGCCCCGGTGGCGCCGCTGATCACCACCAGGTCCTCGGCGTCGAGCGGCGTGCGGCAGGTCGCCGAGAGCAGCGCGGCGACGCGCTCGCGCAGTTCGCCGGTGCCGTGCAGGGGCGCGTAGCGGGCGGTGGACTCGGTCATCGGCTCCAGCGCGGCCAGCCGGCCGTCGAGGAGGTCCCACAGGAGACGGTTCTCCGCGGTGCCCAGGTTGAGGTAGCCGCCGGGGCGCAGGTCCGGGTCGTACGGCTCGGCCTCGGCCAGGAAGTGCGCCTCGGCGATGGCGGGGGTGTCGGCGAGCAGCCGTGCGGCCTGGCGGGAGACCATCAGGCCCTCCCGCTGTCCACGTCGGCGCCGGTGAGCAGGCCCGGATGGACCCCGAGGCCCATCGAGGCGTCGATGACGGCGCCGTGCAGGGCCGCCGCGTGTTCGCCCGCCAGCCACCACACCTGCTCGGCGATCTCCCGCGCTTCGATCATGCGGCCGCGCGGCAGCCGCGCGGTGAGGGAGGAACGCTCCTCGGGCGAAAGCCGGTCCAGGGTGCTGGCCTTGAACATCGTGGTCTCCACGGCACCGGGGCACAGGGCGAAGACCTGCACCGGGGTGTGCACCAGCTCGGCCGCGAGGTGCCGGGTGAGGTAGGTGAGGGCGGCCTTGCTCATGCCGTCGGCGGGGTGGAAGCCGGGGAACTGGAAGATCCCGCCGCCCACGCTGGAGATGTTGATGATCTTCCCGAAGCCGCGTTCCAGCATGCCGGGCAGGAGCTGCTCGCTGAGCCAGAGCGGGCCCACCGCGTTGATCTGGAAGAAGGCCGACGCCTTGTCCTGCCGCGGCCCGTCGCTGTACCGGTCGATGGTCTTGGAGCCGACGGCCGCGTTGTTCACCAGTACGTCCACCGGGCCCGGCAGCCGCTCGACCAGCTGCTCGTGGTCCTCCCAGTCACCCTGGCTGAAGGGGAACGCCTCCACCTTGGCGCGACCGGTCAGCGCCAGCTCCTGCACCAGCTCCTCGGCCCGCTCCCGGCCGTTGCGGTACGTGAACCAGACGGTCCAGTCCTCTTCCGCCGCGAACCTCTCCACACAGGCCCGGCCGATTCCCCCCGAGCCTCCGGTGACGAGCACACTTCGAGCCATCGCTGCTTCCCCTTGACGATCAAGAATGACCGAGAGCCGCCGCCGCGTCCGCAGCAGCGCAGTCGGAGCATTTGTCGCACAGGGGGGTGTCGAACTCTCGCGATCCGGCTGGAAGTTGACTGGAGGAACGGCCGAGGTCCTGCGGCGTCGCAGGTCACGCGGGGTGGCTCGGCTCCCGGTCGGACACCGGTGGCCCGATTCCTTCTAGCGTTCCTGAGGGCGTCTCCGAGCGCTCCGGGCCCGCGCGGGGGCCGGCCGCACCGTGGAACGAGAGAAGCCCGGCCGGGAGGACCCGGCCGGGCGGCGTGAAGGAACCGGTGGGGATCAGGCCAGGTCGGCCGCTTCCACTTCCTCCCGGGTGATGCCCAGCAGGTACAGCACCGCGTCCAGGAACGGCACGTTCACCGCGGTGTGGGCGGCCTCGCGGACGACGGGCTTGGCGTTGAAGGCCACGCCCAGCCCGGCGGCGTTCAGCATGTCCAGGTCGTTGGCGCCGTCACCGATGGCCACCGTCTGGGCCAGCGGCACACCCGCCTCGGCGGCGAAGCGGCGCAGCAGACGGGCCTTGCCCGCCCGGTCCACGATCTCTCCGGTGACCTTGCCGGTCAGTTTCCCGTCGACGATCTCCAGGGTGTTCGCCGAGGCGAAGTCGAGCCCCAGCCGCTCGCGCAGGTCGTCCGTGACCTGCGTGAAGCCGCCCGAGACCACGCCCACCTGGTAACCGAGCATCTTCAGGGTCCGGATCAGGGTGCGGGCCCCGGGGGTCAGCCGGACCTCGGAGCGGACCTTGTCCACCACCGACGCGTCCAGCCCCGCGAGCAGCGCCACCCGGGCGTGCAGGGACTGCTCGAAGTCCAGCTCCCCGCGCATGGCCCGCTCGGTCACCTCGGCGACCTCGGCCTCACAGCCCGCGTGGGCGGCGAAGAGCTCGATGACCTCGTCCTGGATCAGGGTCGAGTCCACGTCCATCACCACCAGGCGCTGCGCCCGGCGGTGCAGGCCCGCCGACACCACGGCCACGTCGACGCCGATCTGTGCGGCGGTGGTGGCGAGGGCGGTGCGCAGCGGCTCGGTCTCGGCGCCGGAGACGGCGAACTCGACCGCCGTCACCGGATACTTCGCGAGCCGGAAGATGCGGTCGATGTTGCCGCCCGTCGCGGTGATCCGGGCGGCGATGGTGGCCGTGGACTCCGCGGTGAGCGGGTGCCCGAGGACGGTGACGTGGGAACGGCCGCTGCCGCGCGGCCGGTTGTCACCGGTGCCGGAGAGGATCTCCGCCTGGAGCTTGAGTGACTCGGCCCAGCTGTGGACGGTGGCCCGCAGCTCGCCCTCGGAGCCGGCGGCGGGCTTGGTGACGAGAACGCACAGGACGATGCGGCCGCGGGTGACGACCTGCTCGATGTCGACGACATCGACGGAGTAGGCGGCGAGGGTGTCGAACAGCCCGGCGGTGATCCCGGGACGGTCCTTGCCGAAGATCTTGACGAGGAGGGTGGGGACGTCGGAGGTCTGCGAAGCGCTCATGGTGCCCTCACCGTATCTTCCCCACCCGGCGCACCGGACCCCCGTCCCACTTCCTGAACGCGCCACGGCGTTTCCCGCCGCGCCGAGCGCCACCGGCCGCCCCCGAGGGCCCTGGGGCCCACCCCCGCCGCGGCCTCAGCGCGGCCGGTCCGGCGGGTGGGGCGGGTGGGGCGGCTTCGGCGGAGGTGGGGTTCCCGGTGGGGGAGGAGGGGTGAAGGGGGGCCGCCGGGGCGGGTGGGCCGGGCGCGCGGGGCGGGGCGGGAGTCCGGTCACGGTCACGTCCCACGAGACCCCGGGGTCCCGGTACGGTCCGGGCCCGCCGGGCCCGCCGGCCGGCGGCTGCGGCGCGGGCCACCCCGCCGGCGCGTCGGGGTCCGGGCCGGGAGCCGGGGTCCCGGCCGGGCCGCGCCGTCCGGCCAGTACCGCTCCCGCCGCGCCGGCCGCCGCGCCCCACGCCGCCCCCAGCACCAGGGCGTACCCCGCCTGCCCCCGCAGCTCGACCCCGGTGTCCACCAGGTCCACCCCGAGCACCGCGAGCGACGCGTCCGCCGACAACCCCGTCAGCCACACCAACCCCGCCAGCGTCACCCCGCTCACCGCACCCAGCCGTACCGCGCACGGCAGGATCCCGCGCACCGGGCTCCGTACGGCCGCCAGCACCCCCGCGTACAGCATCAGCAGCCCCGCCCCCAGCACCAGCAGCCAGACCCGCCCGTCGTACTGCGCCAGCCGGCCCACCGTCACCGGCTCCCACCGCGACACCCCCATCAGCCGGTCGAGCGGATCCGGCAGCAGCCGCCCGAACCCGCCCGACGCCCGCCCCCGCAGCGGTACGAACAGCCCCAGCAGCACCCCCGTCCAGCTCCCGTTGGGCGCCCCCAGCAGTGCCGCCCCCACCACCCGCCCCGGGTGGGCGTCCCGCGCGGCCGCCCACCCCGCCGCCGCCAGGCCGGCCCCCACCGCCACCACCAGCATCGTCACCACCGCCGACACCGCGGGCCGCAGCCGTGCCCACGCCGCCGGACCGCGCCGCGAGGCCAGCAGCGCGACGGCCAGTACCAGTGCCGCCCACGACCCCGCGCCCAGCAGTGTCGGCCCGAGGTCCACCGAGAAGCCCACCCGGGCCCGGGTCCGGACCAGGTCCCCGACCCGGTCCGGCAGCAGGCCCCCGATGTCCCCGATCCCCGGCACCTCCACCCTCACCGGCACGCGGGGCACGGGCAGCCGTCCGCCGTCGAGGGTGACCGCGTCGTGGCCGGCCCACGCCAGCCCGCCCGCGGTACCGGTGAACAGCACGCCCACCACCGCGGCCCGCGCGGCGAGTTCACCCCGGCCCGCACCGGCGCGCACCGAGCGCAGGAACACCAGCCCCAGCACCAGGGCGCCCGTCAGGGTCACCCCCAACGGCATCACGTCCAGGGCGGCCCGGGCGCCGCCCGCCCCCACGCCGAGTCCCGCCCCGAACGCCGTCACGTCCCCGGTCGGCGTCACCGAGCCGCCCACCGCCAGCACCACCACGGCCGCGGTCATCGCCGCCCACGACCCTCCCGCCGCACCGGCGCCCACGAGGCGCAGCCCCAGTGCGGCCACCCCCGCCATCGCGGCCGTCGACCACCCCACGGCGGCGGCCCCGGACAGCAGTACGTCCCCCCAGCGAATGCCGCGCATCCGGTGACCCCCGATCGCTACCGAGCGGTAATCTGCGGGGACGTCCGTCCGGAAGCCGGGCCGAGAAGTCCCCTATCTCACTCTCCGGGTGGCTTTCGACCCCGTCAACGGGCCTGCGCGGACGCCCTCGCAAGGCCCCGATTCCACATGTGGCCGAAGGCCTGAAATAGTTCCCCCGGATGTTCGCCATCCCTAGACTCCCTGGCATCAGGGGGATTCTCGGGGGACCTAAGTGGGGCTGGAGTGCCGGAACTCGTACTGGAATTGAATGGAAGGACCTGGACGCTCGATCCGTCCAGGTCGTACTCGCTGGGGCGTGATCCCCAGGGAGACGTGGTGATCGATGACGCCCGGGTGTCGTGGCGGCACGCCACCATCACCTGGAACGGCCGGGGTTGGGTCATCGAGGACCACGGCAGCACCAACGGCACCTACGTGCACGGTGCGCGGGTCCAGCAGACCGAACTCGTGCCCGGCACGCCGGTCCACCTCGGCAACGCGACCGACGGGCCGCGGCTGAATCCGACCGGTGCCGCCGCACAGCAGCAGGTGCAGCAGCCCGCCTACCAGGCCCCGGTCGCCCAGCAGCAGGCCCCGGCCTACCAGGCCCCGGTCCAGCAGCAGGCCTGGGATCAGCAGCAGCACCAACCGCACCACCAGCAGCCGCAGCACCAGCAGCAGCCGCAGCACCAGCAGCAGCCGCAGCACCAGCAGCAGCCGCAGCACCAGCAGCCGTACGTACCGCAGCAGCAGGGCGGTCCGGCGCAGTCCGCCGCCCCGGCCGCCCACGGCGGGGACCGCAGCCCGACGACGTTCCACCAGATCGCCGTCGGCCACGTCATGCGCATCGGCCGTGCCCTGGAGAACGAGCTCGTCGTCTCCGACCTCCAGGTCTCCCGCCACCACGCGGAGTTCCGCTCCACCGGCGGACGCTTCGAGATCCACGACCTCGGCAGCCACAACGGCACCTACGTCAACGGCCAGCCGCTGCCCAAGTCCGGCAGCACCCTGCTCGGCCCGAACGACATCGTCGGCGTCGGCCACTCCACCTTCCGGATCGTCGGCGACCGCCTTGAGGAGTTCGTCGACACCGGTGACGTCTCCTTCTCGGCCCGCCACCTCACGGTCACGGTCGACGGCGGCAAGCAGATCCTCAAGGACGTCACCTTCGGCGTCCCGGAGAAGTCGCTGATCGGTGTCATCGGCCCCTCCGGCTCGGGCAAGTCGACCCTGCTGAAGGCGCTGACCGGCTACCGGCCCGCCAACGAGGGCGACGTCCTCTACGACAACCGCAACCTGTACAAGCAGTTCGCGGAGCTCCGCCAGCGCATCGGCCTGGTCCCGCAGGACGACATCCTGCACAAGGAACTGAAGGTCAGCACCGCCCTGAAGTACGCGGCCAAGCTCCGCTTCCCGGGCGACACCGCCGAGTCCGAGCGTGCCGCCCGCATCGACGAGGTGCTGCGCGAGCTCAAGCTCGACATCCACAAGGACAAGAAGATCACCTCGCTCTCGGGTGGTCAGCGCAAGCGCGTGTCCGTGGCCCTGGAGCTGCTCACCAAGCCGTCGCTGATCTTCCTGGACGAGCCGACCTCCGGCCTCGACCCGGGCATGGACCGCGACGTCATGCAGCTGCTGCGCGGCCTCGCCGACGACGGCCGCACCGTCCTCGTGGTCACCCACTCCGTCGCCGAGCTGTCGCTCTGCGACAAGCTGCTGGTCATGGCGCCGGGCGGATCCGTCGCCTACTTCGGCCCGCCGGACGAGGCGCTGAACTTCTTCGGCTACACCACCTGGGCCGACGTGTTCTCCGCCTTCGAGAACTACCGCGACTACGACTGGGCCGGCCGCTGGAAGGGCTCGCAGCACTACCAGCTCTACGCCGCCGACCTCGACGCGGTCGCCCCGCAGCAGGTCGCGATGCCGCCGCAGCAGATGATCCCGCCGAAGCCGCAGGGCTGGGGCTCGCAGCTGTGGACGCTGATCCGCCGCTACGTCTCGGTGATCGCCTCCGACAAGGGCTTCCTCGCCCTGATGCTGCTGCTGCCCGCCGTCCTGGGCGTGGTCTCCATCGTGATCCCCGCGAAGTTCGGCCTGGCTCCGCCGACCCCGCCGAGCCGCTTCAACGGCGACGCCGGCACGATCATGCTGATCCTCGCGGTCGGCATGTGCTTCTCGGGCGCGGCCAACTCGGTCCGTGAGCTGATCAAGGAACGCGTCATCTACGAGCGCGAGCGCGCGACCGGCCTGTCCCGGTCGGCGTACCTCATGTCGAAGGTGATCGTCCTCGGCCTGATCACGGCCATCCAGGGCGTGATCATCTGCGCCATCGCCTTCACCCCGCGCAAGCTGCCGGCCGAGGGCCTGTTCATGAACCCGGCCGTCGAGCTCTGCGTCTCGGTCACCGCGCTCGGCTTCACCGCGATGATGTTCGGCCTCGTGATCTCCTCGCTGGTGAAGACCGCCGAGAAGACCATGCCGCTGCTCGTCATGTTCGCGATCGTCCAGGTCGTCTTCACCGGCATCCTGTTCCAGCTGTACGACAAGATCGGCCTGGAGCAGTTCGCCTACCTGATGCCCTCCCGCTGGGCCATCGGCGCCGCCGGCACCACGCTGAACCTGGGCAAGCTCATGGCGCCGTGGGACATGCAGAACCCCACCAACACCGACCCGCTGTGGGACCACACCACCGGCCAGTGGTTCGTGGACATCTTCGTCCTGGTGTCCCTCGGCGTCATCTGCGGCTTCGCGGTGGCCCGGCTGCTGCGCCGCCACGAGCCCGAGGTCATGCGCAAGTAACGCGACCGGCGGGGGGCGCGCCCCCCGCACGCGAACGCCTCAGGGCGGCACCCGGAAGTCCGGGGGCCGCCCTGAGGCGCATGGGGGTACGCGGTGCCTAGTAGGCGCTGTTCACGTTGTCCATCGAGCCGTAGCGGTCGGCGGCGTAGTTGCACGCGGCGACGATGTTCGCGACCGGGTCGTACAGGTCGAACTTGGTGCCCTTGACGTGGTACGCCGCGAAGGTCGGCTGGATGACCTGGAGCAGGCCCTTCGACGGGATGCCGTTCTGGGCGTTGATGTCCCAGTTGTTGATCGCGCGGGGGTTGCCGCTCGACTCGCGCATGATGTTGCGGTGGATGCCGGAGTAGGTGCCCGGGATGCCCTCCTTCTTCATGATGAAGAGGGCTTCCTTGATCCAGCCGTCCAGGTTGTTCGCGAAGATCGGGGTGCGGACCGTGGAACGGCTCGCCGCCGCCTTCTGCTCGCGGTCCTTCTTCGCCTGCGCCTCGGCCTTCGCCTTCGCGGCGTCCTTGGCCTTCTGGTCGGCGACGAGGTGCTGCGCGTTGAGGTTCTGCTTCACCGACTGGCTCCAGGCCACGGGGGCCACGGACACGACGGCCTCCGGCCGCGCCTGGGCGGCACCGTCACCGGCACCGGCCGGGACGAGGGAGAAGGCGAGGGCGGCGGCACCGAGCGTGGCGACACCGGCGAGGGAGAGCTTGTGTGCCTTCGTCAGACGACTGTGACCGGGAGTGCTGGAAGCAGACATGGCGGGGCAACCTCTTCGACGGGGGCACCCCGTGGGGAATCAAGGGGCGGTGCCAGGACAGCGCCGCGAGGATCCGGGATCCGGCGGCGCTGGGCGACGTCGACATTCTTAGCGGCGGCAAAATCGCCTGGCAAAGGTGTGACGTACGATCCCGCTTAGTGGATCAGCCCCGTCGGCCGGAGCCCGGATACGGCCCCCGATGCAAGGCGCGCCCGTACTGACAGCGTCTTTACGCGTCCACTAGGCGGCTTCGTAAGTGATGTGCGTCCTATGCGCGGGCTCACATCGACCTCGCGGCCACCTCACCCAGAGTTGCACCAGCAACGCATGGTGTGACCGGAGTCCGCCCAGAGGAGGGGCAGGCCCCCCGCCGCCTCCTCCTCCGGGTGGACGGGGCAGCCCTCCCACCCCCGCCCTTCGGCCGACCGGCTCCGGCCCCGGTCCTACGCCCGAAGCCCGATCCCGCAGGTCAGGGCCGCCGGTACGGTGGCCCCATGCACAACGGACCCCGCTCGGGACTGGCGGCCGTCAGCAGCGCGCTGCTCGCCATGAGCCGCCGCCTGGAGGTCCACGACGTCCTGCGGACGATCGTCGCCTCCGCCCGGGAACTGCTGGACGCCGAGTACGCGGCCCTGGGCGTCCCGGACGACCACGGGGGCTTCGCCCAGTTCGTCGTGGACGGCATCAGCGAGGAACAGTGGCGCCGCATCGGCCCGCTGCCCCGCCAGCACGGCATCCTCGCCGCGATGCTCCACCAGGAGGAGCCCGAGCGGCTCGCCGACGTGCGCGAGGACCCGCGTTTCGGGGGCTGGCCCGCCGCCCACCCCGACATGTCCGACTTCCTCGGCCTGCCCATCCGGGACGGGGAGGAGACCATCGGCGCCCTCTTCCTCGCGAACAAACGCGGCGGGAGCGGCCCCGGCGGCTTCACCGACGAGGACGAGGAACTCCTCTCCCTCCTCGCCCAGCACGCCGCCATAGCCCTCACCAACGCCCGCCTCTACGAGCGCAGCCGCGAGCTGACCATCGCCGAGGAGCGCTCCCGCCTCGCCCACGAGCTGCACGACGCCGTCAGCCAGAAGCTGTTCTCCCTGCGGCTGACCGCGCAGGCCGCCGCCGCCCTCGTCGACCGGGACCCCGCCCGTGCCAAGGGGGAGCTCCAGGAGGTCGCCGCACTGGCCGCGGAGGCCGCCGACGAGCTGCGCGCCGCCGTCACCGAGCTGCGGCCCGCCGCGCTGGACGAGGACGGCCTCGTCGCCACCCTGCGCAACCACGTCCGCGTCCTGGACCGCGCCCACACCGCGGCCGTCACCTTCACCTGCGACGGCGTACGGGCGCTGCCCGCGTCCCAGGAGGAAGCGCTCCTGCGCGTCGCCCAGGAGGCCCTCCACAACGCCCTGCGCCACTCCGGCGCCGACCGCGTCGAGGTCACCCTCGCCCGCACCCCCGCCGGCGGCGCCCTGCTGCGCGTGCGCGACTGGGGCCGGGGGTTCTCCCCGCCCACCGTCCGCAAGGCGGGCCGCCACCTCGGGCTGGTCTCCATGCGGGACCGCGCGAGCGGGGCCGGAGGCCGCCTCGACGTCCGTTCGGAGCCCGGTCGGGGCACCACGATCGAGATGGAGGTACCCGGTGGCTGAGGTTCCCGGCCGTCACCGCGTCCGCGTCCTGCTGGTCGACGACCACCAGGTGGTCCGGCGCGGCCTGCGCACCTTCCTGGAGGTCCAGGAGGACATCGAGGTGGTCGGCGAGGCCGCCGACGGCGAGGAGGGCATCGCCCGCGCCGAGGAGCTGCGGCCCGACGTGATCCTGATGGACGTCAAGATGCCGGGCACCGACGGCATCGAGGCCCTGCGCAGACTGCGCGGGCTCGCGAACCCGGCACGGGTCCTGATCGTCACCAGCTTCACGGAGCAGCGGACCGTGGTCCCCGCCCTGCGGGCCGGAGCCGCCGGGTACCTCTACAAGGACATCGACCCCGACGCGCTCGCCGGAGCCATCCGCTCCGTGCACGCGGGCCACGTCCTGCTCCAGCCGGAGGTGGCCGAGGCCCTGCTAGCCGCCCAGGACGACCGGCCCGCCGCGGCGGGCCGTCCGGGCGCGCTGACCGACCGCGAGCGGGAGGTCCTCGGCCTGATCGCGGACGGCCGCTCCAACCGCGAGATCGCCAGGGCGCTCGTCCTCTCCGAGAAGACGGTCAAGACGCACGTGTCGAACATCCTGATGAAACTGGACCTCTCCGACCGGACGCAGGCCGCACTGTGGGCGGTCAGACACGGCCTCGCGGACTGACCGGAACGACAATCCCTTCAAGGGAGATTCATACGGTCGGGTGTATGTAGCCCACATGGCGTATCCCCACGGGCCGGGGCGCCGTTCTCCAGCACGTGCCGCGACGGCTGGTCGCGGCAGACGTACTGGAGGACGAGAACGTGAAGAACTTCAAGAAGGCCGCAGCCGCCACCATGATCGCGGGCGGCCTCGTCGCCGCCGGCGCCGGTGTCTCCTCGGCGCACGGCGGTGCGTCCGCGGAGGGCGAGGCCCTGAACTCGCCCGGCGTGGCCTCCGGGAACCTGCTCCAGGTCCCCGTGCACGTCCCCGTGAACGTGGTCGGCAACTCCGTCAACGTGATCGGCCTGCTCAACCCCGCCTTCGGCAACACCGGCGTCAACGCCTGACGCACCCGGCCGGATCCCGCACCCCCCGGGGTGCCGGCCGCACCCCGCAGGCCCCGTTTCCCCCCTTCTCCCCGGGAAGCGGGGCCGTGCCGCGCCCGGCCCGCGCCCGCCCCTGGCTACCGCTGTTCGACCGCCGCGTTGTACGCCGCGACCAGCGCCCGCCGGGCCACCCGCTCCACCGGCCGCAGGGCCTCGGCCCGCGCCGCCATCTCCGAGGCGGCCACCGCACCGCCGTGCCCGTTCTCGTACGCCAGCGACACCATCAGGTCCACCCGCTGCGCCAGCGCCAGCACCCGTACCGCCCGCGCCGGGTACCCCGGCGCCAGCACGTCACGGCCCGCCTCCGCCCGCGCCCGGTACACCGACAGCGCCGCCTCCGCCACCGGACCCGACCCCGCCACGTCCAGCCGGGTCAGCACCACCGTCGCCTCGCGCAGCGCCTCCGCCAGCTCCCGCTCCGCCTCCCCGAGCGAGGGCACGTCCGCCGGCGGGGCCTCCCGCACCGGCAGGCACTGCCACAGCACCGAGACGTGGACGTCACCGGCCGGGCCCGCCTCGGTCACCTCCGGCACCAGACCCAGCGCCGCACCCGCGCACACCACGGCCTCCTCGGCCTCCAGCGCCCGCGCGTTGAACTCCGGCGGCCCGCTCAGCCCCAGCGGATGCCCCGGCGCCGGCAGCGCCACCCGCAGCCCGCTCACCCCCAGCGCACGCAGCCGCCCGAGCGCCAGCGTGAGCCCGACCGGCCCCGCCTCCCCCGGCAGCCCGGCCACCCGGTGCACGGCGTCCTCGCCCACGATCGACAGCGCGGCCTCGTCGGGCGAGACCAGACCGGCCAGCAGAGCGTTCCCCCAGGCGGCCAGCCGCCCTGAACGTGGTTCGAAAAGCATCCCCCCACTCTACGGATCCGGCGCGGGACCCGGCCTGGCGCCCGTGGCCCGCCGAGAGTGGCGTAGGTTTTCCCCTGGGGCCGCGCCTACAGGCGCGCACAGAGAACCGTGACTGCAAGGGGTGACAACACGCTCATGAGCGATGTTCTGGAGCTGGTGGACGTATCCGTGGTCCGCGAGGGCCGGGCTCTGGTGGACCAGGTCTCCTGGTCGGTGAAGGAGGGGGAGCGCTGGGTGATCCTCGGCCCCAACGGCGCCGGCAAGACCACGCTGCTGAACCTCGCCTCCAGCTACCTCTTCCCCACCAAGGGCTCCGCCACCATCCTCGGCAGCACCCTCGGCAAGCCCGGCGCCGACGTCTTCGAGCTGCGCCCGCGCATCGGCGTCGCCGGCATCGCGCTGGCCGACAAGCTCCCGAAGCGGCAGACCGTCCTGCAGACCGTGCTCACCGCCGCCTACGGCATGACCGCCACCTGGCAGGAGGAGTACGAGGAAGTCGACGAGCAGCGCGCCCGCGCCTTCCTCGACCGCCTCGGCATGAGCGACTACCTCGACCGGAAGTTCGGGACCCTCTCCGAGGGCGAGCGCAAGCGCACCCTGATCGCCCGCGCCCTGATGACCGACCCCGAGATGCTCCTCCTCGACGAGCCCGCCGCGGGCCTGGACCTCGGGGGCCGCGAGGACCTCGTACGCCGCCTCGGCCGCCTCGCCCGCGACCCGATGGCCCCGTCGATGGTCATGGTCACGCACCACGTCGAGGAGATCGCCCCCGGCTTCACGCACGTCCTGATGATCCGCCAGGGCAAGGTCGTCACCGCCGGTCCCATCGACCTGGAACTGACCTCGCGCAACCTCTCCCTCTGCTTCGGCCTCCCGCTGGTCGTCGAGCGCAACGACCACGACCGCTGGACCGCGCAGGGCCTGCCGCTGCGCTAGGCGCCGTCGAGCCCCGGTCCGCCGCCGGGCCGGGGCGCGTGCCCCGCGCCCGCGCCCTGTCCGGACGCACCCACCCGACCTACCATGACGATGTGAACATCGACGCGTGGGTGTGGTGGCTCATCGGCGCGGCCGGACTGGGCATCCCGCTCGTCCTGACCGCACTGCCGGAGTTCGGCATGTTCGCCGTCGGCGCGCTCGCGGCCGCCGGCACGGCGGCCCTCGGCGGGGGAGCGGTGGCCCAGGTCCTGGTCTTCGTCATCGTGTCGGTCGCGCTGATCGCCGTCGTCCGGCCGATCGCCAACCGACACCGGAACCAGCGGCCCCAACACCGCAGCGGCATCGAGGCGTTGAAGGGAAGATCCGCCCTCGTCCTCGAACGCGTCGACGGCAGCGGCGGCCGGATCAAGCTCGCGGGCGAGGTCTGGTCCGCCCGCACCCTGGACGTCGACACCAGTTTCGAACCGGGTCAGTCCGTCGACGTGGTCGACATCGACGGGGCGACCGCGGTCGTCATGTGAGCAAGCAGCCCACCCGCGGCCCCGGGGTCTGCGAGACTCCGCTGAACGGGGCAGCACAGACAGCCGGAAGGGCACGGGGAACCGCATGCAACCGATCATCATCGTCCTGATCATCCTGGTGGTTCTGGTCTTCATCGCCCTGGTCAAGACGATCCAGGTGATCCCGCAGGCCAGCGCAGCCATCGTCGAGCGGTTCGGCCGCTACACCCGCACCCTCAACGCGGGCCTCAACATCGTCGTCCCGTTCATCGACTCGATCCGCAACCGGATCGACCTCCGCGAGCAGGTCGTCCCCTTCCCGCCGCAGCCGGTCATCACCCAGGACAACCTGGTCGTCAACATCGACACCGTCATCTACTACCAGGTGACCGACGCCCGCGCCGCGACGTACGAGGTGGCCAGCTACATCCAGGCCATCGAGCAGCTCACCGTCACCACCCTGCGCAACATCATCGGCGGCATGGACCTGGAGCGGACGCTGACCTCCCGCGAGGAGATCAACGCCGCCCTGCGCGGAGTCCTCGACGAGGCCACCGGCAAGTGGGGCATCCGCGTCAACCGCGTCGAGCTCAAGGCGATCGAGCCGCCGACCTCCATCCAGGACTCGATGGAGAAGCAGATGCGCGCCGACCGCGACAAGCGCGCCGCGATCCTCCAGGCCGAAGGCGTCCGCCAGTCCGAGATCCTGCGCGCCGAGGGCGAGAAGCAGTCCTCCATCCTCCGCGCCGAAGGTGAGGCCAAGGCCGCCGCACTGAAGGCCGAGGGCGAGGCCCAGGCCATCCGTACGGTCTTCGAGTCCATCCACGCCGGCGACGCCGACCAGAAGCTCCTCGCCTACCAGTACCTCCAGATGCTCCCGAAGATCGCCGAGGGCGACGCCAACAAGCTCTGGATCGTGCCCAGCGAGATCGGGGACGCCCTCAAGGGACTCTCCGGAGCCATGGGCAACTTCGGCCCCCTGGGCGGCGGTTCGGCCGGCTTCAACCCCCAGGCCCCCGGAAAGGGCGCCCCCGAGGCCGACAGCGCCAAGGACCGCCGGGAACAGCCCCCCATCGACTGACGCCGCCCTCCCCTCGTGCATGATCGGTGAGGCCCCTCGACCTTCATGGCGGGGAGGCGACTCACTCACGCAAAGGGGATGGCTCCGTCCATGTCCATGTCCGTCTGGGAATCACTCGCGGTCTTCGCCGCCGGAATCGGCGCCGGCACCATCAACACCATCGTCGGTTCCGGCACCCTGATCACCTTCCCGGTGCTGCTCGCCACCGGACTGCCCCCGGTCACCGCGAACGTGTCCAACACCCTCGGCCTGGTGCCCGGTTCCCTCAGCGGAGCCTTCGGCTACCGCAAGGAGCTCCGGGGCCAGCGCGCCCGCGTCCTGCGGCTCGGCGCGGTCTCCCTCGTCGGCGGCCTCGCGGGCGCGATCCTGCTCCTCAACCTGCCGTCGGACTCCTTCGACACGATCGTGCCCGTCCTCATCGGCCTGGCACTCGTCCTCGTCGTCCTCCAGCCCCGCCTCGCCGCGGCCGTGCGCCGCCGCCAGGAAGCCGCCGGCGGCGACACCGCCCACCCGGACGGCGGCCCGGCCCTCATGACCGGCATGCTGCTCGCCAGCGCCTACGGGGGCTACTTCGGCGCCGCGCAGGGCGTCCTCTACCTCGGGCTGATGGGCCTCTTCCTCCACGACGACCTGCAACGGATCAACGCCGTCAAGAACATCGTGGCCGCCCTCGTCAACGGCATCGCGGCCGTCTTCTTCCTCTTCGTCGCCGAGTTCGACTGGACGGCCGTGGTCCTCATCGCCGTCGGCTCCACCATCGGCGGCCAGATCGGCGCCAAGGTCGGCCGGCGCCTCCCGCCGACCGTCCTGCGCGCCGTCATCGTGACGGTCGGGATCCTGGCGATCGTCCAGCTCCTCCTCCGCTGAACGGCGTACGAGGAATACGCCGCCCAGCGGACGAGTGGCTCAGGCGCTACGCCCGAGCCACTCGGGCAGCCCGTCCTGCCCGCCCACCCCGAGGGCGAGCAGCATCGCGTCGGCCGGGGACGGGACGAAGGGCTTGCGCAGCAACGGCATCCCCGCCTCCTCAGGAGTCCGAGCCGCTTTGCGGTGGTTGTCCTCCGCGCAGGAGGCCACCGTGTTCAGCCAGGTGTCCCCACCGCCCTGCGCCCTCGGGAGCACGTGGTCCACGGTCGTCGCGCGCTTCCCGCAGTACGCGCACCGGTGTTGGTCCCGGACCAACACCCCCCTCCGTGACCAGGGAGCATGTCTTCGGAACGGCACCCGGACGTACCTGCACAGCCTGATCACCCGAGGCATCGGCAACTCCATGGTGGCCGCACGCACACGCAGCTCGGGATGCGACTGTTCGACCACGGCCTTGTCCTGGAGCACCAGGACCACAGCCCGGTTCAGCGTCACCGTCGACAACGGCTCGAAGCTCGCGTTCAGCACCAGCGTGTCCCGCATCTCGCCCACCTCCCGTGTGCAGGCCCGCGACCACCCCGGCGGCAGGGCCCGCAACCACTCTGGCCGCGCGCGCCACGCGGGACAACGCAATAAAAATGCCCGGTCCTGGCCGTCTTTAGACCAGGACCGGGCGAACACGCGGAGAACGATCAGCGCGTCGGAGCCTCGTACTCACCGATCAGCTGGGCCCGGCCGAGCGCGTGGAACCGCAGATGGAAACCGACGACCGCCGGAGAGGAGTCCTCGTCCGGCCCGAGCTGCTCCCGGTCCACCGCGTACACGGTGAACACGTACCGGTGCCGCTCCCCGCGCGGCGGAGCCGCGCCGCCGAAGTCACGCGTGCCGTAGTCGTTCCGCGCGTGCACGGCACCCTCGGGCAGGCCGGCGAAGTCCCCGCTGCCCGCACCGGCCGGCAGCTCGGTCACCGAGACCGGCAGGTCGAAGAGCACCCAGTGCCAGAACCCGCTGCCCGTCGGGGCGTCCGGGTCGAAGCAGGTCACCGCGAAGCTCTTCGTCCCCTCGGGGAAGCCCTCCCACCGCAGCTGCGGCGAGACGTTCTTGCCCGTCAGGACCTGGGCCGCGTGCAGATCGGCCCCCGGTGCGACGTCGTCGCTCGTCACCGTGAAGGAAGGCACCTCCGGGTGGAAAGCGTGCGGAAGGGGAGCCCTGTTCTGTTCGGCCACTGCTGTACCTCCTGAGGGGAAACGCGTACGGGCGTACGGGCCCGAGCCTAGAACCAGTTGCGCTGCGAACCGACCGACGCGATCCACTGGTTCAGGTACGCGGCCCAGTCCGTTCCCTCGTACGACTGCAGACCCACCTGGAAGCAGCGGTAGGTGTCACTGCCCTCGCTGAACAGGCCCGGCTTCTTGTCCATCTCCAGCACGACGTCCATCTCACGGCCGTCCGAGACGAAGGTCAGCTCCACCTGGTTCAGACCGCGGTACTGCGACGGCGGCAGGAACTCGATCTCCTGGTAGAACGGCAGCGTCTGCCGGGTGCCGCGGATGTGCCCGCGCTCCATGTCCGCGCTGCGGAACGAGAAGCCCAGCTGCCGGAAGGCGTCGAGGATCGCCTGCTGCGCCGGCACCGGGTGCACGTTGATCGGGTCGAGGTCGCCCGCGTCCACCGCGCGCGCGATCTCCAGCTCGGTGCTGACCCCGATGCTCATCCCGTGCAGGTGCTGACCCCCGAAGTGGGTGATCGGCGTCTCCGCCGGGATCTCCAGTCCGAACGGCACCACGTGCAGCGCGCCGGCCTGCACCTGGAAGGCACCGCCGAGGCGCTGCTTGGTGAAGACGATGTCCTGCTTGTACTCGTGGTCGCCGCCCTCCACCTCCACGCGCGCCTGGAGGCCGACAGACAGCCCCTCGATCTGCTGCTCCACGGACCCGCCCTGGATCCGGACCTCGCCCTGCACGATCCCACCCGGCACGACGTTCGGCTCGGTGATGATCGTGTCCACCGAAGCACCACCGGCACCCAGGCTCGCGAACAGCTTCCTGAACCCCATGCTCACATCTCCCCTGATACATATCTAAGGAACTGGCGACTACGTCGCGCCTACCCCATACCAACGCGGAACCTTAGGCCCCGGTTGCACGGGCGCCCGTTCCACTACGCTCGACCGGATGAGCGCGCGCCCCGACCGTACGCCCCTGCCCCGGTCCTTCTTCGACCGGCCGGTCCTCACCGTGGCCCCCGACCTGCTGGGCCGCGTCCTCGTCCGCCGCACGCCGGACGGCCCCGTGGAACTGCGCATCACGGAGGTCGAGGCCTACGAGGGCGCGGCCGACCCGGGCTCCCACGCCTACCGCGGCCGCACCGAGCGCAACGCGTCCATGTTCGGGCCGCCCGGACACGCGTACGTCTACTTCATCTACGGCATGTGGTTCAGCCTCAACCTGGTGTGCGGCCCGCCCGGCCATGCGAGCGGTGTCCTGCTGCGCGCCGGGGAGGTCACGGTGGGCGCAGATCTCGCGGCCAAACGTCGACTTTCCGCCAGGAACCCCCGAGAACTGGCCAAGGGCCCGGCCCGTCTGGCCACGGCCCTCGATGTCGACCGCTCCCTCGACGGTACGGACCTCTGCGCCGGCCCCGATTCCCCGCTGTCCCTCCTCACTGGTACCGCCACCCCGCCCGACCTGGTGAGCAACGGACCCCGCACGGGGGTGGGCGGCGCGGGGGCCGCCCACCCCTACCGCTACTGGCTCACCGGCGACCCGACGGTGAGCCCCTACCGCCCCCACGCACCACGCCGCCGCCCAACTTGACTCGGCCGTGACGTACGCCTAACGTAGTCCGAGCCGCTTGAACGGGGTACTGCCATCGCAGACCCCCAGAACGGCGAAACCACTACCTACGACTTGCCCCTGGCGGGGTCCTTTTCGGCATGCCCGAATTCCCTGCCCCCCGACTCGATTATGAGTCGGAAGGGGAAAGCGCTAACGTAGCGGAGCGCCGAAAGGCACAGACCCTCCAACGGTCACCGAATTCAAATCCAGAACCGGAAACGGCGCGGAAATGATCTGGTAGGGTTGGAATCGCCGGAAAGGGAAAGCGCGAAAGCGCAGAACCTCGAAAGCGCCGAGGAAAATCGGACACGAAAGAGTCTGATAGAGTCGGAAACGCAAGAACAGAACGAAAGCCCGGAGGAAAGCCCGAGAGGGTGAGTACAAAGGAAGCGTCCGTTCCTTGAGAACTCAACAGCGTGCCAAAAATCAACGCCAGAAGTTGATACCCCGTCCACTTCGGTGGATGAGGTTCCTTTGAAAAAGACCTGTGAGGTCGCCTTCGGGTGATGCTTGCAGGCAACCAAACACAGCGAGGACGTTGTGGCGCGTCGGTCATATTCCGACATGACGTGCCCGCTCTAAGTGTGTGTTGACCCGATTACGGGTAAACATTCATGGAGAGTTTGATCCTGGCTCAGGACGAACGCTGGCGGCGTGCTTAACACATGCAAGTCGAACGATGAAGCCCTTCGGGGTGGATTAGTGGCGAACGGGTGAGTAACACGTGGGCAATCTGCCCTTCACTCTGGGACAAGCCCTGGAAACGGGGTCTAATACCGGATAACACTCCTGCCCGCATGGGCGGGGGTTAAAAGCTCCGGCGGTGAAGGATGAGCCCGCGGCCTATCAGCTTGTTGGTGGGGTAATGGCCCACCAAGGCGACGACGGGTAGCCGGCCTGAGAGGGCGACCGGCCACACTGGGACTGAGACACGGCCCAGACTCCTACGGGAGGCAGCAGTGGGGAATATTGCACAATGGGCGAAAGCCTGATGCAGCGACGCCGCGTGAGGGATGACGGCCTTCGGGTTGTAAACCTCTTTCAGCAGGGAAGAAGCGAAAGTGACGGTACCTGCAGAAGAAGCGCCGGCTAACTACGTGCCAGCAGCCGCGGTAATACGTAGGGCGCAAGCGTTGTCCGGAATTATTGGGCGTAAAGAGCTCGTAGGCGGCTTGTCACGTCGGATGTGAAAGCCCGAGGCTTAACCTCGGGTCTGCATTCGATACGGGCTAGCTAGAGTGTGGTAGGGGAGATCGGAATTCCTGGTGTAGCGGTGAAATGCGCAGATATCAGGAGGAACACCGGTGGCGAAGGCGGATCTCTGGGCCATTACTGACGCTGAGGAGCGAAAGCGTGGGGAGCGAACAGGATTAGATACCCTGGTAGTCCACGCCGTAAACGTTGGGAACTAGGTGTTGGCGACATTCCACGTCGTCGGTGCCGCAGCTAACGCATTAAGTTCCCCGCCTGGGGAGTACGGCCGCAAGGCTAAAACTCAAAGGAATTGACGGGGGCCCGCACAAGCGGCGGAGCATGTGGCTTAATTCGACGCAACGCGAAGAACCTTACCAAGGCTTGACATATACCGGAAAGCATTAGAGATAGTGCCCCCCTTGTGGTCGGTATACAGGTGGTGCATGGCTGTCGTCAGCTCGTGTCGTGAGATGTTGGGTTAAGTCCCGCAACGAGCGCAACCCTTGTCCTGTGTTGCCAGCATGCCCTTCGGGGTGATGGGGACTCACAGGAGACCGCCGGGGTCAACTCGGAGGAAGGTGGGGACGACGTCAAGTCATCATGCCCCTTATGTCTTGGGCTGCACACGTGCTACAATGGCCGGTACAATGAGCTGCGATACCGTGAGGTGGAGCGAATCTCAAAAAGCCGGTCTCAGTTCGGATTGGGGTCTGCAACTCGACCCCATGAAGTCGGAGTCGCTAGTAATCGCAGATCAGCATTGCTGCGGTGAATACGTTCCCGGGCCTTGTACACACCGCCCGTCACGTCACGAAAGTCGGTAACACCCGAAGCCGGTGGCCCAACCCGTAAGGGAGGGAGCTGTCGAAGGTGGGACTGGCGATTGGGACGAAGTCGTAACAAGGTAGCCGTACCGGAAGGTGCGGCTGGATCACCTCCTTTCTAAGGAGCATATAGCCGACTGCGATCGAATGAATCGCACGGTTGCTCATGGGTGGAACGTTGATTATTTGGCACGGTTTCCAGAACATCCTGTAAGTACTGCTTCGGCGTGGAAAACAGTGATAGTCGAGGGGATCGTGCCTGGCACGTTGTTGGGTATCTGAGGGTACGGCCGTAAGGTCTTATCTTCGCGATGCCGGCCCCAGTGAACCTGGTCCTTAGGGATGAGGGTGATGGGTGGCTGGTCGTTGCTTGAGAACTACACAGTGGACGCGAGCATCTGTGGCCAAGTTTTTAAGGGCGCACGGTGGATGCCTTGGCACCAGGAACCGATGAAGGACGTGAGAGGCCGCGATAGGCCCCGGGGAGCTGCCAACTGAGCTTTGATCCGGGGGTGTCCGAATGGGGAAACCCGGCAGTCGTCATGGGCTGTCACCCATGCCTGAACACATAGGGCATGTGGAGGGAACGAGGGGAAGTGAAACATCTCAGTACCCTCAGGAAGAGAAAACAACCGTGATTCCGGGAGTAGTGGCGAGCGAAACCGGATGAGGCCAAACCGTATGCGTGTGATACCCGGCAGGGGTTGCGCATACGGGGTTGTGGGAATTCTTTTGATCGGTCTGCCGGCCGGTCGGCGAGTCAGAAACCGTTGATGTAGTCGAAGGACATGCGAAAGGTCCGGCGTAGAGGGTAAGACCCCCGTAGACGAAACATCAGCGGCTTGCTTAAGAATCTCCCAAGTAGCACGGGGCCCGAGAAATCCCGTGTGAATCTGGCGGGACCACCCGCTAAGCCTAAATATTCCCTGGTGACCGATAGCGGATAGTACCGTGAGGGAATGGTGAAAAGTACCGCGGGAGCGGAGTGAAATAGTACCTGAAACCGTGTGCCTACAAGCCGTGGGAGCGTCGCTCATTGGGTTTACCCAATGGGTCGTGACTGCGTGCCTTTTGAAGAATGAGCCTGCGAGTTAGCGGTGTGTAGCGAGGTTAACCCGTGTGGGGAAGCCGTAGCGAAAGCGAGTCCGAATAGGGCGATTGAGTTGCACGCTCTAGACCCGAAGCGGAGTGATCTAGCCATGGGCAGGTTGAAGCGGAGGTAAGACTTCGTGGAGGACCGAACCCACCAGGGTTGAAAACCTGGGGGATGACCTGTGGTTAGGGGTGAAAGGCCAATCAAACTCCGTGATAGCTGGTTCTCCCCGAAATGCATTTAGGTGCAGCGTCGTGTGTTTCTTGCCGGAGGTAGAGCACTGGATAGGCGATGGGCCCTACCGGGTTACTGACCTTAGCCAAACTCCGAATGCCGGTAAGTGAGAGCACGGCAGTGAGACTGTGGGGGATAAGCTCCATGGTCGAGAGGGAAACAGCCCAGAGCATCGACTAAGGCCCCTAAGCGTACGCTAAGTGGGAAAGGATGTGGAGTCGCAGAGACAACCAGGAGGTTGGCTTAGAAGCAGCCACCCTTGAAAGAGTGCGTAATAGCTCACTGGTCAAGTGATTCCGCGCCGACAATGTAGCGGGGCTCAAGCGTACCGCCGAAGTCGTGTCATTGCAGCAATAGGGCCAACGCCCGCTGTGATGGGTAGGGGAGCGTCGTGTGCCGGGTGAAGCAGCAGCGGAAGCTAGTTGTGGACGGTTCACGAGTGAGAATGCAGGCATGAGTAGCGATACACACGTGAGAAACGTGTGCGCCGATTGACTAAGGGTTCCTGGGTCAAGCTGATCTGCCCAGGGTAAGTCGGGACCTAAGGCGAGGCCGACAGGCGTAGTCGATGGACAACCGGTTGATATTCCGGTACCCGCTTTGAAACGCCCAATATCGAATCAGGCGATGCTAAGTCCGTGAAGCCGTTCCGGACCCTTCGGGGAAAGGAAAGTGGTGGAGCCGACGAACCAGACTTGTAGTAGGTAAGCGATGGGGTGACGCAGGAAGGTAGTCCAGCCCGGGCGGTGGTTGTCCCGGGGTAAGGGTGTAGGCCGAGGGGTAGGCAAATCCGTCCCTCATTAAGGCTGAGACCTGATGCCGAGCCGATTGTGGTGAAGTGGATGATCCTATGCTGTCGAGAAAAGCCTCTAGCGAGTTTCATGGCGGCCCGTACCCTAAACCGACTCAGGTGGTCAGGTAGAGAATACCGAGGCGTTCGGGTGAACTATGGTTAAGGAACTCGGCAAAATGCCCCCGTAACTTCGGGAGAAGGGGGGCCATCACTGGTGATCGGACTTGCTCCGTGAGCTGGGGGTGGCCGCAGAGACCAGCGAGAAGCGACTGTTTACTAAAAACACAGGTCCGTGCGAAGCCGTAAGGCGATGTATACGGACTGACGCCTGCCCGGTGCTGGAACGTTAAGGGGACCGGTTAGTGACCTTTCGGGGTTGCGAAGCTGAGAACTTAAGCGCCAGTAAACGGCGGTGGTAACTATAACCATCCTAAGGTAGCGAAATTCCTTGTCGGGTAAGTTCCGACCTGCACGAATGGCGTAACGACTTCTCGACTGTCTCAACCATAGGCCCGGTGAAATTGCACTACGAGTAAAGATGCTCGTTTCGCGCAGCAGGACGGAAAGACCCCGGGACCTTTACTACAGTTTGATATTGGTGTTCGGTTCGGCTTGTGTAGGATAGGTGGGAGACTTTGAAGCCGTGACGCCAGTCATGGTGGAGTCGCCGTTGAAATACCACTCTGGTCGTGCTGGATGTCTAACCTCGGTCCGTGATCCGGATCAGGGACAGTGTCTGATGGGTAGTTTAACTGGGGCGGTTGCCTCCCAAAGGGTAACGGAGGCGCCCAAAGGTTCCCTCAGCCTGGTTGGCAATCAGGTGTTGAGTGTAAGTGCACAAGGGAGCTTGACTGTGAGACCGACGGGTCGAGCAGGGACGAAAGTCGGGACTAGTGATCCGGCGGTGGCTTGTGGAAGCGCCGTCGCTCAACGGATAAAAGGTACCCCGGGGATAACAGGCTGATCTTCCCCAAGAGTCCATATCGACGGGATGGTTTGGCACCTCGATGTCGGCTCGTCGCATCCTGGGGCTGGAGTCGGTCCCAAGGGTTGGGCTGTTCGCCCATTAAAGCGGTACGCGAGCTGGGTTTAGAACGTCGTGAGACAGTTCGGTCCCTATCCGCTGTGCGCGTAGGAATATTGAGAAGGGCTGTCCCTAGTACGAGAGGACCGGGACGGACGAACCTCTGGTGTGCCAGTTGTCCTGCCAAGGGCATGGCTGGTTGGCTACGTTCGGGAGGGATAACCGCTGAAAGCATCTAAGCGGGAAGCCTGCTTCAAGATGAGTATTCCCACCTCCTTGAGAGGGTAAGGCTCCCAGTAGACGACTGGGTTGATAGGCCAGATGTGGAAGCCCGGTAACGGGTGGAGCTGACTGGTACTAATAGGCCGAGGGCTTGTCCTCAGTTGCTCGCGTCCACTGTGTTAGTTCTGAAGCAACGAACGGTTGCTGGTTTCTAGAGCTAGAACACAACTACAGAGTGTGCTTGTTCGCTCGAAACCGATAGGGTTTCGGTGGTCATAGCGTTAGGGAAACGCCCGGTTACATTCCGAACCCGGAAGCTAAGCCTTTCAGCGCCGATGGTACTGCAGGGGGGACCCTGTGGGAGAGTAGGACGCCGCCGAACAATCTTTCAAAGGACCCTTGGTCCAGCGTTCAACGCTGGACCAAGGGTCCTTTTTGTTTTTCACCTCTTTACGCCGAAGCGCGGCCATGGGTTGGTTGCGCGAGAATGACTAGCGGTACCCCGAAGACAGGAGTCACACCCATGTCCAACTCTCCCGACGATCGTCCGGAGCGCGAGCCTCGTCGCAACGACGGCGGTGACAGGGGCGGCTACCGCGGGGGCCGTGACGACCGTGGCGGTGACCGCGGTGGCTTCCGCCGCGACGACCGCGGTGGCCGTCCGACCGGTGGTGGCGGCGGTTTCCGCCGTGACGACCGTGGTGGGCGCCCCGCCGGCGACCGTCCCAGCGGCGGCGGCTTCCGTGGTCGTGACGACCGCGGTGGCGACCGTCCCAGCTACCCGCGCCGTGACGACGACCGTGGCGGCCGTCCCACCGGTGGTGGCGGCGGTTTCCGTGGCGGTCGTGACGACCGTGGTGGCGACCGTCCCTCGTACCCGCGTCGCGAGGACCGTCCCAGCTACCCGCGCCGTGATGACGACCGTGGCGGCCGTCCCGTCAGCGGTGGCTTCCGTGGCGGCCGCGACGACCGTGGCGGCGACCGCCCGTCCTACCCCCGTCGTGATGACGACCGTGGTGGGCGTCCGTCCTACCCGCGTCGTGACGACGAGCGCGGTGGTTTCCGCGGCGGTCGTGATGACCGTGGTGGCGACCGTCCCTCGTACCCGCGTCGTGACGATGACCGTGGCGGTTTCCGCGGTGGCCGTGATGACCGTGGTGGCGACCGTCCGTCGTACCCGCGTCGCGACGACCGTGGTGGGGACCGTCCCTCGTACCCGCGTCGTGACGATGACCGTGGTGGTTTCCGTGGCGGTCGTGACGACCGTGGCGGCGACCGTCCGTCGTACCCGCGTCGTGATGACCGTGGTGGGGACCGTCCGTCGTTCCGTCGTGATGACGACCGTGGTGGGCGTCCGTCCTACCCGCGTCGTGACGACGAGCGCGGTGGTTTCCGCGGTGGCCGTGACGACCGTGGCGGCGACCGTCCGTCCTACCCGCGTCGCGACGACCGTGGCGGCGACCGTCCCTCGTACCCGCGTCGTGACGATGACCGTGGTGGTTTCCGTGGCGGTCGTGACGACCGTGGTGGCGACCGTCCGTCGTACCCGCGTCGTGATGACCGTGGTGGGGACCGTCCGTCGTTCCGTCGTGATGACGACCGTGGTGGGCGTCCGTCCTACCCGCGTCGTGACGACGAGCGCGGTGGTTTCCGTGGCGGTCGTGACGACCGTGGTGGCGACCGTCCGTCGTACCCGCGTCGTGATGACCGTGGTGGGGACCGTCCGTCGTTCCGTCGTGATGACGACCGTGGTGGGCGTCCGTCCTACCCGCGTCGTGACGACGAGCGCGGTGGTTTCCGTGGCGGTCGTGACGACCGTGGTGGCGACCGTCCGTCGTACCCGCGCCGTGACGACCGTGGCGGCGACCGCGGTGGAGACCGTGGTGGGTTCCGTGGTGGTCGCGATGACCGTGGTGGCTACCGTGGTCGCGATGACCGTGGCGGCGACCGCGACTTCCGCGCCGACCGCGACCCGGTCAAGCGGCTCCCGATCGACGACGACGTCACCGGGCACGAGATCGACGCCGACGTGCGTCAGGAGCTCCTGAGCCTGCCCAAGGGCCTGGCCGAGGAGGTCTCGCGCAACCTGGTCATGGTGGCCCGGCTCATCGACGAGGACCCGGAGCAGGCGTACGCGTACGCCCGCATCGCCCTGCGTCTGGCCTCCCGCGTCGCCGCCGTCCGTGAGGCCGCCGGCTTCGCCGCGTACGCCACGCAGAAGTACAGCGAGGCCCTCGCGGAGTTCCGCGCCTCCAAGCGGATGACCGGCTCCGTCGAGCTGTGGCCCGTCATGGCCGACTGCGAGCGCGGCCTCGGCCGTCCGGAGCGGGCCCTGGCCATGGCCGGCGAGCCCGAGGTGCAGAAGCTGGACAAGGCCGGCCAGGTCGAGATGCGCCTCGTCGCGGCCGGTGCCCGCCGGGACATGGGCGAGCTCGACGCCGCCATCGTGACCCTGCAGAGCCCGGAGCTGGCCTCCAACAGCGTCCAGCCCTGGACCGCGCGCCTGCGCTACGCCTACGCCGACGCCCTGCTGGCCGCCGGCCGTGAGGACGAGGCCCGCGAGTGGTTCGCGAAGACCCTGGAGGCCGACAAGGACGGGGCGACCGACGCCTCGGACCGCCTGGCCGAGATCGACGGGGTCGAGTTCGTCGACGCCGCCGTCGAGGAGGAGGAAGAGGCAGCGGACCTCGCTGACGACCTCGACCTCGACGAGGACGACGAGGACGAGGACGAGGCCGAGGTGGCCGCCGCCGAGCGGGCCACCGACCAGGCCGAGTACTACGACGAGGACGACGAGGAGTACGAGCCCCTCGACGAGGCCGACGTCGACGCGACCGACGAGATCGTGGTCGTCGAGGACGACGAGCGCGACAAGGCGTAAGCCGTGACGAAAGGGCGGCACCCCCTCGGGGGTGCCGCCCTTTCGCATGTCCGGAGCCGTGAGCCCCCGGTCAGTCCACGCTGCGCAGGACCAGCCCGGTGGCCGGCTTCGGGCCGAAGGAGGTCGACTTCCGGGGCATCGTGACGCCCTGGCGGGCCAGGTCCCGGACCACCGCCTCCCGTACGGGGTGCAGCAGGACGGCCGTGCCGCCGTGGCGTTCGGCCATGGCGACGGTGGCGGGGGCGTCGTGGATGTACGTGATCTGGTCGGGGGCGTCCGGGATCTGCCACAGCGCGTCGAGCAGGGTCGCGTGCAGCACGGTCGCGTCCAGTCGGCGCCAGGCCTCGGGCCGGTCGTGGCGGACGGTCCGCTCGATGAGGGCCGGGTCCGGGTCGGTGACCAGGTGGAAGGTGCCGTCGCCGGTGAGCAGGAAGGCGTTGCCGCGTTCCGAGGCGTCGGCGAGGGCCTCCAGGGCCAGCGGGAGCGGGCCGTCGACCGGGCGGACCCGGAAGGAGCCGTCGAGGGCGGCCAGCGCGCGCGACAGCGGCAGCCGGCGCAGCATCCGGTGGATGGCGCGGACCTGGAGCGGGTAGCGGGCGGTGTCCACGAGCAGGACCAGGCCGAAGTCCCAGGGGGTGGGCGAGCCGTGCTCCTGCTGGAGGCGCAGGTACGTGGCCCAGCGGTGGTGGCCGTCGGCGATCAGGGCCTGGCGGTGGCCGAGGTCGGCGGTGACGGCGGCCAGCTCGTCGGGGTCGGTGATGGCCCACAGGCTGTGGCAGAAGCCGTCCTCGGTGACGGTCGACAGCAGCGGGGGCCGACGGGCGGCGGTGGCCTCGACGACCGCGGCCGCTCCCGTGCCGGGGCCGTCGCCCAGGTACGTGAGGAGGAGGGGTTCGAGGTTGGCCGACGTGGCGCGCATCAGGCCCGCCCGGTCGGTGACCACGTCCGGCATGACGTCCTCGTGGGGCAGGACGATGCCGGCCCCGGCGTCGGACAGGGCGAGGGCGCCGATGATGCCGCGCTGGAGGACCCCGGCCTTGCGCTGCTCGTAGACGTAGAGCGCGGGCCGCGGGTCGGCGCTGAGGATGCCCTCGGCGAGCCAGTCGCGGAGGGTGCGGGCGGCCTGTTCGTTGCGTGCGGCCGGGGTCTCGGCCTGCGGCAGGATCAGCCGCACGATGTTGTGCGGATCGGCGGATTCGAGGTAGTCGACTCCGTCGGGGCGCACGACCACGTCGTACGGCGGGGAGGTCACGGCGGCGAGGCTGCCGACGCGCTGCGGGACGTAGCGCAGTCCGTGGAAGGGGATCAGGCGCAGCCCGTGCTCCGCGTTGCCAGGTGTGGTCATTGGTGCATGGTAAGACCCGTCTCGCGATGCGGGATGATCGGGTGAAGGACCGGGACCGGCGCAAAATCGGACAAGATCGATCCAAAGAAGCCCTGGAAGTACGCGGGGCGCGGAATCAGCGAATGAGGAGCGGCCAGATGACCCCGCAGAGCAGGACCACCCCCGCCGGCAGTCAGCGCGGTCTCCACCAGGCCTACGACACGGCTCTGCTGGACCTGGACGGGGTGGTGTACGCGGGCGGTCTGGCCGTCGCGCACGCCGTGGAGTCACTCGCCGCGGCCCGGGCCGCGGGGATGCACCTCGCGTACGTCACCAACAACGCGCTGCGCACCCCGGACGCCGTCGCCGGGCACCTGGCTGAGCTCGGCATCCCGACGGATCCGGCCGAGGTGATCACCTCCGCGCAGGCGGTGGCCCGGCTGATCGCGGAGCAGGTGGAGCCGGGGTCGAAGGTGCTGGTGATCGGCGGCGAGGGGCTGCGGGTCGCGCTGCGCGAGCGGGGGCTGGTGCCGGTGGACTCGGCCGAGGAGGAGGGGCTGGCGGCCGTCGTGCAGGGGTACGGGGGGCCGGACCTGGCGTGGGGGCGGTTCGCGGAGGCGGCGTACGCGGTCAACCGCGGGGTGCCGTGGTTCGCGTCGAACACCGACCTGACGATCCCGGGGGCGCGGGGGATCGCGCCCGGCAACGGGGCCGCCGTGGAGGTCGTACGGATCGCGACGGGAGCGGAGCCGCAGGTGGCGGGGAAGCCGCTGCCCCCGATGCACCGGGAGACGGTGCTGCGGACCGGGGCGGAGCGGCCGCTGGTGGTGGGGGACCGGCTGGACACCGACATCGAGGGCGCCTTCAACGGGGAGGTGGACTCGCTGCTGGTGCTGACCGGGGTGACGGACGCGGCGCAGCTGCTGCGGGCCGTGCCGAAGCACCGGCCGACGTACGTGGACCGGGACCTGCGCGGGCTGCTGACCGGGCAGCCGGAGGTGGAGCCGGCCGGGGACGGCTTCCGCTGCGGCGGGTGGACGGCGGTCGCGCTGGACGACGTACTGGAGCTGCGGGGCGAGGGGGAGGCCCTGGACGGGCTGCGGGCGCTGTGCGCGGCGGCGTGGACGCGGGCGGGGGAGGGCTCTTGCGCGCTGGACGCGGGGAAGGCCCTGGACCTGCTGGGGCTCCAGGGGTTCCAGGGGCTTGAGGGGGCATAGCGCCGCAGGACCGTCGGGCACGGCCGGCGGCGGTGCCGGGAGCGTTCGGCCGTTCGAGGGAATCATTTCGACCGGAGGGTAGGCTAACCTAACCTCCGTGTTGGTCGAGAGTCCCCCCGAACAGAGCGTGGCGCCGCCCGCCGCCGCCCGTACGCGCCACGGCGCCCGTGCGGCCGGTCTGCTGGCCGCCCTCGTCGTACTGGCCCTGGTGGTGGTGGCGAGCATCGCCGTCGGCGCCAGGGCGATGCCCCTGGAACAGGTCTGGCACGGCCTCTTCCACTTCACGGGGACCACCGAGGACGTGGTCGTACGGGACCTGCGGATCCCGCGCACCCTCCTGGGCGTGATGGTCGGACTGGCCCTCGGCCTCTCCGGAGCGGTGATGCAGGCGCTGACCCGCAACCCGCTGGCCGAGCCCGGCATCCTCGGCGTCAACGCGGGCGCCGCGGCGGCCGTCGTCTCGGCGATCAGCTTCCTCGGGGCGGACTCCCTGGACGAGTTCGTCTGGTGGGCCTTCCTCGGCGCCGCGCTCGTCTCGGTCCTCGTCTACGTGCTCGGCGGCAGCCGCAGCGCGACGCCGGTGCGGCTCGCGCTCGCGGGTACGGCGGCCAGCGCGGCGCTCGTCGGCTACATCAACGCGGTCCAGCTGATGGACAGCAAGGCCCTGGACAAGCTGCGCTTCTGGACGGTGGGTTCCCTCGCCTCCGCCACCATGGACACCGTCACGCAGGTGGCGCCCTTCCTGCTGGCCGGGGCCGTGCTCGCGCTCGCGCTCGGCCGGCCGCTCAACGCGATGGCCCTGGGCGACGACACCGCGCGGGCGCTCGGCGCGCACCTGACCCGGACCCGCGTCGCGGCCATGGTCGCCATCACCCTGCTGTGCGGGGCCGCGACCGCCGCGTGCGGGCCGATCGTCTTCGTCGGGCTGATGATCCCGCACCTGGTGCGCCTGGTCACCGGGCCCGACATGCGCTGGGTGCTCGCGTACTCGGCGGTGCTGTCGCCCGTGCTGCTGCTGGGCGCCGACGTGGTCGGACGGGTCGTCACCCGGCCCGGCGAGCTCCAGGTCGGCATCGTCACCGCGCTCATCGGCGGTCCCGTCTTCATCTACCTGGTTCGGCGCAAGAGGATGGCCCAGCTGTGACCGCGACCCCCCTCGCCCCGGCGGACACGACCGCGCAGGCGCCGGCGCAGGGCGCCCGGCTGCGCGCGCTGCGCGGACCCGGCGGCGTCTCGCTGCGCGTCGAGGGCCGCGCCCTGGTGACCGGGGTGGTGCTGGCCGCCGTGGCGCTGGCCCTGGCGGTCGTGCTCATCGGCACCGGCGACTTCGAGATAGCCCCGGCGGACGTCGTACGGACGCTGCTGGGCAACGGCAGTCCCGCCGACGACTTCATCGTCAACGACCTGAGGCTGCCGCGGGTGCTGGTCGCGGTGCTGGTCGGCGCGGCCCTCGGGATGGCCGGGGCGGTCTTCCAGTCCGTCTCGCGCAATCCGCTCGGCTCCCCCGACCTGCTCGGCTTCGGGTACGGCTCGGCGGTCGGCGCGCTCGCCGTCATCATCCTGTTCAAGGGCGGTGCGGCCGAGGTCGCGGCGGGCGCGGTGGCGGGCGGGGTGCTCGCCGGCGCCGCCGTCTACCTGCTCGCGTACAAGCAGGGGGTCCACGGCTACCGGCTGGTGCTCGTCGGCATCGGGTCCTCCGCCGTCCTCGTCGCCGTCATCCAGTACCTGATCGCCAAGGCGCAGCTCGTCGACGCCACCCGGGCCATGGTCTGGCTGACCGGCTCGCTGGCCGGCCGCGACTGGTCCCAGGTCTGGCCGCTGCTGGCGACCTGCGCACTGCTGTTCCCGCTGGTCCTCGGGCAGAACCGGGCCCTGCGGATGATCGAGATGGGCGACGACTGCGCGTACGCGCTGGGCGTGCCGGTGGAACGGACCCGGATGCTGCTGATGCTCGCCGCGGTCCTGCTGACCACCGCGGCGGCCGCCGCGGCCGGCCCGATCAGCTTCGTCGCCCTGGCCGCGCCCCAGCTGGCCCGGCGGCTGACGCGCTCGCCCGGCCCGAACCTGCTCACCGGCGCGCTGATGGGTGCCGTCCTGCTGCTGGCCTCCGACCTGGCCTCGCAGCGGGCCTTCGGCGCCGACCAGCTGCCGGTGGGCGTGGTGACCGGCCTGGTGGGCGGCGTCTACCTGCTCTGGCTGCTCGTCACAGAGCGCAGGGCGGGACGCATATGAGCGCGCGGGGCGCCAGGCTCCCCGCGCCCGGCAACGAGCCCGGCACGGCGCCGGGCCACACGAGGAGTACCCAAGTGCAGCGGCTGACCGCGGAGAACGTCACCCTCGGCTATGACCGGCGGGTCATCGCCGAGAACCTGTCGGTGGAGATCCCCGACCACTCCTTCACCGTGATCGTCGGCCCCAACGCCTGCGGCAAGTCCACGCTGCTGCGGGCCCTGTCGCGGATGCTGAAGCCGTCCGCCGGGCGGGTGCTGCTGGACGGTCAGGCCATCTCCTCGATGCCGGCGAAGAAGGTGGCCAGGATGCTGGGGCTGCTCCCGCAGTCCTCGATCGCGCCCGACGGGATCACCGTCGCCGACCTGGTCTCGCGCGGCCGGTACCCGCACCAGGGGCTGCTGCGCCAGTGGTCGGAGCAGGACGAGCGGATCGTCGCCGAGTCGATGGCCTCGACCGGGGTCGCCGAACTGGCCGACCGGGCCGTGGACGAGCTGTCGGGCGGGCAGCGCCAGCGGGTGTGGATCGCGATGGCGCTGGCCCAGCAGACCCCGCTGCTGCTCCTGGACGAGCCGACGACCTACCTGGACATCCAGCACCAGCTCGACGTGCTCGACCTGTGCGCGGAGCTCCACGAGAACGAGGGCCGGACCCTGGTGGCGGTGCTGCACGACCTCAACCACGCGGCCCGCTACGCCACCCACCTGATCGCCCTGCGCGGCGGCGTCGTCGTCGCCGAGGGGCCGCCCGCGGAGGTGGTCACCGCCGAGCTGGTGGAGGAGGTCTTCGGGGTGCGCTGCCAGATCATCGACGACCCGGAGACCGGGACGCCGCTGGTGGTCCCGGCCGCCCGTCAGGCCCGCGCCAGGGCGGCCGTCTGAGTCCACCGCGGGCCCGCCGGTCCGGCGGGCCCGGCGCCTCAGAGCAGGCTCTTGAGCCGCAGCAGGTCACGGAAGCCGGCCTCCAGGCGGACCCGGCCCGAGGCCCAGGCCTTGGCGAACTTCAGTTCGCCGGCGACCAGCGCGAGCAGGTCGTCACCCGACATCGCGAGCCGGATTTCGGCCTTGGCGCGCGGCGGCCCCGGGGCGACGGCGTCCACCCGGATCCGGCCGTTGTCGAGGCGGCCGGAGAAGGTCTGGTCGAGGTCGGTGACGTGACAGCTCAGGGACCGGTCGAAGGCGGCCGCGCCGCGCACGCCGTCATCGGCCCGCGCCAGGTTGTCGGAGAGTCGGTCGAGTGCGTCGCGGCACTCCTGGATCGTAGCCATGGTGATCACGACCGTACCGCAGAGCCCTGCGTGGCCGGACCCGCGCTTCGGGGTAGCGTCGGGGCATGACCGACGACGTGTCCGGGGGCCTTCCGGACGTCCCCGAGGAGCCCGGGGCAGAGCCCGCCGGGGAGCCCGCGGGCCCCGCCGCGCTGGGCCTCGTACGCACCCCCACCGGCCACGCCGGGGTCGACGCGCACCTGGAGCGGCTGGCGGACGCCGACCACCTGCCTGCGGACGAGCACGCCGCGGTGTACGAGGATGTCCACGGGGGACTGCGCGAGGCGCTGACCGCGCTGGACGCACCGCCCGTCCCCGGACCTTACGAAAACAGGAGCTGAACCGAACGTGGCAGGAGTGGCACGCCGCCGCCTGGACGCCGAACTGGTACGCCGCAGCATGGCCCGCTCGCGAGAGCACGCGGCCCAGCTGATCGCCGCGGGACGGGTCACCGTGGGAGGCACCACCGCGACGAAACCGGCCACGCAGGTCGAGACCAGCGCGGCCCTCGTCGTCCTCAAGGACGACAGCGACCCCGACTACGTCTCCAGGGGCGGCCACAAGCTGGCCGGCGCCCTCGCCGCGTTCCGTCCGCGGGGGCTGGAGGTCGAGGGCCGGCGGGCGCTGGACGCGGGGGCGTCGACCGGGGGCTTCACCGACGTGCTGCTGCGCGCGGGCGTGGCCCACGTCGTCGCCGTGGACGTCGGCTACGGGCAGCTCGCCTGGTCGCTGCAGAGCGACGAGCGGGTCACCGTCAAGGACCGTACGAACGTCCGCGAGCTGACGGTCGAGCTGATCGACGGGACCCCCGTCGACCTGGTCGTCGGCGACCTGTCCTTCATCTCCATCGGGCTGGTGCTGCCGGCGCTGGTGCGCTGCACGGCGCCCGGCGCGGACCTGGTGCTGATGGTCAAGCCGCAGTTCGAGGTCGGCAAGGAGCGCCTGGGCAGCGGCGGAGTGGTGCGCAGCCCCGAGTTGCGGGCGGAGGCCGTGCGGGAGGTCGCGGCGCAGGCCTGGAAGCTGGGGCTGGGCGTGCTCGGGGTGACGGCGAGCCCGCTGCCGGGGCCGTCGGGGAACGTCGAGTACTTTCTGTGGCTCCGGGCGGGGGCACCCGCGCTCGACCCGGGGGATGTCGATCGTGCAGTGGCGGAGGGGCCGCAGTGACAGACGCGTCAGCAGGTTCAGCAGGTTCAGCAGGTTCAGCAGGTTCGGGGGGCCCGGGGGACCGGGAGGGGGAGGTGCGGACCGTCTTCCTGCTCGCGCACACCGGGCGGCCGGCGGCCATCCGCAGCGCGGAGCTGGTCGTGCTCGGTCTGCTGCGCTCGGGCCTGCGGGTCAGGGTGCTGGAGCAGGAGGCGCGGGATCTGCCGCTGCCGCCCGAGGTGGAGCTCGTCGCCGAGTGCACGCCGAAGGTGTTCGACGGGTGCGAGCTGCTGATCGTGCTGGGCGGGGACGGGACCCTGCTGCGCGGGGCTGAGTTCGCGCGCGGTTCGGGGGTGCCGATGCTGGGCGTCAACCTGGGCCGGGTGGGCTTCCTCGCCGAGGCCGAGCGCGACGACCTGGACAAGGTCGTGGACCGGGTGGTGTCGAAGTCGTACGAGGTCGAGGAGCGCATGACCCTCGACGTCCTGGTGCGGACCAACGGTGACGTGGTCCACCGGGACTGGGCGCTGAACGAGGCCGCCGTCCAGAAGGTCTCCGCTGAGCGGATGCTGGAGGTGGTCCTGGAGATCGACGGGCGCCCGGTGACCGGCTTCGGCTGCGACGGGATCGTCTGCGCGACGCCGACGGGCTCGACGGCGTACGCCTTCTCGGCGGGCGGGCCGGTGGTCTGGCCGGAGGTGGAGGCGCTGCTGATGGTGCCGATCAGCGCGCACGCCCTGTTCGCGAAGCCGCTGGTGACCTCGCCCACCTCGGTGCTGGCGGTGGAGGTGCAGAACGGCACCCCGCACGGGGCCCTGTGGTGCGACGGGCGCCGGACGCTGGAGCTGCCGTCGGGGGCGCGGGTCGAGGTGCGCCGGGGCACGGTGCCGGTGCGGCTCGCCCGCCTGCACCACGCGTCGTTCACGGACCGGCTGGTCGCGAAGTTCGCGTTGCCGGTGTCGGGCTGGCGGGGCGCCCCGCACGAGACCAGCTGATCATGTAATAGCACATGCGTTCGGAGAACTCCGGGCGGGTGACGTCACATGGCACCCGGGAAACCTCGGTATCGTCGTCCCGTGCTTGAGGAGATGCGGATACGGTCGCTCGGGGTCATCGACGACGCGGTGGTCGAGCTGTCGCCCGGTTTCACCGCGGTGACCGGCGAGACCGGCGCGGGCAAGACGATGGTCGTCACCAGCCTCGGGCTGCTGCTCGGCGGTCGCGCCGACCCCGCCCTGGTGCGGATCGGTGCCAAGGCGGCGGTCGTGGAGGGGCGCGTCGTGCTGCGCCCCGACGCGCCCGCCGCGCTGCGCGCGCAGGAGGCCGGCGCCGAACTCGACGAGGGTGCCCTGCTGATCAGCCGGACGGTGTCCGCCGAGGGGCGTTCGCGCGCCCACGTCGGCGGCCGCTCCGTCCCCGTGGGCCTGCTCGCCGAGCTCGCCGACGACCTGGTCGCCGTCCACGGACAGACCGACCAGCAGGGGCTGCTGAGGCCCGCCCGGCAGCGGCAGGCCCTCGACCGGTACGCCGGGGACGCGGTCGCCGTCCCCCTGGAGAAGTACGCGGGCGCCTACCGGCGGCTGCGGGCCGTCGCCGTCGAGCTGGACGAGATCACCACCCGGGCCCGGGAGCGGGCTCAGGAGGCGGACCTGCTGCGCTTCGGACTCGACGAGATCGCCGCCCTGGAACCCCTGCCCGGCGAGGACGCCGAGCTGGCCGCGGAGGCGGAGCGGCTCGGGCACGCCGAATCGCTGGCCTCCGCCGCGCAGGCGGCGCACGGGGCGCTCGCCGGAGACGTGGAGGACCCGGAGGGCGTCGACGCCAACACGCTCGTCGCCGGTGCCCACCGCGCCCTGGAATCCGTACGCTCCCACGACCCGGTGCTCGGCGGGCTCGCCGACCGGATCGGGGAGCTCGGGATCCTGCTGGCCGACGTGGCCGGGGAACTCGCCGGGTACGCCGACGACCTCGACGCCGACCCGCTGCGGCTCGCCGCCGTGGAGGAGCGGCGGGCGGCGCTGACCCAGCTGGTGCGCAAGTACGGCGACGCCGACGGCGGGCTGGGAGCCGTACTGGAGTGGGCCGAGCGGGGATCGAAGCGGCTGCTGGAACTGGACGGCGACGACGAGCGGATCGGCGAGCTCACCGCCGAACGCGACGGGCTGCGCGGCGAACTGTCCGCCCTGGCCCAGGCCCTGACGGACGCCCGGACGGAGGCCGCCGCGCGGTTCGCCGCGGACGTGACCGCCGAGCTCGCCTCCCTCGCCATGCCGCACGCGCGGGTGACCTTCGACATCCGCCAGACGCAGGACGCCGAGGGCGTCGAGGTCGGCGGCCGCCCGGTCGCGTACGGGCCCTCGGGCGCGGACGAGGTCGAACTGCTGCTGGCACCGCACCCCGGTGCCCAGCCGCGGCCGATCGCCAAGGGCGCCTCGGGCGGTGAGCTGTCGCGGGTCATGCTGGCGGTGGAGGTCGTCTTCGCCGGCTCCGACCCGGTGCCCACGTACCTCTTCGACGAGGTCGACGCGGGCGTCGGCGGCAAGGCGGCCGTCGAGGTCGGGCGACGGCTGGCCAAGCTGGCCAAGTCGGCCCAGGTCGTCGTCGTCACCCACCTCCCGCAGGTGGCGGCCTTCGCGGACCGGCAGCTGCTCGTGGAGAAGACCGTCGACGGATCGGTGACCCGCTCCGGCGTGACCGTCCTGGAAGGCGAGGACCGCATCCGCGAGCTGTCGCGGATGCTCGCCGGCCAGGAGGACTCGCAGACGGCCCGCGCCCATGCGGAGGAACTCCTGGAGGCGGCGCGCGCGGACGCGTGAGCCAACGCGCGCCCGCACGGGGACGGACGCCGACGGGGGTCCGGAACGCAGGGCGTTCCGGACCCCCGTCGGCGTCCGAAAGGGCATCGGGGTGACGCGAAACTAGCCCGTGTGGGTGAGGCTGGGGGGCGTGCGGCGGTATCTCGCACGGGATCCGCACCCGTATGGTCCCGGAACGCGCGTGCGGACTGGCATCCTGGGCGACGTCTCTGACCCCTCACCCTGGAGCCTCGGCCCGTGAGCAGCTCCCCGGTCTCCCTTCCGGTCCCCGCACAGCCGTACGGGCGGCCCCCGCTGCGTACCGTCCAGGTCCTCGGCGGCGCCGGCGCGGGCAGCTGCGCGCACGTGCGGTCCCTCGCGACCGGGCTCGCCGCCCGGGGCGTGCGGGTGACCGTGTGCGCCCCCGTCGCGGCCGAAGGCGAGTACGACTTCACCGGCGCGGGCGCGCAGTTCACCCCGGACGCGGTGAGCGCCCTGCGGGCCGCCTGCGCCGGGGCCGACGTGGTGCACGCGCACGGCCTGCGGGCCGGGATGCGGGCCGCGCTGGCGCTGCGCGGCGGCGCGCGGCGGGTACCGCTCGTGGTGACCTGGCACGGGGGCGCCCCGGAGCCCGCGGGCGCGCTCGGGCGGCTGAGCCGGCTGCTGGAGCGGCGCGTGGCACGGGCCGCCGCCGTGGTGCTGGGCGCCTCCACCGACCAGGTCGACCTGGCGCGGCGGCGCGGGGCCAGGGACGCCCGGCTGGCCGCCCCGGCCGTACCCGTCGCGGCGGCCGTCTCCCTCGCCCCGGTCGGGGAACCGGCCGCCGAAGCCGGCAAGACCCGGGCGGAACTGGGGGCCGTGGAGCGGCCCTTGGTGATCGCCGTGGGCAGTCTCGTGGCGCGCCGCGGCTACTCCCTGCTGCTCGACGCGGCCCGCGCCTGGCGGGTGCTGGACCCGCTCCCGCTGCTGGTGATCGCGGGGGAGGGGCCGCTGCGGGCCGAACTCGCCCGGCGGATCGAGGCGGAGGGCCTCCCCGTACGGCTGCTGGGCCGCCGCCGGGACGCGGACCGGCTGCTGGCCGCGGCCGACGTGGCGGTGCTGCCGAGCCGCTGGGAGGGCCGCTCGCTGCTGGCCCAGGAGGCGCTGCGGGCCGGGGTGGCGCTGGTGGCCACGGAGGTCGGCGGAGTACCGGAGCTGGTGGGCGACGCGGCGGTACTGGTGCCGTACGGGGACCCGGGTGCGCTGGCCGGCGCGGTGGCCGGGCTGCTGGACGACCCGGGGAAGCGGGCGGAACTCGCCGCCGCGGGCCGGGCCCAGGCCGCGACCTGGCCCTCGGAGGACGACACGGTGGCGCAGGTGCTGTCGGTGTACGACGAGCTGATGGAACGGCTGCGGGGCTAGTGACCTGAGTCAGAGGTTTGTCGTTGGTTTGGGTATGAGTCGTCCTGGTCCGAAGATTCCGCCGTTGTCGGTCACTGATGCCCAGCGTGCTGTGCTGGAGGGCTGGTTACGTCGTCGTTCGACGGCGCAGGCTTTGGCTCAGCGGTCGCGGATCGTGCTGGAGTGCGCGGAAGGCCATTCGGTGATGGAGGTGTCGCGGCGGCTTGGGGTCGCTCCGGACACGGTCCGCACCTGGCGGCGGCGCTTCATCGAGCACGGCCTGGACGGGCTGGGCGACGAGCCGCGTCCGGGCGTCCCGCGGAAGATCACCGACGCCGATGTCGAGCGGGTGATCGTCAAAACGCTGGAGGAGACGCCGAAGAACGCGACGCATTGGTCGACGAGGTCGATGGCCGCGGCCACGGGGATGTCGCAGTCGACCGTCTCAAGGATTTGGCGGGCGTTCGCACTGGCCCCGCACCGGTCGCAGACGTTCAAGCTGTCGACGGATCCGCTGTTCATCGACAAGGTCCGTGATGTTGTCGGCCTCTATCTGGACCCGCCGGAGAAGGCTTTGGTCCTGTGCGTGGACGAGAAGTCGCAGATCCAGGCCCTGGACCGGTCTCAGCCAGTTCTGCCGATGATGCCGGGCGTTCCCGAGCGCCGAAGCCACGACTACATCCGCGCCGGCACCACCACCCTCTTCGCGGCCCTCGAGGTCGCGACCGGCAAGGTCATCGGCTCCCTCCACCGCCGCCACCGGGCCGCCGAGTTCAAGAAGTTCCTGGCCAAGGTCGACAAGGAGGTCCCGGCAGATCTTCAGGTCCACCTGATCCTCGACAACTACGCGACCCACAAGACACCCGACATCAAGAAGTGGCTGCTGGCGCACCCTCGCTTTCACCTGCACTTCACACCCACCAGTGCCTCATGGCTGAACCTGGTGGAACGGTGGTTCGCCGAGCTCACACAGAAGAAGCTGAAGCGCGGCGTCCACCGTTCCGTCCAGGCCCTCGAACGCGACATCCGAGCCTGGCTCGCCGACTGGAACAACCAGCCCCGGCCCTTCGTCTGGACGAAGACCGCCGACGAGATCCTCGACAAAGTCGCCGCTTACTGCCACCGAATCTCTGACTCAGGTCACTAGGGGGTGTCTGACGGATCCTGCCCGACCCGCGCCGCCCGGCGGAGGAGGGTCAGGAAGGCGTGGCGTGGCGGCGGGCGCGGAGGGCGAGGCTGAGGGACAGGACCGTCTCCGGGTCGTCGAGGTCGGTGCCCAGCAGCTCCGAGATGCGGGCCAGGCGGTTGTACAGGGTCTGGCGGTTCAGGTGGAGCTCCCGGGCCGTCTCCGCCTTGCGGCCCGCGTGGGCCAGGTACGTCTCCAGGGTCGGGAGGAGCGGCGGCCGCGAGTTCGCGTCGTGGACCCGCAGCGCCCCGATCGCACGGTCCACGAACGCCGCCAGGTCGGGGTGCTCGCGCAGCCGCCACAGCAGCAGGTCGATGTCGAGTCGCCGGGCGTCGTACCAGGGGCGGGCCGGCAGCCCGTGCGCGGCCGTGGCTGTCTCGGCGGCGTGCCGCAGCCCGGCCGAGGCCGCCGCCCAGCTGCCCGAGACGCCGACGACCACCGCCGGCGGGGCCCCGGCCCGGTCGAGGCCGGCCCGCTCCACCCCGGCCCGCAGCGCGGCCGCGACCCGGTCGGCGACCGCCGCGCGTTCCGACTCCGCGCGCAGCGAGACCAGCAGCGGGACCCGCCCCTCCACCGGGCGGACGCCCAGCAGCACCGGGACCCCGACCGACGACAGCTCCTCCAGGACCGCACGGGCCAGCACGGCCCAGTTCCCCGAGGCCCCCAGGTCGGTGGAGAGCCTCATGACGATCGGCAGCAGCGGGCCCGTCCCGGGCCGGAAACCCAGGACCCGGGCCTGCGCCGGGGCGTCCTCCGCCGAGATGCGGCCCTCCGCCAGGTCCGTCAGGAAGTCGCCCCGGCCGCGCGCGGCCAGTTCCTCCTCCTGACGGGCCTGCATGAGGACGACCGCCAGGACCCCGGCCGTGCGTTCCGCCGCCATCCGGTGGACCGGCAGCAGCGGCGCCGACACCCCGGCCAGGACGACCCGGGCCCGCACCGACCCCGTGCCGTGGCCACCGCCGGGCACGTCGACCACGACCGCGGTCGCCGAGGGTTCGGCGGCGCGCTGACCGCGCAGGCCCTCCCACACCTGGAGGGGGTCGGCGGCGGCGTCCCCGGTCCCCGGCCCGGCGGCGTACAGCAGCTGGCCGTCCGCGGTCTCCAGGAAGACGGGGTTCGCGGTGAAGTCGGCCAGGACGCGCAGCACCTGTGGGATCCCGCCGCCCCCCAGCAGGGCCTCGGTGCAGCGCCGGTGGACCTCCTCGGCCCGCTGGAGCAGCGCGTAGTGCCCGTTGACGATCTCGGTGTGGACCTCTTCGGTGACGGCCACGAACGGGACCTCGCGGTGCAGCTGCACCAGCGGCAGTCCCGCGGCCTTCGCGGTCTCCACGATGGTGGCCGGCAGCCGCGTGAACCGCGGGCCGAGTTCCACCACCAGCGCGGCGATGCCCCGGTCCGCGAGACGGCGTACGAAGGCCCGCTGCTCGGCGGGCCGGGTGCCCAGCCCCAGTCCGGTGGTCAGCAGCAGCTCCCCGCCCTTGAGCAGCGAGGCGATGTTGGGGACCTCGCCGGCGTGCACCCAGCGGACGGTCCGGCCGAGCCGGTCGGCGCAGGCCACCACCTCCGGGAGACCGCCGCGCAGCCCCGGCAGCTCCAGTGCCCGCTGAACCGTGATCCCGCCCTGATTGTCCATATCGCGGACGCTACCAAAGGGTCAGGCGGGCCTGATGTTGTGGTTGAAGCGGAAGACGTTGTCGGGGTCGTAGTGCCGCTTCACCGCGCGGAGCCGGCGCAGGTTGTCCGCGCCGAACCCGGCCGCCACCCGCTCCTCGCCCTCGTCGCCGGTGAAGTTGAGGTAGACCGCCCCGCTGCTCCAGGGCCGTATGTCGGCCCGTACGCCCTTCACCCACTGCCGGCACCGCTCGTCGTCGGCCGGGTCCTCCCAGATCGCGAACGGGTGCACCGCCCACGGCGAGTCCCGGTACGGGACGGGGTACCCGTCCGGCGCGTCGGCGATGGCCCCGCCCAGCGGGAACAGGATGTGCTGGGTGCCGGTGGGGACCGGCATGGAACCGGCCCGGGAGCAGAAGACGTCCACCGCCTCGTCGGGCAGGCCCGTCAGGTACTCGGCGGACCAGTAGTTCCGCAGGCCCGGAGGGTCGTCGAGCATGCACTGGAGGTCGGCGTACGGGATGGCCGTGACGACCTCGGCCTCGTGCGGCACGGCCAGCAGGGGCGCGGCGAGCCGGCGCATGGCCTCCTCCGGGCCGGCGTAGGTCAGCAGGACCGCGCAGAGCAGGCTGCCGACCAGGTGGGGCGGGACGAACGGTTCGGGAGGGGCGGTCAGGAAGATCACGCCGCCGCTCGCCTCGCGCGGCCCGGACGCGATGAGTTCCCGGTACGCGCCCGTGACCTCGGCTCCCCGCTCGGGCGCGTACAGCAGCATCGCGATCGACATCGCGGGCAGCTCGTGCAGCCGCAGGGTCAGCGAGGTGACGACCCCGAAGTTGCCGCCGCCGCCGTGCAGTGCCCAGAACAGCTCCGGGTGGTCGGCGGCGGTCGCCGTCACGCACGTGCCGTCGGCGGTGACCACGTCCGCCCCGACGAGGTTGTCCACGGCCAGCCCGAACGTCCGGTCCAGCCAGCCCGAGCCCCCGCCGAGCACGAACCCGCCGACGCCGGTGGTGGAGGCCCGGCCGCCGGTGGTGGCGAGGTCGTACGGCTGGCAGGCCCGGTCCAGATGGCTCATGGTGGCGCCCCCGCCGACCCGGACGGCCTTCGCCGCCGGATGCACCGTCACCTCGTGCATCCGGCGCAGGTCCACGACCAGCGCCCCGTCGCCCAGGGCCATGCCGGCCACGCTGTGACCGCCGCCGCGGACCGCTACCGGCAGGTCCAGCTCACGGGCGAAGCGGACCGCCGTGACCACGTCCGCCTCGTCCTCGCACTGGGCGATGACGGCCGGACGCCGGTCGACCATGCCGTTGAACACCCTGCGGACCTCGTCGTACCCGCCGTCGTCCGGGGTGAAGACCGCGCCGGCCAGATCCTCGCGGAGCGCGGCAAGAGCCGTGCCCGCCTTCGAGAGGGGTGCCATGGCCACCCCCCCTTCCCGAGAGGGGCGTTGGATCCTTCCACACTAGGCGGGCACGTACGGGACCGCGCGTCAGCCTCCGTAGGCCCCGCTCGCCGTCAGCCGCAGGGCCGTGTCGATCAGCGGGACGTGGCTGAAGGCCTGCGGGAAGTTCCCGACCTGGCGCTGGAGCTTGGGGTCCCACTCCTCGGCGAGCAGTCCCAGGTCGTTGCGCAGGGCCAGCAGCTTCTCGAACAGGCGGCGGGCCTCGTCGACCCGGCCGATCATCGCCAGGTCGTCCGCCATCCAGAACGAGCAGGCGAGGAAGGCGCCCTCGTCCCCCTCCAGGCCGTCGACACCGGCCTCCTCGCCGGCGGTCGGGTAGCGCAGGATGAACCCGTCCGGGGTCGAGAGCTCGCGCTGGATCGCCTCGATCGTGCCGATGACCCGCTTGTCGTCCGGGGGCAGGAAGCCCATCTGCGGGATCAGCAGCAGCGAGGCGTCCAGCTCCCGCGAGCCGTAGGACTGGGTGAAGGTGTTGCGTTCCGGGTCGTAGCCCTTCTCGCAGACGTCCGCGTGGATCTCGTCGCGCAGCTCGCGCCAGCGCTCCAGAGGTCCGTCCGCGTCCCCGCTCTCGATCAGCTTGATCGTGCGGTCCACCGCCACCCACGCCATCACCTTGGAGTGCACGAAGTGGCGGCGCGGGCCGCGCACCTCCCAGATGCCCTCGTCCGGCTCGTTCCAGTGGACCTCCAGGTAGCGGATCAGCTTCAGCTGGAGGACCGAGGCGTAGTCGTTGCGGGCCAGGCCGGTCATGTGGCCCAGGTGCAGGGCCTCGGTGACCTCGCCGTACACGTCCAGCTGCAGCTGGTGCGCGGCGCCGTTGCCGACGCGTACGGGGGCCGAGTTCTCGTACCCGGGCAGCCAGTCCAGCTCGGTCTCACCCAGCTCCCGCTCGCCCGCGATCCCGTACATGATCTGCAGGTTCTCCGGGTCGCCGGCCACCGCGCGCAGCAGCCAGTCCCGCCAGGCCGAGGCCTCCTCGCGGTAGCCGGTGCGCAGCAGCGAGGACAGGGTGATCGCCGCGTCGCGCAGCCAGGTGTAGCGGTAGTCCCAGTTGCGGCTGCCGCCGATCTCCTCCGGGAGGGAGGTGGTCGGCGCGGCGACGATCCCGCCCGTGGGGGCGTACGTCAGCGCCTTGAGGGTGATCAGGGAGCGGATCACGGCCTCCCGGTAGGGGCCGTGGTACGTGCAGTGGTAGACCCACTCCCGCCAGAAGTCGCTGGTGGCCTCAAGGGCCGCCTCGGCGTCGGGCGTCTCCGGGGCCCCCTTGTGGGAGGGCTGCCAGCTGATGGCGAAGGCCACCCGGTCGCCGGGGCCGACGGTGAAGTCGGAGTACGTCGTCAGGTTCTTGCCGTACGTCTCCGTACCGGAGTCCAGCCACACGGAGTCCGGTCCGGCGACGGCCACGGTGCGCCCGTCGACCTTGTGCACCCAGGGCACGACCCGGCCGTAGCTGAAGCGCATCCGCAGGGCCGAACGCATCGGGACGCGTCCGCTGACCCCCTCCACGATGCGGATCAGCTGCGGCGCGTGGTCCTCGCGGGGCGGCATGAAGTCGATGACGCGGACGGTCCCCCGGGGGGTGTCCCACTCCGACTCCAGCACCAGCGAATCGCCCCGGTAGCGGCGGCGGGCGGCCCGCGGGGGCTCCGTGCCCGGCGCGAAGGCCGGGCCGATGCGCCAGAACCCGTGTTCCTCGGTGCCCAGAATGCTCGCGAAGACGGCATGGGAGTCGAAGCGTGGCAGGCACAGCCAGTCCACCGCCCCGTCCCGGCAGACCAGCGCCGCGGTCTGCATGTCCCCGATCAGTGCGTAATCCTCGATGCGCCCGGACACGTTGCTCTCCAGTCGAACGGCCACGTCCGCCCCGTAGGGCGCTTGCAATGCGCTGTTGCGCGGTCTCCTGTGCGCAGGGATCCCCGCGTTGAGCCCTAGATTGCCGGAAGTGGCGCGGTTACGCCGTTTGCCGGGCTGCTCGGCGGCGATGTGCAGCGGTATCCGAGCAGGGTATGACGGCACCCTAGTGATCTCCTGAAGTCTTGGGACAATGTGACTCGGCTGAACGGGTGAGCTGGGGTAATGCGCAGGTCAGGGCGGTCTTGAGGCGGTAATGGGGGAGTCGTGGGAGGCGCTCGCGCCGCGCGCCCGGAGGCAGACCCGTCGAGGCGCTGATAGGCTGGTACCCCGTGGACCGGTGGTCTGCCTGTGCGAATCAGGAGCCCCGAAACCGCAGCTTCGGCGCCCCCTGAGACCCTCCCGGGATCTCCGCGGAACGGCGCCGGACGCACCTCACCTCGCGACCACGGGAGCCCCCTCTTGGCGATGCCGCCCAAATCCATGACGACCAAGCACATCTTCGTCACCGGGGGTGTCGCTTCGTCCCTCGGCAAGGGGCTGACGGCCTCCAGCCTGGGTGCGCTGCTGAAGGCGCGCGGCCTGCGGGTCACGATGCAGAAGCTCGACCCGTACCTGAACGTCGACCCCGGCACGATGAACCCGTTCCAGCACGGCGAGGTGTTCGTCACCAACGACGGCGCCGAGACCGACCTGGACATCGGCCACTACGAGCGCTTCCTCGACGTCGACCTCGACGGCTCGGCCAACGTCACCACCGGCCAGGTCTACTCGCAGGTCATCGCCAAGGAGCGGCGCGGCGAGTACCTCGGTGACACCGTGCAGGTCATCCCGCACATCACCAACGAGATCAAGCACCGCATCCGCCGCATGGCGACCGCGGACGTCGACGTGGTCATCACCGAGGTCGGCGGAACCGTCGGCGACATCGAGTCGCTGCCGTTCCTGGAGACCGTCCGCCAGGTCCGCCACGAGGTCGGCCGCGACAACGTCTTCGTCGTGCACATCTCGCTGCTGCCCTACATCGGCCCGTCCGGCGAGCTGAAGACCAAGCCCACCCAGCACTCGGTCGCGGCCCTGCGCAACATCGGCATCCAGCCCGACGCCATCGTGCTGCGCGCCGACCGCGAGGTCCCGACCTCGATCAAGCGCAAGATCTCGCTGATGTGCGACGTCGACGAGGCGGCCGTGGTCGCCGCGATCGACGCCAAGTCGATCTACGACATCCCCAAGGTGCTGCACACCGAGGGCCTGGACGCCTACGTCGTGCGCAAGCTCGACCTGCCGTTCCGCGACGTCAACTGGACGGTGTGGGAGGACCTGCTGGACCGGGTCCACAACCCCGACCACGAGGTCAAGGTCGCGCTCGTCGGCAAGTACATCGACCTGCCCGACGCCTACCTGTCGGTGACCGAGGCGCTGCGCGCCGGCGGTTTCGCCAACCGGGCCCGCGTCCAGATCAAGTGGGTCACCTCCGACGACTGCAAGACCCCGGCCGGCGCGGCGGCGGTCCTCGGCGACGTGGACGCGATCTGCGTCCCCGGCGGCTTCGGCGACCGCGGTGTCAACGGCAAGGTCGGCGCGATCACGTACGCCCGCGAGAACAAGATCCCGCTGCTCGGTCTGTGCCTGGGCCTGCAGTGCGTGGTCATCGAGGCCGCGCGCAACCTGGCGGGCATCGAGGAGGCGAACTCCACCGAGTTCGACGCCTCCACCCCGCACCCGGTCATCTCGACCATGGAGGAGCAGCTGGCCTTCGTCGAGGGCGCGGGCGACCTGGGCGGCACCATGCGTCTGGGCATGTACACGGCCAAGCTGGCCGAGGGTTCCATCGTCCGCGAGGTCTACGGCGACGCGTACGTCGACGAGCGCCACCGCCACCGCTACGAGGTCAACAACGCCTACCGCGGCGAGCTGGAGAAGAAGGCCGGCCTGGTCTTCTCCGGCACCTCCCCGGACAACAAGCTCGTCGAGTACGTCGAGTACCCGCGCGAGGTCCACCCCTACCTGGTGGCCACCCAGGCCCACCCGGAGCTCCGCTCCCGCCCGACCCGGCCGCACCCGCTCTTCGCGGGCCTGGTCAAGGCCGCGGTGGAGCGCCAGCAGAAGGCCTGACGCTCGGTAACGTAGGCAGCCGGGGTACGAAGATCCGTACCCCGGCTGTCGTGCGTTGTGGAGGGCATTCGGCATGGGCAACGTCATCAAGGACACGTCCGAGACCTGGGAGACGCTGGCGACCCGGCGGCCGTTCGAGGGGGCGAAGACGGCGGTCGCCTCGGACCAGGTGCGGATGCCGGACGGCTCGGTGGTGCGCCGCGACTACCAGGTGCACCCGGGCTCGGTGTGCGTGCTGGCGCTGGACGAGGACGGGCGGGTGCTGGTCATCCGCCAGTACCGCCACCCGGTGCGGCACCGGCTGTGGGAACTGCCGGCGGGCCTGCTGGACGTCCCCGGCGAGAACCCGCTGCACGCGGCGCAGCGCGAGCTGTACGAGGAGGCGCACGTCAAGGCGGAGGACTGGCGGGTGCTGGCCGACTTCTTCGCCTCGCCCGGCGGCTCCGACGAGGCGATCCGGATCTTCGTGGCACGCGGGGTCGCGGAAGCGGAGGGGGAGCGGTACCAGGAGTCCTCCTCGGAGGAGGCCGACATGGAGGTCGCCTGGGTGCCGCTCGCGGACCTGGTCCGGGGGATCCTGGCGGGCGAGCTCGGCAACCCGGGACTGGTGACGGGGGTCCTCGCGGCCTCCGCCGCCCTCGCCGGCGAGGGCGGCCTGGACTCGCTGCGCCCGGCCCTGTCCCCGTGGCCCGCCCGCCCGTACACGGCGTAGCCCCCCGCCGCGCCCGGCCGGGGCGCCCCCCGCAAAGGGGCAGGTCGGAAAATAGGCCCATCCGCTGATCCGATCGGGCGATCTGTCCGCCGCGCTCCCCACGGGTCGTCGCTCTGCGTGAACTACGCTCGCAACCCGAAGGCAGGGAGAGGAGCGGATCCGTGGCGGATTTCGTCGGGCGGCGGCGTGAGCTCAAGGAGCTGCGCGAGGACATCGCACGGACCGGGCTCGACACCCTCTCGGGCCGCAAGGCCAAGGCGCCCCGCGCGCGGGTGCTGCTCGTCGCGGGGCGGCCCGGGTCCGGGCGGACGGCCCTCGCCGAGGCGTTCGTGCGCGAGGTCGCCCCCCAGTACCCCGACGGTCTGCTCCGGGTACGGCTCACCACCCCCGGCGGGGAGACCGTCGCCACCGAGCGGGCGGTGCGGACCCTGCTGGAGGGGCTCGGACACGCCACCCCGCCCGGGGCCGGGGAGGACGATCTGAGCGCGGTCCTGCGGGAGGCGCTCGCCGGGCGGCGGGTGATCCTCCTGGTCGACGACGCCGCCGACCCGCACCAGGTCGACGCCCTGCTCCCGGACACCCCCGAGTGCCTGGTGGTGGTCACCGCCGAAGGGCCGCTCACGGGAATCCCCGACGTCCGCCCCTGCACCCTGGGCGGCCTGGAGACCCCCTCCGCCGTCGAGCTGCTGTCCCGGCTCATCGGGGACACCCGGGTCACCGTCGACCCGCGCGCCGCCGAGGGCCTCGCCGAGGAGTGCGGCGGGCAGCCCGCGGCGCTGGCCCTCGCGGGGGGCTGGCTCGCCGCGCACCCGAAGGCCGCCGTCGCCGACGTGGCCAAGCAGCTCCACGACATGCCCGTCGGCACCGCCGGGCCGCTGGCCCGTTCCTTCCGGCTGGTCTACGAGTCCCTTCCGCAGCCCGCCCAGCGCACCCTGAGGCTGCTGCCGCTCGCGCCGGCCGGGATCCTCGACTCGCACACCGCCTCGGCCCTCGCCGGCTGCTCGGTGGCCGCGGCGCAGTCCACCCTGGAGGACTTCGTCGGGCTGGGCCTCGTACGGCACGCACCCGACGGCATGTTCCTGCTGCCGGGCTGCCTCACCCCCCTCATCCAGGCCCTGCTGGAGGCCAAGGAGCGCCCCGCCGAGGTGCAGCTGGCACGGGCCCGGATGCTGGAGCGGACCGTACGGCTGCTGACCTCCTGCCGGGCCACGGCCGAAGAGGACGAGGACCTGCTGCGCGAGCACCTCGACGGGCTGCCGCGCGCCCTGCGCTTCCCCGACCGGCGCTCCGCCGCCACCTGGCTGGACACCCGGCTGCCCGCGCTGACCGCCGCCGCCCACCTGGCGGTGGCCGACGGCGGGCTGGACACGCTGGCCCGCAGGCTGGTCGCCGCGCTGGTGCGGGCGCTGGCCGAGCACCGCGGCACGGGGGCCGCCGCCCCCGAGCTCTACGGCCTGCACCGGCTGGTCCTGGACGTGGCCGAGCGGCGCGGCCTGCACCGGGAGCGGGCCGCCGCGCTGCTGAACCTGGCCGATCTGGACGCGGCGACCGGGCGGACCGAGGAGGCCCTGGAGCGGTACCGGTCCGCGCTGGACGCGGGAAAGGCCGCGGCGGACCCGTACGCGACGGGCCGCGCGATGGAATCCGTAGGCGGCGCGTACCAGGAGCTGGCGGACTGGCCGCGGGCCTCCGACTGGTTCGGCCGGGCCCTGTCCCACGCCCTCGCGCGCGGGGAGCGCGCGGACGAGGCCAGGCTGTACGGGCGGCTCGGCAACGTGCACACCTACGCCGGCCGCTACGGGGAGGCGCTGCGCAGCTGGCGGGCGGCCGCCGCGGGGTACCGCAGGCTCGCCGATGTCCCGGGCCAGGCAAAGGCGTTGAGCGAGATGGCGCGGGTCCAGGAGTACGCCGGACGGCCCTCGGAATCGCTGCACACCTGCCGCGACGCGATCGAGCTCGCGCGCCGGGCCGGGGACCTGCGGCTTCAGGCCGCGCTCCAGGTCAGGCTGGCCGACACGCTGGACCGGCTGGGCGACCCGGCGGCCGCCAGGCTGCACCGGTCGGCGGCCGACAGATTGCTGGGAGATGACCCCGCAGCCTGCGAAATCCGTAGTGCTTCCGACTGAGATTATTGGTTTGCAAGGCTAGACAGCGACTCATCCTTCATTAGACTGGGTTCACCGCGGCTTCCCGTGGTGCATCCCGTTGCGCGTTCTTGTGGGCGGGTATGTATGGAAGTGACCCGTAATATCCCCTGAGCCAAGGACCGTGATCGACGATGAAGGTCGGCATCCCCCGCGAGGTCAAGAACAACGAGTTCCGGGTCGCCATCACGCCCGCCGGCGTGCATGAGCTGGTCCGCAACGGCCACCAGGTCTTCATCGAGCAGAACGCCGGTGTGGGCTCCTCGATCACGGACGCCGAGTACGTCTCGGCCGGCGCCGAGATCCTCGGCACCGCCGACGAGGTCTGGGCGACCGCGGACCTGCTGCTGAAGGTCAAGGAGCCCATCGCGGAGGAGTACCACCGCCTCCGCAAGGACCAGACGCTCTTCACCTACCTGCACCTCGCGGCCTCCCGCGAGTGCACGGACGCCCTGCTGGAGTCCGGCACCACCGCCATCGCGTACGAGACGGTCGAGACGGCCAACCGCGCCCTCCCGCTGCTCGCCCCGATGTCCGAGGTCGCGGGCCGTCTGGCCCCGCAGGTCGGCGCCTACCACCTGATGCGCTCGGCCGGCGGCCGCGGTGTCCTCCCCGGCGGCGTCCCCGGCACCCACGCCGGCGAGTGCGTGGTCATCGGCGGCGGCGTCTCCGGCTGGAACGCCGCGCAGATCGCCATCGGCATGGGCTTCCACGTGACCCTGCTGGACCGCGACATCAACAAGCTCCGCGAGGCCGACAAGATCTTCGGTACGAAGATCAAGACGATCGTCTCCAACGCCTACGAGCTGGAGAAGGCCGTCGTCGAGGCCGACCTCGTCATCGGCGCGGTGCTGATCCCGGGTGCGAAGGCCCCGAAGCTGGTCACCAACGAGCTCGTCGCCAAGATGAAGCCCGGAAGTGTCCTTGTCGACATTGCGATCGACCAGGGCGGCTGCTTCGAGGACTCCCGCGCGACCACCCACGCCGAGCCGACCTTCCAGGTCCACAACTCGGTCTTCTACTGCGTCGCCAACATGCCGGGCGCGGTGCCGAACACCTCCACCTACGCGCTGACGAACGCGACCCTGCCCTACATCGTGCAGCTCGCGAACCTCGGCTGGGTCGAGGCGCTGCGTCGTGACCCGGCGCTCGCGCTGGGTCTCAACACCCATGACGGCCAGGTCGTTTACGGTCCGGTCGCCGAGGCCCACGGCCTGCAGACCCTTGAGCTGGGCACGCTGCTCGGCTGAGTCGTCAACGACTGACGTCAATCTCACGTATCCGGCCGGACCTTGCTCGCAAGGTCCGGCCGGAGGCGTTTGCGGGGTCGCCCACGACCCGGCTCAACTCGCCTCGAACGTAACCCTTTAACCCTTTCGCACACCCGCGAAACTTCGCAGCGACAGCTCGCACGCCCTTGACAGAGTGGTGTTCGGTTGCCGACACATCGTGCCGGGTCCGGCGGATTGTGTTGCCGCTGGGCGGTGACACGCCATAGAGTCGCCAACCGTCGGCATGGTGCAACGCTGACCTATCGATAAGTGTCCTGGTCACGTCCGAGGAGGTAAGACGACTTGTGAATGAGTCGACATTTGCTCCTGGGGGTGGTCGAGCAACCGTGCCCGAGCGGGGCCAGGGTCCTGCCGGGCTCGAAGCTGTCGGCTCCGTCGCAGTCCGCACCTTCGCAAACCACCAGCACATGACGACGCCCCAAAAGAGCATGGACGGCCTAGACGTGAACTCCAGGGCCGGCGACCTGAGCGGCGCAAAGCCCACCGGTTTCGCCGACTACGAAAACGTGCCCGAAGGGCACTTCTACGACCCCGACGCGGAGTACGAACCGGACCCCGAGTACGCGGCCACCCTCGCCCCCGACGCTGCCCGCCAGCGCCGTGAGCGGATCGGCCCGACCGGACGCCCGCTGCCGTACTTCCCGATCCCGGGTCCGCTGACCGACCACGGTCCCGCGAAGATCATCGCGATGTGCAACCAGAAGGGCGGCGTGGGAAAGACCACGTCGACCATCAACCTGGGTGCCGCGCTCGCCGAGTACGGGCGCCGCGTGCTGCTCGTCGACTTCGACCCGCAGGGCGCGCTGTCCGTGGGTCTCGGCGTGAACCCGATGGAACTCGACCTGACGGTCTACAACCTGCTCATGGAGCGGGGCATGTCGGCCGACGAGGTGCTGCTCAAGACCGCGGTCCCCAACATGGACCTGCTGCCGAGCAACATCGACCTGTCCGCCGCCGAAGTGCAGTTGGTCAGCGAGGTCGCGCGCGAGTCGACGCTCCAGCGGGCGCTCAAGCCCCTGATGGCCGACTACGACTACATCGTGATCGACTGTCAGCCCTCGCTCGGCCTGCTGACCGTGAACGCCCTGACGGCGGCTCACAAGGTCATCGTGCCGCTGGAATGCGAGTTCTTCGCCCTCCGCGGTGTCGCGCTGCTGACCGAGACGATCGAGAAGGTGCAGGAGCGGCTCAACCCGGAGCTGGAGCTCGACGGCATCCTCGCCACGATGTACGACTCCCGCACGGTGCACAGCCGCGAGGTGCTCGCGCGCGTCGTCGAGGCCTTCGACGACCACGTCTACCACACGGTCATCGGCCGCACGGTGCGCTTCCCGGAGACCACGGTCGCCGGTGAGCCGATCACCACGTACGCCTCCAACTCCGTCGGCGCCGCCGCCTACCGCCAGCTGGCCAGGGAGGTGCTCGCCCGGTGTCCCGCCGAGTGAGTCTGCCCGGAGCGGACGAACTGTTCCGTACGACCGGGGGGATGGCCCTCCAGTCGTCCTCGCCGCGGCGGGGCGCCGAGGAGGCGCCCGCGGCCGGAGGGACGGAGCACGCGGCACCGGCGGACGGCACGACGAGGACGACGGGCGACGGACGCGGCGGCCGGGAGGCCGGCGATCCGGCGGTGGGCGCGCAGCGCAGGCCGCAGGAAGGTTCTGCCACCGCCGCCGGGGCGTCCTCGCCCCGGCCCGGCAAGGGGCAGGGCCGGGGAGCGAACCGGCGGCCCAGCGGACGTGAACGGCACGACGAGAAGATCACGGTCTACGTCTCCGCCGAGGAGCTCATGGACCTGGAGCACGCCCGGCTGGTGCTGCGCGGGGAGCACGGGCTCGCCGTCGACCGCGGGCGCATCGTGCGCGAGGCGGTGGCGGTGGTCCTCGCTGACCTGGAGTCCCGCGGCGATGCGAGCATCCTGGTCCGCCGCCTGCGCGGCCGCTGACCCTCCGCGCCGCCCGGTCCGGGTGCCGGTGCCACCCGCCCGGCGTCCCCGGCCCGGGAACGCGGGTGGCCGGGTGACCGCGGCCCTCGCACGCTCCGCCCCGACGGTGTTCCGTCCCGTCGGCCGGACCGGGGGGCCGGACGCCCTCGGGGGCGGTTGGTGATCACCCCCGCGTTCCGGCGGGCGTCTGTGGCGCCGCCGCCGGGCCGTGCGGGAAGGGGGCCTCGCGGGAACCCCCGGGCGCGGGTGCGCCCGTACAGCCGCCCGTCACGGCGTGCCCCGTGCGTCCGCCCCGACGGGCGTGGCCCGTACCCCGTACAACCGCCCGGACCGGGCGCCCCGTGGATCCGTCGTCCGCACGGACCCGGCGTACCCGTACATCCGCCCGGACAGGGCCTAGGCTGCTCGTGGCCGCCCGGCCGTCCTCCGCACCACCCTGGACCGCGATGCCCCCGAACCACCCCGCCGCCCGCCCCGCCCGCCGGAGCCTGGGGCGCGGCCCAGGAGCGGCCGAGGAGCCGGAGCCGGCGGAAACCGCCGAGGAGCCCGCTGAGGGCCCCGGGCGGACCGTGGGCGGGGACGGGGCCGTAGGGGCCCCGGGGGCCGCTGACGGGCCCGCCACGCTCCCGGAGGAGGCCGAGCGGGACGGTGCCGACGGACCGCCGCGCCGGCCGGCCGCCGCCGCGGACGCCCCCGCGGGCGGCGACGGGCGGTTCACGCTGCGGCTCGCGAACTTCGAGGGCCCCTTCGACCTGCTGCTGCAGCTGATCTCCCGGCACAAGCTGGACGTGACCGAGGTCGCGCTGTCCAAGGTCACCGACGAGTTCATGGCGCACCTCCGCGCCATGGGACCCGAAGGCGACCTCGACCAGACCACCGAGTTCCTCGTGGTCGCGGCCACCCTGCTCGACCTCAAGGCCGCCCGCCTGCTGCCCGCCGCCGAGGTGGAGGACGAGGCCGACCTCGCCCTGCTGGAGGCGCGGGACCTGCTCTTCGCCCGGCTGCTCCAGTACCGGGCGTACAAGCAGATCGCCGCGATCTTCGAGACCCGTGCCGAGGACGAGGGCAGGCGCTACCCCCGCACCGTGGGGCTGGAGCCGCACCACGCCGAGCTGCTGCCCGACGTGGTCATCGCCATCGGCGCCGAGGGCTTCGCCCGCCTCGCGGTGCGCGCCATGCAGCCGAAGGCGAAGCCCGAGGTCTACGTCGACCACATCCACGCCCCCCTCGTCAGCGTGCGGGAACAGGCGGGGCTCGTCGTGCGCCTGCTCAAGGCGCGCGGCGAGGCCACCTTCCAGGAGCTGACCGAGGACGCCCCGGACACCCTCACGGTCGTCGCCCGCTTCCTGGCCCTCCTGGAGCTCTACCGGGAGAAGGCCGTGGTCCTCGACCAGGAGGACGCCCTGCTCACGCTCACGGTCCGGTGGAGCGGCGGGGACGGCGACGGGATGCCGACGGTGACCGACGAGTTCGGCCAGGTCGTGGAGGTACGCGAATGACGACGACGCAGGAGCTGGACCTGAGGGGGGCCCTGGAGGCCGTCCTGATGGTGGTCGACGAGCCCGCGACGGTGGCGCACCTGGCCAAGGTGCTGGAGCGCGCCCCGCGCGAGGTCGCCTCGGCCCTCGTGGCACTGGCCGACGAGTACACGGCGCAGCGGCGCGGGTTCGAGCTGCGCGAGGTCGCCGGGGGCTGGCGCTTCTACACCCGGCCCGCCTACGCCGCCGCCGTCGAGGCCTTCGTCCTGGACGGCCAGCAGGCCCGGCTCACCCAGGCGGCCCTGGAGACCCTGGCGGTCGTCTCGTACCGCCAGCCGGTCAGCCGCTCGCGGGTCTCGGCGGTCCGCGGGGTCAACTGTGACGGGGTCATGAGGACCCTCCTGCAGCGGGGTCTGGTGGCCGAGGCGGGCACGGAACCCGAAACAGGTGCGATCCTGTACAGGACGACGAACTACTTTCTGGAGCGGATGGGCCTGCGCGGCCTGGACGAGCTCCCGGAGCTCGCGCCCTTCCTCCCCGAGGCGGACGCGATCGAAGCAGAGACGCAAGAGGGTGTTCCGTCGTTCGATCCGGACGCACCGGATACCGATGAAGACGACAAGACGACGGAACTTTGATGCGAAGCAGCGGCAACGGCAACGGCGGCGGCAACAGGAACAGCGGCGGCGGTGGTGGCGGACGCGGTAACTCCCGCGGCGGCTCCTCCTCCGGCGGCGGTGGCTACCGCGGCGGCTCCTCCTCCGGCGGCAACTCCCGCGGTGGCTCCTCCTCCGGTGGGGGTGGCTACCGCGGTGGCTCCTCCTCCGGCGGTGGCGGCTACCGCGGCGGCTCCTCCTCCGGCGGTGGTGGCTACCGCGGCGGCTCCTCCTCCGGCGGGTCCCAGGGTGGCGGCTACGACCGCGACCGTGACCAGGCGCCCCAGCGCCCCCGCAACCCCCGCCCCGAGGAGCGCCGCTACGACGTCGGCCCCGAGGGCGAGCGCAGCGGCCGCAGCGGCCCCCGCGCCGGTGGCGGCGGCGCCCGTGGCGCGGCGGCGCGCGGCGGTGCCAAGGGCGGCCCCAAGACCTCCAGGACCCCCGGCATCGGCGGGGCCGGCGGCCCGCGCAGCGGCCCCGGCAGCCGCAGCGGCCAATCCCGTCCCCGCGAGCTGGACGCGCGGATCGAGGAGCGCGTGCGCGACCGGTACGCCGACAAGCCCGTGATCAAGACCCCGAAGACCTTCCCGGGTGCCGAGGCGGAGGGCGAGCGCCTGCAGAAGGTGCTCGCCCGGGCCGGCATGGGCTCGCGCCGCGCGTGCGAGGAGCTCATCGAGCAGGCCCGCGTCGAGGTCAACGGCGAGATCGTGCTGGAGCAGGGCAAGCGCGTCCAGCCGTCGGACGAGATCAAGGTGGACGGCCTGACCGTGGCCACCCAGTCGTACCTGTTCTTCGCGCTGAACAAGCCCGCGGGCGTCGTCTCCACGATGGAGGACCCGGACGGCCGCCAGTGCCTCGGCGACTACGTCACCAACCGTGAGACCCGTCTCTTCCACGTCGGCCGGCTCGACACCGAGACGGAGGGCATCATCCTGCTCACCAACCACGGTGAGCTGGCCCACCGCCTCACGCACCCGAAGTACGGCGTCAAGAAGACCTACGTCGCCGCGATCACCGGCGCGCTGCCGCGCGACATCGGCAAGCGCCTCAAGGACGGCATCGAGCTGGAGGACGGCTACGCCCGCGCCGACCACTTCCGCGTCGTCGACCAGGTCGGCAAGAACTACCTGGTCGAGGTGACCCTCCACGAGGGCCGCAAGCACATCGTCCGCCGCATGCTGGCCGAGGCCGGCTTCCCGGTGGACAAGCTCGTGCGCACCTCGTTCGGCCCGATCGAGCTGGGCGACCAGAAGTCGGGCTGGCTGCGCCGCCTGACCAACACCGAGGTCGGAATGCTGATGCGCGAGGTCGGTCTGTAGGACCCCCGCAGTACCCCCGCAGTACTCCGGAAGCCCGCGGCGCCCCAGGCGCCGCGGGCTTCCGTCTTGTCCGGGCCCCCCGAACCTGTTTATAGTCAGAGTGACTATTAAAGGAAGTGGGGCAACCGCCATGGGGTGGAGTACCAGCTGGACCGAGGTGCTCGGCTTCGTCACCGGAGCCGTGTGCGTCGTCCTGGTGGCCCGGCAGCACATCGCGAACTGGCCGGTCGGCATCGCCAACAACGTCTTCTTCATCGTGCTCTTCGTGCAGTCCGGCCTCTACGCCGACGCCGGGCTGCAGGTCGTCTTCATCGCCCTCGCCGCGTACGGCTGGTGGTCCTGGACCCACGGGGGTGGACCAGGAACCGCCGGAGCCCTGCCGGTGCGCCGCACGACGGCCACCGAATGGGCCTGGCTGCTCGCGGCGGGGGCGGTGGGGGTCGCCGGGCTGACCCTGCTGCTGGGCGGGGTCAGCGACTCCACCGTCCCCTTCTCCGACGCCCTCACCACCGGGCTCTCGCTCATGGCCACCTACGGGCAGTGCCGCAAGCTCCTGGAGTCCTGGTGGCTGTGGATCGCCGCCGACCTCGTCTACATCCCGCTCTACGCCTACAAGGGCCTGTACCTGACCTCGGTCCTGTACGTCGCCTTCCTCGCCCTGTGCGTGGCCGGCCTCGTCGGCTGGCGGCGCAGCCTCCCGGCGACCGGCGCCCGTACGGCAGTGGGGGCGGCGGCGTGAGCGGCGGCAAGCGCTACCGGCACGGGCTGGTGCTGGGCAAGTTCTACCCGCCGCACGCCGGACACCACCACCTGGTGCGCACCGCCCAGGACCAGTGCGAGCGGCTCACCGTGCTGGTGTGCGCCGCCTCGGTGGAGTCGGTGCCGCTCGCCGACCGGGTGGCCTGGATGCGCGAGGCGCACCCTGGCGCCGAGGTGGTCGGCGCGGTGGACGACATCCCCGTGGACCTGCACGACCCGGCGGTCTGGGAGGCGCACATGGCGATCTTCCGCGGCGCGGTGGGCCGGCGCGTGGACGCCGTCTTCACCTCCGAGGCCTACGGGACCGAGCTCGCGCGGAGGTTCGGCGCCGAGGAGGTCTGCGTGGACCCGGCGCGCACCCTGTTCCCGGTCTCGGGGACGGCCGTGCGCGCGGACCCGGCCGGATGCTGGGAGTTCCTGGGGCCGGCCGTACGGGCCGCCCTGACCCGGCGGGTCGTGGTCCTCGGCGCCGAGTCCACCGGGACGACGACCCTCTCCCGCGAACTGGCCGCGCACTACCGGCGGCGCGGCGGGGTGTGGGCGAAGACCGGATGGGTCGCCGAGTACGGGCGCGAGTACAGCGAGGAGAAGCTCGCGGCCGCCCGCGCGGCGGACCCGGCCGCCTCCTGGGCGGACGTGACCTTCGCCTCGGAGGAGTTCCCGGTGATCGCCCGCCGCCAGGACGCGGCCGAGGAAGGGGCGGCCCGGCTGGGCTCGCCCGTGCTGTTCTGCGACACCGACTCCTTCGCGACCGGTATCTGGCACGAGCGGTACACGGGCGGCCGCAGCCGGGAGGTCGAGAAGATCGCCGAGCTGACCCGGCGCGACCTGTACCTGCTGACGGACGACGCCGGGGTGCCCTTCGAGGACGACGGGCTGCGCGACGGACCGCAGCTGAGACCGTGGATGACCGGCCGGTTCCGGCAGGAACTCGCGCGCACCGGAAGGCGTTTCCTGGTCGTGAGCGGGGACCGGCGCACCCGGCTGGAGACGGCCGTGGCGGCGGTGGACGCCCTGCTGGAGGAAGGCTGGCAGTTCGCGGCCCCCCTCCCGGAGCGGCGATGAGCGCGGGCGCGGCGGGCCGCGGGAGCGGCGGTGCCGGTGATCCGGGCGCCGCGGGTGCGGGCATCGGGGGCACGGGCACGGGGGGTGAGGGTGGCACCGGGGAGCCGGGGCCGGACGGGTCCGCGCCCTACGACCCGTACGCCTTCGAGCCGTTCGCGGTGACCGTCGACCTCGCCGTCCTCACCGTGCGCGGCGGCGTCCTGCACGTCCTGCTGATCCGGCGCGGGCAGGAACCGTACGCGGGCGCCTGGGCCCTGCCCGGCGGCTTCGTCCTGCCGCGCGAGTCCGCCGAGACCGCGGCCCGCCGCGAACTCGCCGAGGAGACGGGCCTGGACCCCTCCCTGGTCGCCTCCCTCCACCTGGAACAGCTGCGCACCTACAGCGAACCCGACCGGGACCCCCGCATGCGGGTCGTCTCGGTGGCCTTCACGGCGCTGGTCCCCGACATGCCCGAACCGGCCGCGGAGGGCGGCGGGGACGCCGACCGGGCGAGCTGGATCCCCGTCGGGGAGGTGACGGAGCCGGCCTTCGACCACGCGCGGATCCTGGCGGACGCGCGGGAGCGGGTGGGCTCCAAGCTGGAGTACACCTGCCTGGCCACCGCCTTCTGCCCGCCCGAGTTCACCCTCGGGGAGCTCCGGGCCGTGTACGAGACCGTCTGGGGCACCGCCCTGGACCGCCCCAACTTCCGCCGCAAGGTCCTCGCCACGCCCGGCTTCGTCGAGGCCGTCCCCGGAGCCGCCCGCCTGACCGGCGGCCGCGGCAAACCCGCCGCGCTCTACCGGGCGGGACCGGCGACCGCCCTCCACCCGCCCCTGCTCCGCCCCACGGAAGGTCCTGCCCGATGACCAGCCCGACGCCGCCCCGCCCGATAGCCGGCAAGCGCCCCGCCACCGGCGCCCTGATCGGCCTCGCCCTCGGCGACGCCCTCGGCTTCCCGACCGAGTTCAACGACGTGCCGTCCATCCTGGCCAAGACCGGGCCGTGGCGGGAGATGGCCCTGCCCCGCCCCGCCCTCGTCACCGACGACACCCAGATGACCCTGGCGCTGGCACGGGGCATGCGCACCGCCGCCGAACGCGGCCCGGTCGGCCCGCTGCGGCTCACCCGGCCGGTCCGCGAGGAGTTCGTCGACTGGTACCACTCCCCGGAGAACAACCGGGCCCCCGGCCGCACCTGCCTGGTGGCCTGCGGCCTCCTCGACCACCCGGAGCGGGACTGGCGCGACGCCAGCCAGACCGGCTCCAAGGGCTGCGGCGCGAACATGCGCGTGGTGCCGGTCGGGCTGGTCCCCGGCTGGACGGAGGAGGAACGGGCGGGCGCCGCCCAGCTCCAGTCCGCCCTCACGCACGGCCACCCCACCGCCCTCGCCGCCTCCGACCTGACCGCGCGGGCCGTGTACCTGCTCGCGCAGGGCACCGAGGTGACCGGCCTGGTCGGACGGCTGCGCTCGTACGCCCTGGAGAACCGCACCCGCTACCACGAGCGCTGGCTCGGCGACCTCTGGATGCGCACCGCCTCCGACGCCTCGCCGGAGTCCTTCATGGCCCGCGGCTGGGACGAGTGCCTGGCCGTCCTGGACCGCCTCGCGGCGGCCCTGCGCACCCCCTCCCCGGAAACCGACCCCTGCCTGGCCACCGGCGAGGGCTGGATCGCCGAGGAGGCCCTGGCCACCGCCCTGCACTGCTTCCTCCTCTTCCCCGACGAACCCCTCCTCGCGCTGCGCCGCGCCGCCTGCACGGCGGGCGACTCCGACTCGATCGCCTGCCTGGCCGGCGCCTTCGCGGGCGCCCACCTCGGCGCGGACGTCTGGCCCCGGGACTGGGAGGGCCGCATCGAGTACCGCGCCGAACTCCTGTCCTTCGGCACCCTCTGGGACGCGTGATCCGTGCTCGACGCGATGACCCTCGACCTGACGCCCGTCGTGACCCGTCAGCCCGACCCGCTGCTCTTCGCCACGGTCTCGGGCGCCCACCTGTACGGCTTCCCCTCCCGTGACTCGGACGTCGACCTGCGCGGCGCGCACCTGCTGCCGGCGGCCGCGCTGCTCGGCCTGCGCGAGCCGGAGGAGACCCGGACCCGGATGTGGGACCACGACGGGGTGGAGATGGACCTCGTCACCCACGACCTGCGCAAGTTCGTCCGCCTGATGCTCAAGCGCAACGGCTACGTACTGGAGCAGCTGCTCTCCCCGCTCGTGGTCCACACGACACCCGAGCACGAGGAGCTGGTGGCGCTGGCGCCGGGCGTGCTCACCTCGCACCACGCCCACCACTACCGCGGGTTCGCCGCCACCCAGTGGCGGCTGTTCGAGAGGAGCGGGGAACTGAAGCCGCTCCTCTACGCCTTCCGCGCCCTGCTCACCGGCATCCACCTGATGCGCTCGGGCGAGGTGCAGGCGCACCTGCCCACGCTGCTCGGGGAGGTGGCCGAGGCCCCCGCGTGGCTGGCCGGGCTGGTCGAGGCCAAGGTGGCCGCCGAGCACGGCGGGTACGACGGCCCCGCCGTGGCGGCGCCCTACGAGGCGCTGCACGCGGTGCTCGACGCGGCGCAGGCGGCGACGGGGCTGCCGGGGGAGGCGGGCGCGTACGGGGCGCTCGACGCGTTCGTGGTGCGGTGCCGGGAGCCGCTGGCGGTGTGAGCGGCGGGCCCCCGGGGGCCGGGTCCTAGCCCCTCGGAGGCAGGTCCCGGGCGGCCGAGGCGCGGCGGATGCGGTGGAGGTAGTCCGCCACGCGGGGGAGGTCCGGTTCCGCGGGGAGCGGGGTCGTGGCGAGGGCGGTGTCGGTCTCCTCCGTGAGGCGGGCCATCCAGGCGTCGACCTCCTCCCAGGTCCGCTCGCCGCGCTTGACCGCGAGGAGGCTCTCGCGGTCCGGGCCCGCCCCGATCGTCAGGCGGCCGGTGCGCAGCAGGTCGCGGCAGGAGATCAGCAGGCGCAGCAGGTGCATGGCGTGCTTCCAGCGCGGGGCGCCGTGCAGACGGACGTCCGCGAGGAGCTTGCCGTGCTGGGAGGCGGCATAGCGGCTGAAGCTGGTGTGGGCCCGGCGGGAGAGGAACGCCCCGCGCAGGGAGAGGAGTTCCTCGCCGGCCGGGGTGAGCCGTTCGACCAGGGGGGAGTGCAGGCACTCCAGGATGTTCGGGTTGGCGCGCAGGGCCAGTTCGCAGAAGCGTTCCAGCTCCCAGGAGAACTCCTCCTCCCGGGGCCCCTCCACGTGCGTCGGCGGTTTCTCGAACCGCCAGAACAGCGGGGTGGGGGCGAGGAAGACACCGCGCCGGTCGGTGTCGCTCGCCTCCGTCGCCAGCCCGAAGGCACGGGAGCCCATCACGCAGGCGTAGATCGTGTGGTCCCGTACCAGGGTGAGGTCGTCCATCCGGGGAGGTTAGGCGCCCCGGCCCGCGCTAGGCGAGCGAGATTGCGCCGTCGGGCGCCACGGTGATCTTCTTCTCCGGGAGCGGCTTCGTGGCCGGACCCTTGATCGCCGCGCCGTCCGAGGCCTGGAACTCGCTGCCGTGGCAGGGGCAGTGCATCACGCCGTTCTCGGGCTTGTTCACGAGGCAGCCCTGGTGCGTGCACACCGCGGAGAAGCAGCGGAAGGACCCGGCCGTAGGCTGGGTCACCACCAGCTTCTGCTCCTTGAGCACGACGCCACCGCCGACCGGGACCTCCGACGAGGACTTCATCAGGATCTTGCCCGTGGCGGAGCCGGAGGCCTCGCCGGGGGACCGGTCGGCGTTCGGCGCGCTGCCGGTGTCCTGGGCGGGCTTCTCCGTGCCGCCGCCGCCACCGCCGCAGGCGGCGAGCGTGCCGCCGGCGAGGGCGGCCGCGCCGGCCGCCAGTACCGTGCGGCGTGCGGCGGACGCGGTGTCGCTCATCGGATGCGTGTCGGTCATGGGGACTCCTCGATGGGGGGCGGGGACGGCGATGGCGAGCAGCATCCTGGCGCGTGCCGGGCTCCGGGAGAAGCCCGCCACACGCTCCGGTCCCGCTTCATCCCGCCGACTGCCACGGGCGAAGGTCCGCAGGGCCGTCCGGGACGCGTACCACCTCCCACACGCGTACCACGGCCTCCCGGTTCAACGGCCCGTACACGTGGGGGTAGCGGCCGTCGGAACCGGACTCCCTGCGGACCTCGGCGCTCAGGGCCGCCTCGTCGAGCTCCACGGCGAGCAGGGTGCCGGGCGTGTTCCGGTAGTGGGCCTCCACGATGGCGAGGGCGGTGGGGCGGTCGGCCGAACAGTGCACGAACCCCTCCGAGGCCAGGGAGGGCGGGGCGTACGGGAGCCCGGGCGCGGCGCTCCAGTCGGCGAGCGGGACGATGTGGAAGATCATGCCGGTGGTTCTACCGCAAGGGGCGCCGAAGGGTGTGCGCCAGGTGGCGACATGCCCTGATACGGGTGACATTGTCCGTGTCTCGAAGCCGGGTGTGACGCCTGAGTGCGGCCCGGTCCCTCTGCGAAAGGCGTGACCATGGCGGGTAATGACCTCGGTTCCCTTCTCGGCGGCCTGCTCGGCGGCGGCGGTCAGGGCGGTCAAGGCGGCCAGGGCGGCGGCGCGGGCAACATCCTCGGCGCGCTGCTCGGGGCCCTAAGCGGCAACGGCCAGGGCGGCGGCGGGAGCAACCCGCTCGGCGGGCTCATGGACATGCTGACCAAGTCCGGCCTCGCCGACCAGGCGCAGTCCTGGATCGGTACCGGGGAGAACCAGCCGGTCAGCGGCTCGCAGATGGCCGACGCACTGCCGGACGGGGCCCTGCGGCAGGCAGCCGAACAGGCCGGCGTCAGCCCCGAACAGGCCGCCGACCAGATCGCGCGGTCCCTGCCGCAGGCCGTGGACAAGCTGAGCCCCGGCGGGTCGATCCCGCCCGGTTCGCTGGAGGACATCATCAGGGCGCAGAACCTCTAGCGAGACCCGCCAGGGCCCGGTGGTCGTCCCACGGGGTGGCCGCCGGGCCCTCGCCGTGCACCGGGTGGCTACCCTGAGTCAGGACCCGCCGTCACGCGATCACCCTGGAGCGCCCCGTGAGAACCGCCGTCGTCATCGGAACCGGACTGATCGGCACCTCCGCGGCGCTCGCCCTGACCGCCCGGGGCATCGCCGTCCACCTGGTCGACCACGACCCGGCGCAGGCCCGTACCGCGGCCGCCCTCGGCGCCGGCAGCGACGACGCCCCCGAGGGGCAGGTCGACCTCGCGATCGTCGCCGTCCCCCCGGCCCACGTCGCCGCGGCCCTGGCCGACGCGATCGGACGCGGGCTCGCCCGTGCCTACGTGGACGTGGCCAGCGTCAAGGGCGGGCCCCGCCGGGAGCTGGCCGCCCTCGGCGCCGACACCTCCGCGTACATCGGCACCCACCCCATGGCCGGCAAGGAACGCTCCGGGCCGCTCGCCGCCACCGCCGACCTCTTCGAGGGGCGCCCCTGGGTGCTCACGCCCACCCGCGACACCGACCACGAGGTGCTGAACCTGGCCCTGGAACTGGTCGCGCTGTGCCGGGCGGTCCCCGTCGTGATGGACGCCGACGCGCACGACCGGGCGGTCGCCCTGGTCTCCCACACCCCGCAGCTCGTGTCCAGCATGGTGGCCGCGCGCCTGGAGGAGGCGGACGAGACCGCCGTGCGCCTGTGCGGCCAGGGCATCCGCGACGTGACCCGGATCGCGGCCTCCGACCCCCGCATGTGGGTGGAGATCCTCTCGGCGAACCCGGGGCCGGTGGCCGACGTCCTGGCCGGGATCGCCGCCGACCTGGAGGAGACCGTCGAGGCCCTGCGCGGACTCCAGTCGGCCGACGAGGCCAAGCGCCGGGGCGGGGCCGAGGGCATCGAGGACGTCCTGCGGCGCGGGAACGCCGGCCGGGTCCGGGTCCCCGGCAAGCACGGCGCCGCCCCCACGGCCTACGAGACGGTCGGGGTGTTCATCAGCGACCAGCCCGGCGAGCTGGCACGGATCTTCGCCGACGCGGGCCGGGCCGGGGTCAACATCGAGGACGTGCGGATCGAGCACGCCACGGGCCAGCAGGCCGGTCTGGTGCAGCTCATGGTGGAGCCCCGCGCCGTCGCCGGCCTGACCGCCGAGCTGCGCGAGCGGGGCTGGGCCCTGCGCCAGCAGTAGCCGGACCGCGCCCCCGGCACCCGCCGTCGGTCCCGCCCCCGCACGGGGCGGGGACGCGGCGGAGTCAGGGGGCGCCGGGGGCCGGTAACCTGGGGGAGGGGCGCTCTTGGCGCGCCCGGACACGTACGCGCAACCAGGAAGGTGCCCGCACCGTGGAAACCGCCGCTCAGTCCGCCGTGATCGTCGCCATCGACGGTCCCTCCGGCACGGGCAAGTCCAGCACCTCCAAGGCCGTGGCCGCCAAGCTCGGGCTGCGCTACCTGGACACCGGCGCCCAGTACCGGGCCATCACCTGGTGGATGATCACCAACGGCGTCGACACCGACGACCCGCAGGCCATCGCCGTAGCGGCGGGCAAGCCCGCCCTCGTGTCCGGTACGGATCCGGCCGCGCCCACCATCACCGTCGACGGCCTGGACGCCTCCGGCCCGATCCGCACCCGGGAGGTCACCTCCAAGGTCAGCGCCGTCAGCGCCGTCCCCGAGGTGCGCACCCTGATCACCGAGCTCCAGCGCTCCATCGCCGCCGAGGCGGCCCGGGAGGCCGAGGGCATCGTGGTCGAGGGCCGGGACATCGGCACCACCGTCCTGCCCGACGCCGACCTCAAGATCTTCCTGACGGCCTCCGCCGAGGCCCGCGCGGCCCGCCGCAGCGGCGAGCTGCGCGGCAAGGAGGCCACGGACCTCGCGGCCACCAAGGAAGCCCTGATCAAGCGCGACGCGGCCGACTCCGGCCGCAAGACCTCCCCGCTGGCCAAGGCCGGCGACGCCGTGGAGGTGGACACCACCGAGCTCACCCTCGACCAGGTCATCGAGTGCGTCGTGACCCTGGTCGAAGAGCGGCGGAGCGCGACCGGCGGCACAGAGCGGCGGCCCAGGTGAGCGGTACGCCCTCCCTCAAGGGTGCGGCGGTCGGCAGGCGCATCGGCATCGGGCTCATGTACGGCCTGTGGAAGCCGCGCGTGCTCGGCGCCTGGAAGGTGCCCGCCTCCGGCCCCGTCATCCTGGCCGTGAACCACGCCCACAACATAGACGGCCCCATGGTCATGGGCACCGCGCCCCGGCCCCTGCACTTCCTGATCAAGAAGGAGGCCTACGTAGGCCCCCTCGGCCCCTTCCTGGAGGGGATCGGCCAGGTGAAGGTGGACCGGACCGGCACGGACCGCACCGCCATCACCCACGCCCTCGGGGTGCTGGAGCGGGGTGGCGCCCTGGGGATCTTCCCGGAGGGAACCCGTGGCGAGGGCGACTTCGCCTCCCTGCGCGCCGGGCTCGCGTACTTCGCGGTCCGCAGCGGCGCCCCGATCGTGCCCGTCGCGGTCCTCGGCAGCACCGAGGCCCGGGGGCGGCTCGTCAAGGGCCTGCCGCCGCTGAAGAGCCGGGTGGACGTCGTCTTCGGCTCCGCCTTCGACGCCGGGGACGGCACCGGCCGGCGTACGCGCACCGCGCTGGACCAGGCCACCGAACGCATCCAGGGACGGCTGACCGCCCACCTGGCCGACGCCAAGCGCCTCACCGGCCGCTGAGCGAGACTTGACCTAGTAGTGGACCCGCGCTGCGCGGATGCCACCGATCACCACGAACGACGAGGAACGGACTTCATGAACGACCAGCACGACCACGGAGCACTTGGCGACGCCGAGTACGCGGAGTTCATGGAGCTCGCCGCGGAGGAAGGCTTCGACATCGAGGATGTCGAAGGCGCGATCGAGGAGGCCGGACACGGCCCGCTGCCCGTCCTCGCCGTCGTGGGCCGCCCGAACGTGGGCAAGTCGACCCTGGTGAACCGCATCATCGGCCGCCGTGAGGCCGTCGTGGAGGACAAGCCGGGCGTCACCCGCGACCGCGTGACCTACGAGGCCGAGTGGGCCGGGCGCCGCTTCAAGGTCGTCGACACCGGCGGCTGGGAGCAGGACGTCCTCGGCATCGACGCCTCCGTCGCCGCCCAGGCCGAGTACGCCATCGAGGCCGCGGACGCGGTCGTCTTCGTCGTCGACGCCAAGGTCGGCGCCACCGACACCGACGAGGCCGTCGTCAAGCTGCTGCGCCGGGCCGGCAAGCCCGTCGTGCTGTGCGCCAACAAGGTCGACGGCCAGAGCGGCGAGGCCGACGCGGCCTCCCTGTGGTCGCTGGGCCTCGGCCAGCCGCACCCGGTCTCCTCCCTGCACGGCCGCGGTACGGGTGACATGCTCGACGCCGTCCTGGAGGCCCTGCCGGAGGCCCCCGAGCAGACCTTCGGCGGCGCCGCCCTCGGGGGCCCCCGCCGCATCGCCCTGATCGGCCGCCCGAACGTCGGCAAGTCCTCGCTCCTGAACAAGGTCGCCCGCGAGGACCGCGTCGTCGTCAACGAGCTCGCCGGCACCACCCGCGACCCGGTCGACGAGCTGATCGAGCTCGGCGGCGTCACCTGGAAGTTCGTGGACACCGCGGGCATCCGCAAGAAGGTGCACCTGCAGCAGGGCGCCGACTACTACGCCTCCCTGCGCACGGCCGCCGCCGTGGAGAAGGCGGAGGTCGCGGTCATCCTGATCGACACGACCGAGCAGATCAGCGTCCAGGACCAGCGCATCATCACCATGGCCGTCGAGGCGGGCCGCGCGATCGTGATCGCGTACAACAAGTGGGACGAGCTGGACGAGGAGCGCCGCTACTACCTCGAACGCGAGATCGAGACCGAGATGCAGCAGGTCTCCTGGGCGCCCCGGGTCAACGTCTCCGCGCTGACCGGCCGCCACATGGAGAAGCTGGTCCCCGCGATCGAGACCGCCCTCGCGGGCTGGGAGACGCGCGTCCCCACCGGTCGGCTGAACGCCTTCCTCGGTGAGGTCGTCGCGGCGCACCCGCACCCGATCCGCGGCGGAAAGCAGCCCCGCATCCTGTTCGGTACCCAGGCGGGCAGCAAGCCGCCGCGGTTCGTCCTCTTCGCCTCCGGCTTCCTGGAGCACGGCTACCGGCGCTTCATCGAGCGCCGTCTGCGCGAGGAGTTCGGCTTCGAGGGCACCCCGATCCACATCTCGGTGCGGGTGCGCGAGAAGCGCGGCGCTCAGTACAAGAAGAAGAAGTAGCGGGTCGCCGCCGGGGTCAGTAACCCCGGCGCGGAGCGGGCGGCAGGGCCGCCGGGATGTGCTGCATCCCGGTCTGGTGCTGCCGCCCGCCGGCGTATCCGGACCCGGCGGCGGCGTGTGCGTAGGAGGGCTGCGGGGCCGGCGCGGGCGGGTACGAGGACTGCCAGGGCTCGCTCTGCTGCCATGCGGAACCGTTCCAGCCGCTGCCGTACGAGCTGCCGGTGTAGGAACCGCCGTACGGGACCATCGGGTACGAGGAACCGTACGAGAACGCGGTGAAGCCGAGGTTCTCCTCGCCGCTGCGGTCGCCCGGCAGCGCCCGGAAGGCGCGCAGGTACTCCGAGCAGAGCGTGTCGTAGATCGGGGTGTGCGAAGCGGCCGGGGGGACGTCCCGGTCCCGTGCGGGGCGCATCGGGGGGACGCTGCTCGGATAGGACGGGGCGCGGGAGGGGTCGTATGAATGCACGTATCAGCCAACGAACCCGGGGCCCTGCGGATGCGGGGTGACGGGACGGAAAACGCAGATCGCCGGGGGTGCGCGGGACGGACCGCGCACCCCCGGCGCATACCGCCCGGCCCCAGCGGGTGGGGCGGGCGGTCGTTCCGGGGTGGGGAGGGAAGGGCGGGTCAGGCGCCCGGAGCACCGGCGAGCGGCATCGCGGCGGCGACCAGCTTGCCGTTGCTCGCGGCCTTGTCCAGGGCGTCGCGGAGCAGGTCCTCGCGGGGCTGCTGGCCGATGGAGCCGACCGGGGCGGCGTAGACGAGCACGCGCTGGGTCTTGTTGACGGCGGCCCGCCAGCCGTCGGTGACGCTCAGGGCCTGGTGCGCCTGCCACCACGCCACCTGCGGGCCGCCCTCGGCACCGGGCTGGAGCACGGCGTGCAGCTGGCCGCCGGCCAGGAGCACGGACCAGCCCGGGAGCAGGGACGGGACCTCGTTGGTGTCCATGACGGGGATGAAGCCCTGCTCGATGAGGAGCGGCAGGAAGTCGTCGCCGGGGCCGGTGGTGCCGGGGCGGGCGATCGGCGCGGTCGGCTCGACGACCAGGGCCGGGTGCAGCTCGCCGCGGATCAGGACCAGGCCACTGGTGATCCCGAGGACGGCCTGGCCGCCGGGGACGGCCTGCGGGGCGCCGGCGCCGGAGCCGGCGGCCTCCGGGGCGGGGCTGTCGCCGGTGATGCTGCGGACGGCGCCCTGGAGCTGCTCCTCGGAGACCGTGACCACCTGGGAGGGGATGCAGCCGGCGTGGGCGAAGGCCAGCACCGCGGTCTCCTCGCCGACGAACAGCACCGTGCTCGTGGGGTCGGTCTCGGGGTCGCCGGGGGTGCGGCAGGAGGTGCAGTCGTAACTGCGCGGGGCGTCGTCGCCGGTGAGCAGCCTGTCGGCTTCTTCGTCACCGATCTCGGCACGTACCTCAAGACTGACGTCGAGCATGCGCGGCACGGGGTGGCTCCTCATTCGTGCGGAGGCCGGGGGGTTCCCGGCTCGCCGGGCTCAACGGAGGAGCGGTCGCCGGGGTCACGCCGTTTGAGGGAACGGAATCGAACCGGCCACCCGAAGGAGTGAACCCGGCGAGCGGCACTTCCGCTTGGTGTCAACTGTTGCTTGTTTGTGCGCAGTTGCTGGTCGCGGCTGGTCGTTTCCGGGAGGGGCCGGCGGTCGGCCGTCCGGGTGGGGCGCGGGGGAGCGCCGCGTGGCGGGCCGGGCGCGGGGAGGGGGCTGCGTAGCGTGACCCGATGCCCGAACTCCGCCTCCGGCGTGCCGTGTCGGCTGCCGCCGCCGTGGCCGTGCTGGTGCTCGTACCCGTGCCGGCCGGTGCCGTGGGCGCCGCCGGTGCCGGTGGTGCCGGTGGTGCCGTCCGGGCCGGTGCCGCCGTCGTGCCGCCGCCCCCGGCGCCCGGACCGCCGGGCGTCGCCGCCGGGTACCGGGCGGGGGACTGCGGGCCGGGCGGGCAGTGGCCGTGGGACTGCGTCGCCGACTGCGAGAGCGGCGGTCGGTGGGCGGTGAACACCGGGAACGGGTTCTACGGGGGGCTGCAGTTCCGGCAGCCGACATGGGAGGAGTACGGGGGCCTCGCCCACGCGCCGCGGGCGGACCTGGCGAGCCGGGGCCAGCAGATCCTGGTGGCCGAGGAACTGCTCGGCGCCCAGGGGTGGGGGGCGTGGCCGGTGTGCGCGAAGCGGTACGGGCTGGCGGGGCGGGCGCACGTGGTGCGGGCCGGGGAGACGCTGGACGGGATCGCGCGCAAGAGGCGGGTGCGGGGCGGGTGGCGGCCCCTCTACGAGGCGAACCGCGGGGCGATCGGGGACCGGCCGGAGCGTCTGAGGACGGGCCTCTTCCTGACCCTCCCGGCGGACCCGCCGCCGCCTCCGGGCCCGACCCCGACCGGTCCGCCGCCTCCCGGTCAGACCCCGGCCGGTCCGCCGACCCCCGCGGTGCCCGCGCCGGCCGGCCCCGCGCCGGCCACGGCCCCGACGGGTCCCGCGGCGGCGCCCCCGCCGGCCGTGGAGCCGGTCCCGGTGCGGCCGGCGCCGGGCCGCGGGGCGCCTTCCCGAGGTCCGGCCGCGCCGGGCAGCTGAGGCCGGGCGGGGGCGGGGCGGGCAGCCGCGCCGGGCCCTTCCCCCGACCCGCCCCCACCCGGACCCCGGCCGCGCCTCACCCCAGGTGGCCGTCACGGGGGAGACTGCGGGCATGCTCGATACCTCCGCGCGGCTGCTGCGCCTGTTGTCCCTGTTGCAGGCCCACCGCGAATGGACCGGCGCCGATCTCGCCGAACGGCTCGGGGTCACGCCGCGCACCGTGCGCCGGGACGTCGACCGGCTGCGGGGGCTCGGCTACCCCGTGAACGCCAGTCCGGGCACCGGCGGCGGCTACCAGCTCGGGGCGGGGGCCGAACTGCCGCCGCTGCTGCTGGACGACGACGAGGCCGTCGCGGTGGCGGTCGGGCTGCGGACGGCCGCCGGGAACGGCGTCGAGGGGATCGGGGAGGCCTCCGTACGGGCCCTGGCCAAGCTGGAGCAGGTGCTGCCGGCCCGGCTGCGCGGACGGGTGTCGGCGCTGAACGAGTTCACCGTGCCCATGCTGCGCGGGCCCGCGCGGGACACCGTCGACCCCGCGGTGCTGACGGAACTGGCGGCGGTGTGCCGCGACTCCGAGCGGCTGCGCTTCGGGTACCGCGACCACGGGGGCGACGTCAGCCGCCGCACCGTGGAGCCCCACCGGCTGGTCTGCAGCGAGCGGCGCTGGTACCTCGTCGCCTGGGACCGCGACCGCGAGGACTGGCGCACCTTCCGCGCGGACCGCATCGAGCCCCGCCCCCCGCACGGCCCGCGCTTCGTCCCGCGTCCGCCGCCCGCCGAGGACCTCGCCGCGTACGTCTCGCGGGGCGTGGCGCAGGGCGCCTACGCGGCCCGTGCCGTGGTGCGGCTGCGGATGCCGGCCGAGGAGGCGGCGCGGATCATCGGGCCCTCCGACGGGGCGCTGGAGCCGCTCGACGGGCAGGGCTGCCTGCTGCGCACCGGGGCGGTGAGTCTGGACGTTCTGGTCATTCACCTCATGCTGCTCGGGTGCGAGTTCGAGGTGGTGGAGCCGCCCGAGCTGACGGAACGGATCCGCAGTGCGCGCGACCTTCTCGGCCGTGCCCTGGAGCCCACGGCGGAGTGAGAGCGGAGCGGGGGGAACGAGAATGCCCGGTCGGAATTCGACGGTTCTCCGGCGGAAATGCGAACGGGTTCCGGGGCTGCTCCGGACGGGGGACGCGGAGAATGCCGATCGGGAGCCCGGCTGTCGACAACCCGTGACACAAGCGTGACCCGGTACGGAGGAACCTCCGGTCGTCCGGCTGACGCGCCGTGCATATCAACGGCGACGGCGGGCCGGTTCGGTGAACCGGCCCGCCGTCGCGGGGGTGCGGGGTGGGGGTGTGCGTACCGTCCCCGCGGGAGTGCCGATCAGCCGGCCGGGCGGGCCGAGGCCCCCCGGGCGGCGGCCCGTTCCGTGTGCGCCGGCCGGCGGCTGCCGGCCGGGGTGACCGGCGTCCGCTCGGAGCGGATGACGTGCTGGCGGGCGACTGGGTGGCCGGCGGGGCGCAGCGCCGGGGAGTGCCCGGCCGCCGCGCCGCCCGGCACGGTGACCGGGGCGGCCGACTCCTCGTCGGAGCGCCTCGGCTGCCACTTGCCGCCCGCGGAGAGCAGCGGGGTGAGCGCGGCGGCGACCGGCTCGGAGAGCCTGCCGTCCTCCAGGCGGCGGCGCCACAGCTCGCGCAGCTCGAAGACGTAGGCCTCGGCGCGGGCGATGAGCGGCTCGAACCAGGGCAGCGCCAGCATGATCAGCAGACCTGCGAGCCAGCCCAGCAGGACGTCGCTCACCCAGTGGGTGCCGAGGTAGACGGTCGTGGCCCCGACGCTCAGCGAGACGACGGCGGAGAACACGGACAGCACCCGCCGGGTGACGGTGGTGGAGGCCAGATAGGCCAGGATCCCCCAGGTCACGACGGCGTTGGCGGTGTGGCCGGAAGGAAATATATCGCCGCCCGCGAAGAGCTCGGCGGAGCCGATCTGGGTGGCGTAGTGCGGACCGAGCCGGCCGAGGCCGAGCTTCACGGAGCCGACGGTGATGTTGAGCAGCAGCAGCGCGACGCCGAGGGTGATCAGCGGGCGGAGGGTGTGCTGGCGCCAGGAGCGCCATCCGAGCCAGGCCGCGACCATGACGGCGGTGGGTCCGCGCTGGCCGAGTACGACGAGGTAGTCGAGGAAGGCGTGCAGCTGCGGCCACTGCTCGTAGGGCCGGAAGAACATGATCTGCCAGTCCAGCCGGACGAGCCAGGACGTCGTCAGCACGGCCACGACGATCGCGAGGTAGCACGCGAGCAGGGCGGCGAGGAGCACGACGCGGTGCCGGCTCATCCGCGGTGTTTGCAGATGAGCCGGTCGCTCTGGTTCCCGGTCCAGCCGGGCGAACACCGGCTCCAGACGGGTCAGCATTTGGTCGGTACGCACTCAATCGACGTTACCGCGCGACGACGGGCGGCCCGGTCGAATCGCGGGCTTTGTGATGACCATGTGATGTGGAGTGCGTCTCACGCAGAACTTAATTGCCGCTATTCCGGCGCTTGTTGGAACTCCGCCGATTCAACTCCGGGACTGCCGCCCCGGTAATTATCCGCATACGCGCCTCGGATTTATTGCTTTCGTTCAATTCCTTTACGCAATCATGGATTGGAATGATCCATTCCGTGATCACGGAGGCCCCGAACCGTTCAGCCAGAACGCTCCGTACACCGCCGACGCCAGGGCCGCCGTCCCCAGCACCGCCACCGCCCGGCCGGTCCGCCACCGGGCCAGGGCCACCGCCACGGGCAGCAGCAACGGGAACGCGGGCAGCAGCAGCCGCGGCTTGGACCCGAAGTACCCGGAGGCGCACAGGGCGAGGGCCACCACGACCCCGGCGTACACGAGCAGCGCGGCGGGCTGCCGCTGCCGCACGCACAGCCGGTACAGCCACAGCACCAGCAGCACCCCGGCGATCAGGCCGAGCCCGGCCGCGAAGGCGGAGGACGCCAGACGTGCCCCGACGAAGCGGGCGAAGGCCCAGCCCCCGTCGAAGCCGTTGCCCCAGCCGGCCTGTACGTCCAGGTACCCCAGCAGTCCGCCGCCGGTCCGCCGCCCCACCCACAGCACGTACGCGGCCGCGCCCAGCGGAGCCAGCAGCACCCCGGCCGCCGTCCGCCACGACCGCTCCCCGCGCCGCCACGCCAGGGCCGCGGCCACCCACACCGCCGCGACCACGGCCGCGCCGACCGGCCGGGTCAGCCCCGCGCCGGCCGCGAGCAGGCCCGCCGTGATCCAGCGCCCGCGCAGGACCGCGTACAGGGCCCAGGCCGCCAGGGCGGTGAACAGCGACTCGCTGTACGCCATGGACTGCACGATCCCGACCGGCAGCGCCGCCCACAGCGCCGCCGCCAGCACCCCGGCGCGGCGCCCGTACAGCAGGTCCGCGACGGCGAAGATCCCCCACGCGGCGGCGAGCCCCGCCACCGCCGAGACCACCAGGCCCGCGGAACCGTACGAGAGCCCGGTGGGCGCCGCCAGCAGCCGCTCCAGCCACGGCAGCAACGGGAAGAAGGCCAGGCTGGAATGGACGGCCCCGTTCGGCAGGACCACCTCGTACCCGTACCCGCCGCCGGCGACCCGGGCGTACCAGAGCGAGTCCCAGCGGGCCGACAGCAGTGTGTGCGGGCTGCTGCCGGCCACCGCGCCCCACACGCCGAGGACGCCCAGGCCGAGCATGCGGACCGCGGCGAAGGCGGCGAGCGCGGGCGCGGCCCGGCGGGGTCCGGGTTCCTTCACGGGCACCTCGTGGGTGGGGTCGGTTCTCACGCAGACGAGTATCGACGCCCCGGCCCCGGGCCCCGAACGAGAACCACGGGCCGTGGCCGGGCGTGTACGGGGGAGTGAGGACACAGCGGGGCGAGTGGCGCACACCACACCGGGGCCGCCGTCGCGATGAGAGCTTGACCACGTGTCGGACACGCGAACTCGCGTACGCTGACCGTTCACTCGCGAGTCGATGCCGGACCCCGTTGGACGCCGCCCAGCGCACCACCTGCGGCGCCACAACGACGCTGGTCCGCCGAGTGCGAGGGATCACCTGGGAGGTACACGCATGTCGGGGACGCACACGACCGGCGACGGGAACCCTTCCCTCTGGCAGCGGGTCAGCGCCGCCTCCGGCGGCGCCAACCGCTGGGTCGTCCTGGCCGTCCTGTGCGTCAGCCTCGTGCTCGTCGCGCTCGACGCGACGATCCTGCACGTGGCCGTCCCCTCCGTCACCGAGGACCTGCGCCCCGGTGCCGTGGAACTCCTGTGGATCGTCGACGCCTACCCGCTGGTCTGCGCCTCGCTGCTGATCCTCTTCGGCACCCTCGGAGACCGGGTCGGCCGCCGCCGGATCCTGCTCCTCGGCTACGGCCTCTTCGGCGTCGCCTCCGCCATCGCCGCCCTCGCCCACGACGCCCAGGTCCTGATCGCCGCGCGCGCCCTGCTCGGCATCGGCGGGGCGATGATCATGCCCGCCACCCTGTCGATCCTGCGCCAGGTCTTCCCCGACCGGCGCGAACGGGCGCTCGCCATCGGCATCTGGACCGCCGTCGCCGCGATCGGCGCGGCCAGCGGCCCCGTCCTCGGCGGCTTCCTCGTCCAGCACTACTGGTGGGGTTCCGTCTTCCTCATCAACATCCCGCTGATGGCCCTGATCCTGCCGCTCGGCCGCTGGCTGCTGCCCGAATCCCGGGGCGCGGCGGACGGACCCTGGGACGTGCTGGGCGCCCTCATGGCCGCGGGCGGGGTCCTCGGCGTGGTCCTCGGGGTCAAGCGGTTCGGCGCCGAACGGCACCTCCTGGACCCCGAGGCGCTGGTGCCCCTGGTGCTCGGCGCGGCCCTGCTGATCCTCTTCGTACGCCGCCAGAGGCGCCGCGAGCACCCGCTGATCGACATGCGGATGTTCTCCCGTGCCGCGTTCTCCACCTCCGTCGGCTGCATCGTGCTCGCCATGCTGGCCCTGGTCGGCCTGGAGCTGATCGCCGTCCAGTACCTCCAGCTGGTGCTGCGCCTGAGTCCGCTGGAGACCGGGCTGCGGCTGCTGCCGCTCACCTTCGCCGCCATGGCCGCCGGCGCCACCGGTTCGTACACCCTCCAGCGGGTCGGCCCGCGCAGGATGGTCTCCTTCGGCTTCGTCCTGACCGCCGCCGCCGTGCTGCTGCTGACGCTGATGGGCCAGCAGGACCGGCCCGTGCTGCTCACCGTCGGGTTCGTCCTGCTCGGCTTCGGCCTGCAGACGACCCTGTTCGCGGCCTACGAGTCCATGCTCAGCGAGGCCCCGGCGGACACCGCCGGCGGCGCGGCCTCCATAGGCGAGACCTCGTACCAGCTCGGCGCGGGTATGGGCATCGCCCTGCTCGGCAGCGTGATGAACGCCGCCTACGCGCCCGGCCTGACCGACCTCCCCGGCGTCCCGGCCGACGCGGCGCGCGACGCCGCGCACTCGCTCGGCGAGGCCTACCAGGTCGCCGCCCACCTCGGCGGCGCGGCGGGGGACTCCCTGCACGCCGCCGCCCGGCACGCCTTCGTGCACGGGCTGCACGTCACGCTCGTGGTCAGCGCGGGCCTGCTGCTCGCGGGCGCCGTGATGGCGCTGAAACTGCCCCGCACCATGGACGGCGCCGAGCCGGCCGAGTGCGGCGACCCGGCCGCCGACGCCCTGCCCGCGGGTACCGTACGCCTCCCCGCGCAGGCCGACGGCGCCGCGCGGACCCCCGCGCCGGGCGGTCCGGAACACGACACGGCCGTCGGCGGGCGGCCCGGCCGCACGGCCTGACCCCGCGCCGGCCCGGCCCGGCCGGGCAGGGCGGAAATCCGGGGGTGGACCAGGGGCGGGACCGACGACAAACTTGCACCGCTAGGTTTCGCCCCACGTGCCTGCCGGGAGGCCCCTCTTGTCCGCGTCGAAGACCCCCTTCGTCCCCACCGACCCGCTCGGGCTGGACGAGCTGCTCAGCCCCGAGGACCTCGCCGTCCGCGACACGGTCCGCACCTGGGCCGCCGACCGGGTCCTGCCGCACATCGCCCAGTGGTACGAGGACGGGGAGCTCCCCGGCATCCGCGAGCTGGCCCGCGAACTCGGCTCCATCGGCGCGCTCGGCATGTCCCTGACCGGCTACGGCTGTGCGGGCGCGAGCGCCGTCCAGTACGGACTGGCCTGCCTGGAGCTGGAGGCCGCCGACTCGGGGATCCGCTCGCTGGTCTCCGTACAGGGCTCGCTGGCCATGTACGCGATCTGGAAGTACGGCTCCGAGGAGCAGAAGGAGCGCTGGCTGCCCGGCATGGCGGCCGGCGAGCTGATCGGCTGCTTCGGCCTGACCGAGCCCGACGTGGGCTCCGATCCGGCCGCGATGCGCACGTACGCGAAGCGCGACGGCGGCGACTGGGTGCTCAACGGGCGCAAGATGTGGATCACCAACGGCTCGGTGGCCGCCGTCGCGGTGGTCTGGGCGCAGACGGACGAGGGGATCCGCGGCTTCGCCGTCCCCACCGACGCGGCGGGCTTCTCGGCGCCGGAGATCAAGCACAAGTGGTCGCTGCGCGCCTCGGTGACGAGCGAGCTGGTCATGGACGACGTGCGGCTGCCGGCGGACGCGGTGCTGCCGGGAGTCACCGGGCTCAAGGGACCGCTGGGCTGCCTCAGCCACGCGCGGTACGGGATCGTCTGGGGCTCCATGGGCGCGGCGCGCTCCGCCTTCGAGACGGCGCTCGACTACGCGAGGACGCGGGAGCAGTTCGGCAAGCCGATCGGCGGCTTCCAGCTCACCCAGGCCAAACTCGCCGACATGGCGCTCGAACTCCACAAGGGCATCCTGCTCGCCCACCACCTGGGCCGGCGGATGGACGCGGGCACCCTGCGGGCGGAGCAGATCAGTTTCGGCAAGCTCAACAACGTCCGCGAGGCCATCGACATCTGCCGTACCGCGCGGACGATCCTCGGGGCCAACGGGATCTCCCTGGAGTACCCCGTCATGCGACACGCCACCAACCTCGAATCGGTCCTCACCTACGAGGGCACCGTCGAGATGCACCAGCTCGTCCTGGGCAAGGCGCTCACCGGGCTCGACGCCTTCCGGTGAGGGGCCCCCAGCCGGCGCCGGGAGGAGCCCCCGGGCTCAGCTCTGGTTGAAGAAGTCGCGGGTCCGCCCGCCCGCCTCACCGCTGACGATCTGGGTGTCGGCCGGGGTCAGGAGGAAGACCCTGGTCGCCACCCGCTCGATCGAACCGCGCAGCCCGAAGGTCAGGCCGGCCGCGAAGTCGACCACGCGCTTGGCGTCGCCCGGGTCCATCGAGGAGAGGTTCACGATCACCGGGACGCCCTCGCGGAACAGCTCGCCGATGCCGCGCGCGTCACGGAAGCCGTCGGGGGTGACGGTCGCGATGCGCCGGCCCTGCTCGACCGCGGAGTCCGAGGCCACCTTCACCCGCGGGTCGGTGACCCACTGGTCGCCGGGTCCCGAGACGGAACCCTGCTGGCGCTCCACCGCCTCCGCGTAGTCGTCGTCGTAGTACCGCTCGTCGTCGCTGTCCTCCACGAGACCCAACCAGGCACTCGCCTTGCGTACCGAACCCATGGACGCCTCCTTTCACCGTGGCCAGTCTGTCTTCTTCTCCGCTGCCCCTATGGTCGTCCATGATGCTGACAACGCGCCAAGTGGATAGCCGCCGCGCAGGGGTTTCGTGACGCGACTGGTGCAGAACATCCGTTGCACGGTCAAGGTTCCCGGTGGCTACCGCTGCTGACTGAGTGAAAATACGACCACTGGCGCCGACCGGGTGAGCCACTGGGACGGACGAGTGAACGACCAGGCTCGATACGATGCCCCCGAAACACGCGTATGACACACGGGGGAACCGAATTTGTTCGGCATTGTCAGACCTTGCACACACCGGCTCGGTGAGCGGTTCAAATCGGAGTGGATGGCTCATCTGTGCGGTCTCTGCCTGGCACTTCGCGGTGACCACGGGCAGTTCGCCAGGATCGTCACGAACTACGACGGCCTGCTGGTCTCCGTTCTGACGGAGGCTCAGTCCGGACCGCTGCCCGGCGCCCGCCGCACCGCCGGCCCCTGCCCGCTGCGCGGCATGCGCACCGCCCCGGTGGCCAACGGCGAGGGCGCGCGGCTGGCCGCCGCCGTGTCCCTCGTGCTGGCCTCCGCGAAGGTGCGGGACCACGTGGCCGACCGGGACGGGCTGTTGGCGCGGGCGCCGATAGCCGCCGCGGCGCGCACGGTGGCCCGCGGCTGGGACCGGGCGGGCGCCCGCACCGGGGCCTCGCTCGGCTTCGACACCGCCGTGCTCGTCGACGCCGTGGACCGGCAGGGCGGCATCGAGACCCTGGCCGGGCCGGGCACGTCCGTCCTCGTGGTCACCGAGCCCACCGAGACCGCCACCGCCGCCGCCTTCGCCCATACCGCGGTCCTCGCGGGACGGCCGGGCAACGCCGTGCCCCTGGCCGAGGCGGGCCGGTACTTCGGTCGGCTCGCACACCTGCTGGACGCCGTCGAGGACCAGGCCGCCGACGCCGCCTCGGGCGCCTGGAACCCGCTCACCGCCACCGGAACCACCCTCGCCGAGGCCCGCCGCCTGTGCGACGACGCCCTGCACGGGATCCGGCTGGCGCTGCGCGAGACGGAGTTCGCCGACGCGGGGCTGGCCCACCGGCTGCTGGTGCACGAGCTGCGCACCTCGGTGGACCGGGCCTTCGGCACCGGCAGCTGCGGCCACGTCGCCACCGACTCCGTCGGGCAGGGCCACGGCGCTCCGCCGCAGGGCTACGGCCCGGACGCCGGGCAGGCGTACGGGGCACCCTACGGCGGCGGCCCGTACGGGAACGGCAACGCGAACCCCTACGCCCCCGGTGGCCCCGGAGCCCCGCCGATGGGCCCCGGCGGCCCCGGCTGGGGCGGTGGCGGTGGTGGTGGCGGGTTCGGCGGTCCTCCGCCGCCCCCGCAGAAGCCGCGCCGCGGGCTGCTGGCCGGCTGCGCCGTGTCCATCGGGCTCTTCTGCACCTGCCAGCTGTGCTGTACGGAGCACGACGGCCCCTGGTCCCGGCGCAAGCGGGACCCCTGGTGCGACGCGTGCCCGGACTGCAGCGGATGCGACGGCTGCGGCAGCTGCTGTGACTGCTGCAGCTGCTGCGAGGACGGCGGCTGCTGCGACGGCTGCGGCTGCGACGGGTGCGACTGCGGCTGCAGCTGATCCCGCGTCAGGGTCCGCGCGCGGTACGGCCCACAGGCCCGGACGGGGTACCGGGGGATTCCCGCACGGGCCCGCGTGGAAGGTTTGTCCGGCATGGATGACGAACGGGAAACCAACGCCTGGCGGGAGTGGCACGAGCATCGCGTGGCCACCGTCTCCGCCCCTTACGGACCCCTCGCGCTGACCGGTACCCGCTGGCTCGGCAACTACCCGGAAGGTCGAATTCCGGCCGTTCCGGGGCAGTGGCGCGCCACCGGGTCCGGGGTCGCGCTGAGCGCCGCCCCCGAGGACGGCCTCGAACTCGACGGCCGCCCCTTCGCCGGGGAGGCCGCCCTCGGCGCCGACGAGGGGCCGCCGGCGCGGGCCCGGCTCGCCTCCGGGCGGCGCCGGTTCGCGGTGATCCTGCGCGAGGGGGAGTGGGCGGTCCGCGTCTTCGACCCCGACTTCCCGGCCCGCAGCGCCTTCCGGGGCATCGAGGCCACCGCGTACGACCCGGCGTACGCCCTGCCGGGCCGCTTCCGCCCGTACCCCGAGCGGCACACCGTCCAGGTGGAGAACGCCGACGGGCGCTCCCGCGGGCTCGGCCTCGGGGGCGAGCTGCTCTTCTCCCACGGAGGACGGGAGCACGCCCTCCAGGTCGCCGTCGACGAGGGGGACGGCAGTCTGTGGGCCGTCTTCGCCGACGCCACGTCGGGCCGCTCCAGCTACCGCTTCCGATTCCTGCGGCCCGGGATCCCGGGGCCGGACGGCGCCGTCACCGTGGACCTCAACCGGGCCCTGCTCCCGCCCTGCGCCTTCGCCGACCACTTCGTCTGCCCCTTCCCGCCACCCGGGAACACGCTGCCCTTCGAGGTCGCCGCGGGGGAGCGGAGGCTGAAAGGAGCCCTTGCCGCCGGTGACTGACGCCAGGACACTCCCGTCAGCGTCATCCGGCGGACTTGTCAGGGGCACGGCGAAAACGTGCGGGGCCACCCGTACGTCCGCCCCCACCCCACCGCCGCTCACGGGCTCCGGCGCCCCCCACCTCTGCCGGGCCCCCGACCCCCTTCCGGGAGGACGTGAAGTGAGGAACAAGAAGATGAGCCGCATCCGCCTGCTCGCCGTCGCCGCCGGCCTGGCCGCCGTCGCCGGACTCGCCACGCCCGCCGTCGCCGGCGCGCACCCCGCCGACGAGGGCTTCAGCGCGGCCCGCCTCGACGCCGCCGGGGCCTCGGTCCTGCGCGCCGACGTCGCGGGCACCGCCTGGCACACCGACCCCGCCACCGGAACCCTCGTGGTCACGGTCGATTCCACGGTCACCAAGGCCGATCTGGCCAGAATCCGCCACGAGGCCGGCCCCGACGCCGGCGCCCTGCGCATCGAACGCACCCCCGGCAAGCTGCGCAAGCTGATCTCCGGCGGCGACGCCATCTACGCGACGAGCTGGCGCTGTTCGCTCGGCTTCAACGTCCGCAGCGGCAGCAACTACTACGTCCTCACCGCCGGACACTGCACCGACGGCGCGGGCACCTGGTGGACCAGTTCCTCCCACACCACCACCATCGGATCCACCGTCGGCTCCAGCTTCCCCACCAATGACTACGGCCTCATCAAGTACGCCAGCAACTCCCCGGTCCCGCCCGGCACCGTAGGCAGCCAGGACATCACCAGCGCCGTCGACGCCACCAACGGCATGTCCGTCACCCGCCGCGGCTCCACCACCGGCGTCCACGGCGGCACCGTGACCGGCCTCAACGCCACCGTCAACTACGGCGGAGGCGACGTCGTCTACGGAATGATCAGGACCAACGTGTGCGCCGAACCCGGCGACAGCGGCGGCCCGCTCTACTCCGGCAGCCGGGCGGTCGGCCTCACCTCCGGCGGCAGCGGCAACTGCTCCTCGGGCGGAACCACCTTCTTCCAGCCCGTCGTCGAAGCGCTGAACGCCTACGGCGTCAGCGTCTACTGACCCGCGGGATCCCCCCCGGTCCACGCGGTCCGGCCGGCCCACGCGCCCCGGTCGGCCCCCTGGACGTCCTCCCTCCTTCTGGGAGGATGTCCAGGGCATCCGGTCCACGGGGAGGCAGGTCTCCGCATGCAGGTTCCCTCATGAAGCGCATCGGCGTGACCGGACACCGGTCGATCCCCGACGAGCTGCTGGGCCACGTCCGCGATGCCCTGCGCACCGTGCTCGGCGGCCACCAGGGCCCGCTGGAGGCCCTCTCCAGCCTCGCCGACGGCGCCGACCAGCTCTTCGCCGACATCGCCCTCGAATGCGGAGCCGACCTCACCGTCGTGATCCCCAGCGGGGACTACGAGGACACCTTCGAGGACCCGGACGCCCTCGCCGGCTACCGCAGGCTCAAGCACCGCGCCACCCAGGAGGTCCGCATGGCCTTCGCCCGCTCCACCGACGAGGCCTACTACGCGGCGGGCACCTACATCGCCGACGCCTGCGACCGGCTCGTCGCCGTCTGGGACGGCCTCCCCGCACGCGGGCACGGCGGCACGGCCGAGATCGTCTCCTACGCCCGGGCCCTCGGAAAACCCGTCACCGTCATCTGGCGCGCGGGCGTGACCCGGGACTGAGCCACGCCCCGCCCGCCCCTCAACTGCTGTGCCGGGCCAGCCAGTCCGTGTGCTGCGGAGAGACGTACCGCTCCGTCTCGTACACCGACGACGGCCACTGCGACTCCGTGATCGTCGTCTGCATCACGACCATCATCGCCGCCAGGTCCTGCTCGATCAGCGTGTGCGCCTCGATCAGCGGATGGTGGCGCCGCACCTCGTTCCAGGCGATCGCCGCCGCCGCGGCCGCGCTCAGCAGCCCCGCCGGCACCGGACCCGAGCCCGGACCGAACGCCCCGGCCAGCGCGAACAGCAGGGCCAGACAGGTCAGCAGCACGATCGTCCACGACCACAGCGCCGTCGCCCGCCGCGACCCCTCCGTCTTGCGCCGGTACCAGTTGCGCTGCTCGATCAGCCGGTCCCGCACGTACGTCTCCCGGCGCACCGCGTACTCCATCCCGCGCAGCCGGTTCATCGCCCCGGTGACCTCCCCGCCCTCCGGCACCAGGCCCGCCGTCCGCGGATCCTCCCAGCCCATCTTGCGGAGCTCGTCCAGCCCCTTCTCCAGCCGCGCCCGGTACGCCCCCTCCGCCCCGGCCACCTCGCTGCCGAAGGGCGCCCCGTGCACGGCGTAGCGCCACGCCAGGGACTTGATGAACTCCGCCGCGCTGCGGTTGAGCTGCCACTGCGGACGGGCCCGCCGCCGGGTCGCCCGTACGCCCACGGCCAGCACCCCCGCGTACGCCAGCGCGCTGAGCGCCCCGAACACGTGCAGCGAGCCCACGGCGGGACCGGACGGCAGGGCGGCGGCACCGGCGGCCGCGACCAGCAGCAGCAGTTGCGCGCGGGTCGCCTGGGTGGACTCCCGCTGCCGCGAGACCGCCGCCTGGTCGGTGTGGTGGAAGAGGGCCGGCAGGTCCTCGTTGCGAAAGGTCATGCTGTCGGTCACAGCGCCCCCCTGATGTCGGGTGGCGGGCGGCCGGGACCCCGCGTCCGCGGGGCCCCCGCCGCCCTCCGTCGGATCACACCGCGAGCGGCTCCAGGTCCCGGTGGACCCGCCGCTCGTCCCGGGCGTACCGGGTCAGACCGTGGTCCTCCCCGAGGAGGCGCGTCAGCTCCGCCACCGCCTCCGCCCGCACCCGGGCCGCCTCCTCCTTGCGGCCCATCATGTCCAGGCTGACCGCCATGTTCGACGCGCTCGCCAGGGTCTCCGGGTGGTGTGCCCCCAGGGCCTCGCGCAGCCGCATCACCGCGATCCGCTCCAGCTCCAGCGCACCCTCCGGGTCACCCAGGTCGGCCCGCGCGTTCGCCAGGTTCAGGTGCGCGAACACCGTGTGCGGGTGGTTGTCGCCCAGCACCTCGCGCATGCTGCGGATCGTCTGGCGCAGCATCGGCTCCGCCGTCTCCGCCGCCCCCGTGCCCCAGTGGAAGACCGCCAGGTTGTTGAGCGCGGCCAGGGTGTACGGGTGCTTCTCGCCCGGCACCTTCATGTACTCGTCCACCACCTCCTGCGCCAGGTCCCGCGCCGCGCCCGGGTCGCCCGTCGCGAACAGGTCCGAGGCCAGGTTCAGCTCACAGGCCAGCAGGTCCGGATTGACCGAGGTGTACTTGGCCCGGTACCGGTTGCGCGTGGCCGTCGTCAGCCGCAGCGCGTCCTCCAGCTCGCCCGCCCGCCGCAGCGACACCGCCAGGTTCTTCGCCGCCGACAGCGTGCCGGGGAACGCCCGCCCCAGCGTCCGCTTGTAGATGTCGTACGTCCGGCTCAGCAGCTGCACCGAATCGTCGTAGCGGCCCACCTCGCGCAGGTCCCGGGCCAGGTTCTGCGCCGAGGACAGGGTGTACGGGTGGTCCGGGCCCAGCACCTCGGTGCGCCGGTCGAAGACCTCCTGGTCGATCTCCCTGGCCCGCGCGTACTGCCCCACCATCCGCAGGTTCAGCGCCAGGTTGTTCGCGGCGGCCAGGGTGCGCGGGTGCGCCTCGTGGAAGATCTGCCCGAAGCCCTCGTGCGCCGCCGTCGCCAGCTCCATCGCCTCCCCGTACCGGCCCAGCGCGCCCAGGTCCATCGCCAGGCCGCTCGTGGTCATGTACGTGTGCGGGTGCGAGGGACCCAGCGCGGTGCGCTGCCGCTCCAGCGTGACCTCGTCCAGCTCCTTCGCCTCCACGAACCGGCCCTGCGACCGCAGGATGTTGGAGAGGTGGAAACGCAGGTACAGGTACTGGAGGTCGTCGCTGCCGAGCATCTCCCGCCACGACTCGCGCAGTTCCTCGCCCAGCGCGTACGCGGCCTTGAAGTCACCGCGCTTCCACAGGTAGCGCACCCGGTCGATCAGCAGCCGCCGGGTCTCCGGCTCCTTGCAGAACCGCGCCTCGGACGGGCTCAGGTGCGGCCAGATCGTGTTGAACCGCGGCCAGGTAGCCGGGTTGTCTATCGGCTCGTCGTCATCGGGCCGCGCACCCGCCAGGATCCGGTGCACCGCGTGCCGGGCCTCGCGCTGCTCCTCCTCCGACAGCTGCGCCCGGATCACCGCCTGCACCAGCCGGTGCACCTGGATGCTGTTGCTGACCTGGTCGACCTTGGCCATCGCGAACCGGCCGATCTCCCGGATCACCCGGCCCAGCACCAGCTTCTCCTGGAGCGAGGAGTCGTACGGCTTGAGCGCGTCGATCATCTCCTTGCTGTACAGGAGGTTCGCCGAGATCGGCTCCGGCGCGAAGAAGGCGCACAGCTGCAGCAGCCGCACGGCGGCGGGGGAGCGGGACTGCAGCCGCTCGATCGACACGTTCCAGGTGGCCGCCACCGGCTCCGGGTACCCGGGCGGCTGGTTCAGGCCCAGCACCCGCGCGGCCTGCTGCGCCAGCTGCTCCAGGTACTCGGACACCGGCGTCGCCGTCTCCGCGATCCACGCGCCCGCCTGCTCGACGGCCAGGGGCAGGTCGCCCACCGCGACGGCCACCTGCTCGGCGTCGTCCTTGGTCAGCCCCGGCGCCCGGCGCTGGAGGTGCTCGATGGACTCCTCGCGCAGGAACACGTCCACCGGCAGCGCGTCCCCGTACTGCGACCAGGACTGGTTGCGCGAGGTGACCAGCACGTGCCCGGGGCCGCCCGGCGGGAAGAACCGCTTGAGCGTCTCGGGATCGTCGGCGTTGTCGAAGACCAGCAGCCACCGCGAGGACGGCACCCCGCGCCGCAGCAGGTCGATCGCCTCCTGGGAGGCGGCCGACATGTCCTCGCCGGTCTGCGCGCCCAGGCGTACGGCCAGCTCCGCGAGGGCCGCCACCACGTCGTCGGTCTGCTCGGAGGATATCCACCAGACCAGGTCGTAGTCGGCCATGAACCGGTGCACGTACTCCAGCGCCACCTGCGTCTTGCCGACGCCGCCGAGCCCGTACAGGGTCTGCGGCTGCGGCAGCACCACGGCCATGCCGCCGCCGAGCTGGTCGCGCATCCGCTCCAGGACGATGCTGCGCCCGGTGAAGCCGGGGTTGCGGGGCGGGGCGTTCCAGATCTTCGGGACCGTCCCCGGGAAGCGGGGGCCGGGCTGGGAGGCGCTCGCGACGCTCTCCGGCAGCGCCATGGGGCGTTCCACGGCCCGCAGCAGGGCGGTGGTCGCGTGCACCTCGTCGAGGCGGAAGAGGTCCACCGGATTGCGGTCGATGTAGGGCGTCGCCAGGCGTACGTCGCCCACCCGCAGCGGCACCAGCTGGCGGCGGCCCCCGGTCGGGTCCTCGGCGGCGGCCCGGTTCCACACGTCCACGGCCCGCGCCGACTTCAGGTAGGCGCTGGAGAGCAGCACCACGGTCCGGGCCGCGGTGTCGACGCTGATGCCCGCGCCCAGGGTGTCGCCGGGCGCACCCGCGGCGGCCGCGTCGGGCACCCGCTCGGCGGACACGTCCCGGGGGACGACCCGGAAGCCGGCCCGGGTCAGGACCGACTCGATCCAGTCGGCCCACATTCGGTTCTCGGCGACGTAGGAGAGGAACAGGTCGGCGGGCAGTGCCGGGCGGCGGCGGGTGAAGGCGTCCCGGATCCGCAGCCGGACCTCCTCGCCGATGGCCGGCATGGAGGTGACCTCGCCCCCGGTGACCACCGTGGTGAGCCGTTCGAAGGCGGAGAGCAGGGAGTTGGTGAGCCCGGCCTCGTCGCCGAAGGTGGCCAGGGTCTCCTCGTAGGCGTAGTAGGGCCGGTAGGGGATCTCCACCGCGCCCCAGTAGGAGGTGAGTTCGTCCCCGACCAGGCCGTTCGGGAAGCGGTCGAACTTGATCCGGGCCAGGGCGCGGCCCGCGTCGGCCTTCTCCTTCTCGCCCTCGTCGATCCGCATCGGGACCGGGTAGATCTTGATGCCGCGGTCGTTGAACCGCTCGTCGATCTGCCGGGCGACGGAGGCGGCGCCGTCGATGGACTGGTCGGAGAGGGTGAAGCAGTCGACCAGGACGTCGGGCAGGTGGACGGTGCAGATGTCGGCGATGTCGGACAGCCCGGTGCGGCTGTCGATCAGGACGTAGTCGTAGTTCTTCTTCATGTCGGCCCGCAGCGCGTCGAAGAAGAGGCCGCCGCCGAGCCGGTCGTAGAAGTTGTCCCAGTCGAAGGTGGAGACGGTCGCCGAGTACTCGCGGTTCTGCCTGCCCGCCGAGACGAAGTCCAGGGTGCCGCCGTCGGGGAACTCCCAGCCCAGGTTCTCGGGGGTGAGGGAGACGGCGTGCGGCTGGATCCGGGCGTAGTCCCTGTGCCAGTCGTCGGCGCGCTGCACGGGGCTGGTGGCCGCCCAGGCGTACTCGCTGATCAGGTCGATGACCCCGGTGGTGGCCCCGAGCGTGGAGGGATCGAGGAAGGGGTGGAAGAACCGGTGCAGGCCCGGGGCCTCCAGGTCCCAGTCCACGGCGAGGACCCGCTTGCCGTTGGCGGCGAGGATCCACGCGGTGTTGGCCAGAGCCATCGTGCGGCCGGTTCCGCCCTTGTAGGAATAGAAGGTGACGATGCGTCCGTCTCGGCTGTCACGACTGGCTGTCATCCGCGTCCCCCCGGTCGGTGTCGGTGCTGTCGTTGTCTGCGTCGGACCCGTCCGCCCCGGCGGGTCCGTCCGCCCCGTCGGGCCCGCGTTGCACGGTGGGCGGGAAGGGCGCCGGAGGCGGTACGGGCGGTCCGCCCATGCCCATCGGCCCCAGCAGGCGGGGGCGTTCGGTGTGGGTGTTCCCGGCCGGCAGGTACACCTGGGCGTGTCTGAGGAACTGCTGGGCGGCGGCTTCGACCACCTGCGGCAGGATCTGCCCGAGGGTCTCCATGTTGGCCACGCCGTTCGCGGCGGCCCGGCAGGCGGCCCGGCCCTGGCCCATCTTGACGGGCAGGGTCTCCTCCAGCCGCCGTGCCAGCTCGGTCTCCTTCGCGCGGCTCTGGTGGTCGTACCGGTTCCACGGCACGACCACGTTGATCCACGGCCGGTGCTCCTGGTCGAAGGCGGCGAGCCGCTGGCGCCGGTGCTCGTCCTCCACCGCCCAGCGGTCGACGATCAGGATCTCCGGCCGGGTGGGCGGCTGCTTGCTGTCGAAGTGTCCGGCCTCGTCGTCGAAGGAGGACATCGTGGTCTGGTAGTTGAGGTTCTTGACGAGGTCCTCGGCCACGTACGCGATCGGCATCCGGGCCACCGGGTGGTACGGGTTCCACTCCAGGGCGCTCTCCCCGTAGTACTCGGGGCTGCGCCCCGCCGGCAGGTCGTGCCGGGAGGCGGCGGCGACGGTCACGTGCAGGGTGCGGGCGGGGCCGCCGCCCGGGCCGGCGGCGTGCCGCCCCCCGGCGGGTCCGAAGGCGCTGGGCACCAGCCGGTAGTCGAGCGGGCGGACGGGGTCGAGGCGGACGGTCTCGGCGACCCGCACGATCCGCCGGGCCAGCTCGTAGACGGCCTGCTCGTACTGCTCGGCGTACCCGCGGAGTTTGATCAGCCCGTACAGCCCGTCGGTGACGTAGCGTTCGCCGAAGGTGTTGTGGTTGAACTGCAGCCGTTCGGCCGGGCCCGGGAGCTGTGAGGGGGGGACGGGAACCCACAGGGCGGGGACGATGGCCTCGGCCCGCTGGTTGCTGAGCGCGCCGTGCTGGATGGCGCGCTGCGCGAAGGCGAACCACTCCTTCCCGCACATCTCACTGGCGAAGTACCGCGGCGAGAACAGGGGAACGAAGACCCGGCAGGTGGCGAGTGCCGCCCCGAGCCGCTCCGACCAGCCCTCGCCGCTGCGTATCTCCCGGTCCATGAAGCCGGCCTCGGATCCCGCGGGCAGATCGGTCAGCGCCATGATGTGGTTGCAGAGGTCACGGAACAGGCGCTCCACCCACATGTCGGGATCGGGTCCTCCCGGCCCGAACCTCGGTGTATGCGCATAACTGAGAAAAAAGTACGGCTGCACTGATGCGGGCACACGACCCCCGTCCCGAAGATGCGAGCGAAGAAACATCATTCCGGAGCTGCTTCGCCACATCCCCTCATCGTTCAGTCAATCAGCGTCTGTTTTCGGTCATCCAGTCCAGGGCGTGATCGACGGCCTCCGGAATCGAGAAGAGCGCGGCGGGTGCCCCTCCCACCCGGCCGCGGCGCACCCGGGAATCGGGGAATGCCCCGCCGATCTCCGCGAAATCACCGTCGTCCAGCCTGACGTCCTCGTACGAGGTCCACGCCCCCTCACGTCCTCCCCCGTGCGGACCCCCCGGCAGGTTCACCTTCACCACACAGTCGTACATGCGCAAGGGGGGCTTCGGAATTCGATACTCCGCGAGATGGAAAGCGGTACAGGCGGAAAATCCCACATTGATCATGAGTACCTGCCCTCCCTCCCAGCACAGCTTTCCCAGGGGGGAGTCCTCGCCCAGATGGCTTTCCAGCCGGTGTTCCGCACAGAGCCGGTGCGCGTCGGCCCCGAGCGCCGCGAAGGAGGTCTGCGGATGGGCGCTGCGGGCGGCCCCCGGGGTGGTGCGGACCGTCTCGGCCAGGACGCCCACGCCCTCGCTGGGCGTGCGCTCCGGATCGAAGGCGGGCATGCGGGAGCGGAACTCCTTCACCTCCCGCTCGCCCAGGCCCGCGATCCGGGCCAGGTGGGAGGTGGAGGTGAGGGAGTTCGAGGCGGTGAAGGCGGGGACCACCAGGGTGCCGCCGGGGCCGAGCACCCCCCGCAGGGCGTCCCGCAGGGCCTCGGCGCGCAGACCGGTCCCGCGCAGGGCGGCGTGCACCAGCAGCCGCTGACGGGGGCGCACCCCGAGGAGGCGGAGCTGCACGGCCAGTGCGAGGGCCCCCACGGGCGGGGCCGCCGGTAACGACCGCTCGGGCGGGGGCGGTCCGGACGGGGGCGGTCCGGGCGGTCCGCTCCGGCCGGACGGGCCGTGGGTCGGGCCGGGCGGTCCGTCGGTCCGGCGGGGCGGTCCGTCGGTCCGGCGGGGCGGTCCGTCGGTCCGGCCGGGCGGTCCGTCGGTCCGGCGGGGGCCGGGGCCGGGGGCCGTCACGCGTCCACCGCCTTCAGCTCCCAGCGCAGCTCCTCCACGAGCCGCTTGCCGGTCACCGTCAGCTCGGCCGCCCCCGACAGCCGGTCGAGGGCCCGGTGGATGCGGTCCGCCCCGTCGGGCTCGTGCGTGGTGGTGGCCCGCCGGTACGCCTCCACCGCGACCCGCTCGTGCACGTCGGCCAGCAGCCGCGACACGGGGACCGGGCGGGTCCGCCACGGCGACGGGTGCTGCCAGGCCCCGTCCAGCGCGTACAGGTCGGCCACCTCCGTCAGCGCCCGCAACCGGGCCCGTCGCCGCCCGGTCAGCAGGGCCATCGCGGTCTCCCGCACCCCGGCGCCGTACGGCACCCCGAGCGCGCCCGGCCCGTGCCGACCGGCCTCGCCCCAGCCACCGGCCCGCGGGCCGCCCGCCAGCGGGGTCAGGGTGCTCAGCCCCACCGCCGCCGCGCGGGCGAACACGGGGACGGTGCGGTGCAGGAGCGCCCAGGCCGCGTCGAGCCGGCCGCCCCACTCCCGCGCCTCGCCGGCGCCGAGCCGCAGCCGCGGCGGCCGGGCGAAGCAGTTGCGGTACGGGTCCAGGTCCTCCAGGGCCACCGGGTCGGCCCCGGGCCCCGGCGACCAGGTCCGTACGGGCAGCCAGCGCGCGTCCCCCGCCTCCGGGCCGAAGCGGTGCTCGGTGCGCCCGTCCCGTACGGCGTACCCCTCGCCGGTGTGGTGCAGTGAGGCCCGCCCGTCCGTGCCGGGCTCCCCGAGCCGCAGCAGGCCCAGCGTCGGCAGGTACACCTCGCCGTCCCGGTAGGTCACCTCCGCCGGCAGCTCCAGCCCGCCCCGCAGCACCGCCGCGGCGGCCAGCGCGGCCAGCCGGCGGGCCGCGCCGGGCCCGTCCGCCCGCCCCTCCCGGAGGGCCTCCAGGGCCTCCAGCACCCAGGTCCGGGTGAACGGGTGGTCCAGTACGGCGTCCAGCGCGTCCGCGCCCGGCCGCCCGGCCGCCTCCACCGCGGCCAGCAGCTCCCAGGCCCGCGCCCGGTCGGGGTCCGGCGCGAGGTCGGCGTGCAGCCGGGCCAGCAGGACCCGGGTCAGCTCCTCCTGCGACCGGGCGAGCGCGCCCGCGTCGGCCAGCTCCGGGGCCGTCTCCCGGGCGGCGGTGCGGCCCTCCACGCCGTCCACCAGCTCGCGCAGGTCGGAGCAGTACACGGAGGGGTTGTCGAAGCCGCCCGGCTCCGCGTAGCGGTGGGTGTAGAGCCCGCCGCCGCACGAACGTACGACGGGGCAGCGCCGGCACGTACCGCTGACGCCCGCCAGGCCCAGTTGCCGGGCCCGTACCCCGGGATGGGCCGCGACCAGGTCGAAGGGGTGGTCGAAGACGTTGAAGCCGGTGGCGGCGGCTCCCTCGAAGGCGGTCTTGAGGGAGTCGACCTGCTCCAGGGACCCGTCGGTCTCGACGACCACGAGGTCGGTCGGGGCCAGCCCCAGGGACTCCGTCAGGCTGGGACCGCCGCGCAGGGTGGACAGCAGGGACTCGAAGAGCCGTACGGGCACCGGCCGGTCCAGCCGGTCCCAGCGGTCGAAGACCCGCAGCAGCCAGCGCGCGTACGCGTCGGGCGCGCCGTCGGGCCGGACCGGCGGGGTCTGCCAGGTGGCGTGCGGGAGCAGGAAGTCGATCCGGGGCGGCTCCAGTTCGACCAGGGCGTCCAGGACGGCGCCGGGGTCGTTGGCCACGTCCACCGTGCACAGGATGCCCTGGTAGAGGTGGCGGTAGGGCGCGGAGCGGAGCAGGTCGACCGCGGCCAGCACCAGGGGGTGGCTCGTACGGCCGTCCGCGAAGCGGCGGTGGCGGTCGTTGGCCGCGCGGTCCCCGTCGAGGGAGATGCCCACCCGGACGCCGTACTCGGCGAAGAGGTCCAGGTACCGGGGGCTCAGCTGGAGGCCGTTGGTGTGGATCCGCAGATCGAGGGCGGCCGTACCGGCGAGCGCACGGGTGAACTCCTCGCACACGAGCCGTAGTCGGCCGGGACCCGCCAACAGGGGTTCCCCTCCGTGGAGGATCACCGTGACGGAGGGGAGTTCATGGTCACGGGCATGTTCGGCGAGCCGCGACGCGGTCTGGGAAACGACCCCGGGGGAGATCACTTTCGGCCGGGCTCGCCAGCTCTGATCTGCGTGTTCGTAGACATAGCAATGATCACAAGCGAGATCGCATCTGCTGTGAACCTTCAGGACGATCTCGCGGAATGCGATCAGGCCGGTCATTCCACCAGTCTAGAGCGCGGACTTCTCCGTCAGAGCGCAGAGTTGAAGATCGGTGTCTGAACGTGACGGCCGGATTCCGAGGGGAGGACCCGGCCGACCGCCGCGGCGGCGGAAGCGCTGCGCGCGTCGATCCGCGTGAGCGGGACCCGGCGGTCCTTGTCCGTGCTGGTCGGGGGGGTTGCGGAAGTGTTCACGACACCGTCCTCGGGGAGGCCATCTGAAATGGGGGGAAATGACACCAGTGCGTCACTGCTGTCAAGCGTGGACTTTACTCGCCCACACCCCATTGGCAACCGAGACATGACGCCTGGTCAAGCGTTCTATAGAAAGCGTGGCGCAATTCTCAAGAGGGCGCATTCGGCCGTTCGCCGGAATGCAAGATCCAATTTTCGGGCGGGGGCGTCCGGGGGCCGCCGGGGGCGCCCGGGGTCCGCGTCACCGCAGGTCGGTAGGTTGGGCGGATGCCCACACCCCCCGTGATCCTGCTGCTGTCCGGAAGTCTGCGCGCCGGGTCCTCCAACGACCGTGTGCTGCGCACCGCCCGCGAGGTGGCCGCGCTGGCCCCGGAGCCGATGGAGGCGGTCCTCTACGAAGGCCTCGGCGGGCTCCCGCACTTCAACCCCGACGACGACCACGACCCGCTGCCCGCCCCGGTGGCCGCACTGCGCGCCGCGATCGCCGGGGCGGCGGCGCTGCTGATCTGCGCCCCGGAGTACGCGGGCACCCTGCCCGGCTCCTTCAAGAACCTGCTGGACTGGACGGTCGGCGGCACCGAGATCTGCGACAAGCCCGTCGCCTGGGTGAACGCGGCGGCGCCCGGCCGGGGCGAGGGAGCGGCGGCCACCCTCCGGACGGTGCTCGGCTACACCGGCGCCGCCGTCGTGGACGAGGCCTGCGTCCGCGTCCCCGTCGGCGGTGGGGAGCCCGCCGCCGACGGCCTCCTGACGGACCCGGCGGCCCGGGAACGCCTCGCCGGGGTCCTCGCCCTGCTGGCCGCGGCCGCACGGGAGGCGGGCGACGCCTGAGGGCGGTCCGGGGACGGCGCCGCGCCCGCCCCCAGCGCCCCCGGCGCCCCCGCCGCGCCCCGACGGGGCCCGGCTAGGCCGCACCGGCGCCCGTCCCCGTACCGGATTCCGTACCCGTACCCGCACCCGTACCCGTACCGGCGGCCGTAGCCGTGCCCGTACCGGCGGCCGGGTCGGACCGGTCCCGCCTGACCTCCCGCAGGTACGCCAGCGCCTGCCGGCGGGACACCTCGCCCAGGAGCCGGTGTTCGTGGAGGCCCCGGCGGGCCTCGTTGCGGGCGTTGACGAGGGCCTCGGCCCGCAGGACCAGCAGGCCGGCGAACGCCGTCGCCGCGGCCGCCCACCAGGGGGCCCCGTCCAGTGCCACCGGGCCGGCCGCCAACAGGCCGCCGAGGGGGGCGAGAAGGCGTGTGACGGTCATGTGCGTGCTCCTCGAACGAACGGACGACGGATGGTGGCGGGGCGCGCGCCGGGGTCCGACGGATCCGTCAAGAAATCCTCCGGACCTGACGGTTGGCCGTACAAGCGACGTTCCGATGGCCAATATGAGTGCTCCGGGGCGGACTTGGCGCCCCGGAACAGGCCGCGCAGGCTCCGGCCGACGCGTCCCACCGACCACCGTTCTATGCCCGCCGCACCCCCGCTGACCAGGGACGTCCGGCACCTGTGAACGAGTGAACGCCAATGAACGGCTCGTGAACGAGGAGAGCTGATGGCAGCATCTGCCGGCTTTCGGCCACGGGGGCCCCAGCGCCCCGATCCGGCGGCGGCCCCACCGGAGATTCGGCCCTGGGTGACGCTCATGCGCCGGGTCCACGACGAGCTCTACGAAGGGCTGGACCCGGCCGAACGCCCCACCGTCACCGCACTGGCCGAGGCCGCCCACTGCAGCCGGTCCTACGTCTCGGAGTCCTTCTCGGGCAAGAGACCCCCCTCGCTGTCCCTGTTCCTGTCCATGGTGACGGCGCTGAGCGGGGACCCCGCCGAGTGGGAGCCGCGGTGGCACCGGGCCGTCGCCGAGCGGGAGTCGGCCGTGGAGGCGGGCGCCGGATCGGCCGTCGAGGAGGACGAGCCCCTTCCGCCGCTGCCCGGGGTCGGGGACGCCGACGCGGACGGGACCGCGGGGCCCGCCGAGGCCGCCCCGCCGTCCGCTCCCGGTCCCGCCCCGGACGTCCGCCGCTACCCCGTCCGCAGGCTGCTGCGGAACGCCGTCGCCTGGGTGGTCATGGCGTTCACCTGGCCGGCGCGGACCCGCCGGGACAGACAGGCGGGACGCCTGCGCCGCAAGCTGGTCAAGCAGGTCAGGGACAGGACCGCCGACGAACTCGCGCGGGCCGAGGCCCACCACTACCTCCAGCCGCGGTTCGCGGTCCTGACCGCGCGCCGGGAGGAGTACGCCGGGCGCGGCCGCCGCGACAGGAGGGCCCGCAGGAGCGAACCCGTACCGGTGCCGACCCGCGTGACGAGCATCCGCGCGCTCTACGAGGAAACCGACGACCTGGTCGTGCTGGGCAAGCCGGGCATGGGCAAGACCACCCAACTCGCCCGGCTCGCACACCGCCTGGCCGTCGAGGAGCTGGAGGGCGGCGCGGACGGAGAGCCCCTGCGGGTCCCGGTCTACCTGCGCCTGGACACCTACCGGGGCGAACCCCTGGAGGAGTGGCTGGCCGAGGCGATCGTCCGTCAGTACGGCGACGTGTCCCGCCTGCTGGTGCGGACCTGGCTGAGCGAACACCGGCTGCTCCCGGTGCTGGACGGCCTGGACGAGGTGCCGGAGGGGGACCGGTCCAAGTGCGTCGCGGAACTGCGGCGCCTGCGCCGCGTCTGCCCGGGGATGGCCGTCGGCTGCCGGACGGACGAGGCCGACCTGCGCCGTCTCGCCTTCGCCCTCCGCTCCCGGCACTACGTCGAGATCCAGCCCCCGGGCCGGCAGGACGTCCAGGACTTCCTCGCCGCCGACCGGGAGGCCCTCGCGGACGTGCACGCCGCGCTGGAGGAGGACGCGGACCTCTGGCCGCTGCTCCAGTCGCCGATGATGCTCGGCTTCATCCGCGTCACGTACCGCAACAGGCCCGCCACCGACCTGCGCCGGCCCGGCAGCCTCGCCGAACGGCGCGGCCGGATCTTCGACGCCTACGTGGGGGAGTGCCTGCGGCGCGAGCGCCCGCGGCCGGACGGGGCCCCCGAGCGGACCCTGACCTGGCTGACCTGGCTGGCCCGGACCCTGACCGAGCGCGGTGAGCACGTGCTCTACCTGGACCGCCTCGACCTCGGCTGGCTGTCGCGCACGGAGCAGATGCTCCCGCGGATCGTCCCGAACCTGGTCATGTCGGTCTGCGCGCTCGGGCTGCCCGTCCTGTGGGTGGCGGCGGCGGTGCGCGCCGGGGTGGTGCACACCAGTGTCTCCGGCGCGGCGGCCCTCGCCGCCACCATGGCGGTCACCTGCGCCGTGACGGCGTACAAGTCGGAGAAGCGGTTCGCGGAGGCCGGCGAGGACGGCGGCGACCGGAAGCGGGGGGCCATCGCGGGCCCCGTCGCGGCCACCGGGCCCCTGATGGTCGTCATGGTGTACTGGCTGGTCTACGTGGCGCACGTCGACCTGATGGCACCGGGAGCCGTGGTGGTGGCCCTCGCCTACATGTGGGTCGCCGCGACCCAGATGGAGGCCTCCTTCACCGATGTCTTCGATCCGGTGGAGCAGATGCGGTGGACCTGGCGGCGGGGTGATCGGATGATCTATTCGAAGACCAAGTTCCACATCGTGCGCGGTGCGTTGTCGCTGTTCATGTGGCTCGCCATCGAGTTCCTCCTCGGTTACGTCGTCCACCTGCTCTGCCCGGAGCCCTCGTGGATCGGCCCGGCCGCGGCCGCGCTGCTGGGCCTCGTCTACATCGTCGGCAACCAGTTCGAGCCCTCGCTCCAGGACCGCCGGCCGCGCCCCAACGAGGGGGTGCGCCGCACGGTGCGCTTCTCCCTGGTCCACGGGTTCGCCGGGCTGGCCGTGGGGGCACTCGGCCTGATCGCGCTGATCGGCCTGGCGGTGCCCGGTCACGACCTGCGGCGGGCCGGCTTCGTGGCCGCCCTGCTGGGTCTCCTGTTCGCCGTGGTGCGGGGCTTCCGGTTCGGGGGCCTGGCGGTCCTGCGGCACTGGACGATCCGGGCGGTCCTGGCGTACCGGGGGCACACCCCTTACCGGTACCGGCGGTTCCTGCACACCGCGGAGGAGCGGGTGCTGCTCTTCCGTACGGACAGCGGGTTCTTCTTCCCGCACCGCCTGCTGCAACTGCACCTGGACACGCCGGTGGAGCGGCTGCTGCCCCGCGTCACGCCCGGCCCGGCGGTTCCCGCCGCACGGAGCCGGACGTAACGGGTCACGCGACTAGGCGTCGGCCGGCCGGCGCGGCTCGCGCCACATTCCCCACAGCACGGGCCCGCCGCCCGGCAGCGGCACCTCCGCGCGCACCCGGAAGCCGAAGTGCTCGTAGAGGGGGAGGTTGGACGGCTTGGAGGACTCCAGGTAGGCGGGCAGGCCCGCCGCGTCGGCCTTGGCCAGCCCCGAGCGCAGCAGGGCCGCGCCGTGGCCCTGGCCCTGGGCGGCCGGGTCGGCGCCGATGAGCGCGAGGTACCAGTGCGGTTCCCGCGGGGTGTGCGCGGAGGCCGCTCCGACGGCTTCCCCGAACAGGCCGGCCCGGTCGCCGAGGATGGTGCGCAGCTCGTCGATGGTCCCGGCGTCGGGGACGGCCTTGTCCCCCGCCTCCGGGGCCACCCAGAAGGAGGCGGCCGACCCGGTGCGCTCGCACACGCCGTGGTGGACGTACTGCCGGGTGAAGAGCGTGGTGAAGTAACGGCCCAGCGACTCCTCGCGGGAGGCGTCGTCGGGGAAGAACCAGCGCATCATCGGGTCGTCGTCGAAGGCGCGGGTCAGGATGCGGCTGACGAGGGGGGCGTCTTCGATCGCTGCCGTTTCGGGCGTGTTCGTTATCGACATACGGGTCATTCTGCACCCGATGATCTTGAACGCCGGGCCGGGGTCCCCCTCCCCGCGCACCGGCCGGGGACCGGGACCGCCTAGGCGGGCTGTTCCTCGCCCAGGGCCGGGGCCGGGAGTTCGCGCAGCAGCCAGTTGAGGACGTCGGGCAGGGCGCGGAAGGCCGCGAAGTGGGCGGCGTCCGGGTCGATGGTGGTGGTGGCGCCGGGGATGCGGCGGCCCAGCCAGCGGGAGTGGCCGACCGGGGAGAACACGTCCAGCTCCCCGTGCCAGATCAGGACCGGGGAGCGGATGTCGGCGGGGTCGAAACCCCAGGGGCGGCTGAAGGCCAGGATGTCGTCGATCCAGCCCCAGGCCGAAGTCCGGACCCCCTCGCGGTAGTTGCGCAGCAGCATCGACCGCAGGCCCGCATCGGAGACGATCATGCGGTCGTTGAGGGTCAGCTCCCGGCGCAGCTCCTCCAGGAGCCGCCCCGGGTCCCGGCGGATCCCGGCGGCGCGGGGGATCAGCCGGGCGGCGAGCTCCTCGGGGTCGTCGGTGGCGGTGGTGTACTCCCGCACGTTCGAGGCGGCCATCCCGGCGAACCAGTCCAGGTCCTCGGCGTCCCGGGGGGCGAGGGGGACCAGGGCGGCGGTCCGGGTCACCCGGTCGGGCAGCAGGGCGGCGCAGGCCAGGGCGCCGGGGCCGCCGCCGGACCGGCCGGCCACGGCGAAGGCGTCCAGGCCGAAGGAGTCGGCGACGGCGGCCACGTCGTGGGCCACGTCGGCGACGGTGCGGCCGGGGTGGCGGTCGGAGGCTCCGTAGCCGGGCCGGTCGTACGCGATGAGCTGCACCCGCCGCTGGTAGAGCACCATGCCCCGGGGCGCCGGGCCCAGGCGGCTGCCGGGCATGCCGTGCAGCAGGAGGACGGGCTTGCCGTCCGGATCGCCCCAGCGTTCGGCCACCAGAGTGCGTCCGTCCGCGGTGCGCACTTCTTTGCGCACGCGTTCCCTCCCTCACGTTCGACGCGAGCAGTCAGGGTGATTGTGCTCTTCGGCCGGGGAGTGCGGTAGGCCGCATCCCCGGGAAATTCTCGTGAACGATTTCGCGAGCGCGCGAAGGCCTTTGGTCCTCTGGCATATGCGCAGGTCAAGCCGGTGATCGAAAGGATGTGAACGGCGCTGAACGGCCCTCGCCCTGTCCTTGGAGGGCTTTTTCGGTGCGGTTGCTTCCGGTTTTGGGTGCCGAATTGACGCACCGGGAAAACAGTTCGAAAAAGAAGGGTTCCCGCAGGGCCCGCCGTGGAGGAACGGCCCTGATGGCGGGGCCTACGCCTCCGGGACCCGCGGAAGGGCCGGGACCAGCAGGGACGCCGCCGAGCGGGCCCGCTCCAGGGCCCGGGCGCGGTCCGCGCCGCGCTGGCCGAGGACGACCCGGGTGCTCAGCCCGTCCAGCAGGGCCAGCAGCTCCGAGGCGCGGGCGGGCACGTCCAGGGGCGCGAACCGGCCCTGGTCCACCCCCTTGGCGAGGAGCGCCTCCAGGTCCCGCTGCCAGCCCTCGTCGATCTCCTCCTGGGCGGCCTTCAGTGGTTCGTTGGAGGCGGTACGGGCCCACAGCTCGATCCAGAGCGTCCAGCGCGGGTCGCGCGGCCCCTCGGGGAGGTAGAGCTCCAGGAAGAGGTCCAGCTTGCGGGAGGCTGTCACCCGCCGGCCCAGCAGTGCCCGGCGCTCCCCGGCGAGCTGCTCCTCGCTCCAGCGCAGGGCCTCCAGCAGGAGCCGGTCCTTGCTGCCGAAGTAGTACAGGATGTGGCCGCCGCTGGTGCCGAGCCGCTCCGCCAGCGCGGACATCGTGAGCGTCGCGAGGCCGTCCTCGGCGATCGCGGCCATGGCTTCTTCCAGCATCCGCTCCTGGGCGATCCGCCCGTCGCGCCGCCGCGCCGCTCCCGCCACCGGTCCCCCTTCCCGATCTTCCCTGGCCAGACCTTATCCCGGACAGGGTCTTGACGTGGCCGTACCCCGCACCGCATCTTGAATGCCATTCAAGAACCTAGAACGTCATTCAAGGTTCATGGCCGGCGTCAGCCAGAGTCAGGGGTCCGTCATGGCACAGCAGGAGACACAGGGGAGAGCCGACGTCGACGAGGTGTTCCGCGTCGAGACGCACGGCATCGACCCCATTCCCGACGCCGAACGCCACGGCGGCGCCAAGGACCTCTTCTGGCTCTGGTTCGGCTCCAACCTCACCTTCACCTACGTGATCAACGGCGCCCTCGCCGTCGCCTTCGGGCTCTCCTTCTGGCAGGCCACCGCCGTGGTCGTGCTCAGCGCCCTGTCCTTCTTCGCGATCAGCGCCGCCGGACTCAGCGGCATCCGCACCGGCACCGCCACGCTCGTCATCTCCCGCGCCGCCTTCGGGACCCGCGGCAACTTTCCCGCCGGGGTCCTGAACTGGGTGGTGAGCATCGGCTACACCATCGTCAACACCGTCGTCGGCACCCTGGCGCTGGAACTGCTCCTCGCCCAGACCGGCCTCGCCGACGGGAAGACGGCCCGCGCCCTCGCGCTCGCCGTCACCCTCGTACTCACCTTCGCCGTCACCCTGTGGGGCCACGCCACCGTGCAGTTCGCCGAGCGCTGGGCGGCGTACGTGCTGGCCGCCGGCTTCGGCGCGCTGCTCGTCTTCGTCCTGCCCGGCGCCGACACCTCCGCCGCCCCGGCCGCCGCACCCGGACTCTCCGGCTGGAGCCTGGCCTTCGTGGTGATGCTCGCCGGGCCGTTCTCGTACCTGCCGATGCCCGCCGACTACACCCGCTACCTGCCCCGCACCACCTCGCTGAAGTCGATCACCTGGACCGGGGCCCTCGGCGGCATCGTCTCCTCCGTGGCCCTCGGCGTCGCCGGGGTGGCCGCCGCGACCCAGACCGACATGACGGACGCCGTCGCCGGAGCCGAGGGCCTGCTGCCCGGGTGGTTCCGGCCGCTGTTCCTGTTCCTGGTCCTCGGCGGCTCCGTCACCAACTCGATCATCACCCTCTACTCCTCCGGCCTGAACCTCCAGGTCCTCGGCATCCCGTGGAGCCGCGCCCGCGCCCTCGGCATCAGCGGCGCCGTCACCGCCGCCGGCTCGCTCGCCGCGCTCTTCCTCGCCGACTTCACCACCTCGCTGCTCTCCTTCCTCTCCCTGCTGATCATCGTGTTCGCCCCCTGGGGCGGGGTCTTCCTCGCCGACATGCTGATGCGCCGCTGCCACTACGACGCCGAAGCCCTGCACGCCGGGCGCCGGGGCGCCTACTGGTACCGCTCCGGCTACCACCCCGCCGGGATGACCGCCCTCCTCGCCGGTCTGGTCTTCGCCGCCCTGACCTGCGACTCCGAGCTGTGGACGGGACCGCTCGTGGCCCCGCTCGGCGGAGCCGACCTGACCCTGTTCGGCTCGGTGGTCTCCGGGCTCGTCTACTGGGCCCTCGCCCGCCGCCGCCTTCCGGCGTACGCCTCCGCGGCCTGATCTCTCCCCCCCGTACGTCCACGCACCCTGGAGCACCCATGTCCCGTCCCCTCCCCGCCGACCTGCTGCTGACCGGAGCCCGGATCCACACCGTGGACCCGGACCTGCCCGAGGCCGAGGCCCTCGCCGTCCGCGACGGGGTGATCGTCTGGGTCGGCCCCGATGCCGGGGCGGATGCCTGGGCCGGGCCGGACACCGAGCGGATCGACGCGGGCGGCCGGCTGGTCCTGCCCGGGTTCGTCGACGCCCACAACCACGTCCGGCTCGGATCCGACGCGGACTGCGTCCAGCTCGCGGGGGTGCGCACCCTGGAGGGCATCCGGGAGCGGATACGGGCCTGGCGGGCGGAGCACCCCGACGCCGAGTGGATCGAGGCCGAGGCCTTCGACTACTCCGCGATCCCGGGCGGCCGGATGCCCACCGCCGCGGACCTGGACCCGGTCACCGGGGACGTCCCGGCGATCGTGCTCTCGTACGACGTCCACACGGCCTGGCTGAACACCGCCGCCCTGCACCGGCTGGGCGTCACCCGGGACCGTACGGACCTGGCCTTCGGCACGGCCGCCGTGGACCCGGTGACCGGCGAACCCACCGGCTTCGTCAAGGACTTCGCCGTCAAGGGCCTGTCCCGGGACGGTCACCGGGCGCTGCGCGAACTGGGCGTGCCGTGGGCCTCGCCCGACCGGCAGTACGGACGCCTCGCCAGGAGCCTCGACGACGCCATCGGCTTCGGCATCACCACCGTCGTCGAACCGCAGAACTCCCTCGACGACCTCGAACTGTACGAACGGGCCCGCGCCGAGGGCCGGCTGCGCTCGCGGATCGTCGCCGCCCTGTTCCACCCGCGCGGCACCGGCGACGCCGACCTGGACGAGTTCGCCGAAGCCGCCCGGCGGTTCGCCGGGGACCGGCTGCGGGTGGGCCCGCTCAAGCTGTACATCGACGACGTGGTGGAACCCCGTACGGCCGCGCTGCTGGAACCGTACGCGGGCTGCGGCCACCACCGGGGCGAGACCTTCTACCCGGCCGAGGAGTTCGCGGAGCTGCTGGCGAAGCTGGACGCGCGGGGCTTCCAGTGCTTCGTCCACGCCACCGGCGACCGGGGCATCCGCACCGTCCTGGACGCCGTCGCGCACGCCCGCACCGTCAACGGCCCGCGCGACGCCCGCCACCAGGTGGTGCACGTGGAGTGCCTGGACCCCGAGGACGTGCCGCGCTTCGCCGAGCTGGGCGTGGTCGCCTGCATGCAGCCGCGGCACTGCGCGCCCGAGATCGCGGGCCCCGGCCAGGACTGGGCCGAGAACGTGGGGGAGGAGCGCTGGCACAAGGCCTGGCCGATGCGGAGCCTGCACGAGGCCGGGGCGGTGCTCGCCTTCTCCAGCGACTGGAACGTCGCCGAGATGGACCCGATGGTCGGCATCTACACGGCGGTCACCCGCCGCCCGCTGTCCGGCGGGGGCCCCGCGTGGCAGCCGGCGGAGACGGTGGACGTGGAGACGGCGGTGTACGGCTACACGATGGGCTCCGCCCACGCCAACTTCCTGGAGGCGGAACGCGGTTCCCTCACCGTCGGCAAGGCTGCGGACTTCGTGGTGCTGTCCCGCGACATCCTGCGCGTCCCGGCGGACCGGATCCCGGGCACGGTGGCCGAAACGGTGGTGGTCGCGGGCGAAATCGTCCACCGGGCGGGCTGAGCCACGGCGGCGGTTCTTCGGCTACGGGAGGCTCGGCGTCGGCGCGGACGGCGCGGGCGCGGAGTTCGAGGCCCCGCCGCGCGGAGCGGTCGCGGTGCCCGTGGGGGCCGGGCGGCCGGGCGGCCGGGCGGCCGTCCGGGAGGGCTTGCGCCTCCGGCCGCCGTCCGGGGCGCCACCGGGCGGGGGTGTTCACCGTGCGGGGCCGGTTCCGCCGGAGGGGCGGGGGACGGGCGGGTCGGGATCGGGCAGGCCGCTGCCCACGGCCGCCCCCGGTCTGCCCCGGCGCGTGACCGCGCAGGCCAGGGTGACCGCGGCGCCGGCCACGGCCCAGGCGGACAGCACGAGCATCGGCCCGCGGGCGCCGTTGCCGTGGAAGTAGGTGATGGAGCGGGCGGCGTACGTGCCGGCGCCCGGCGGCAGGGCCGGGCCGATCGCGCTCCAGAACGGCGGCAGCAGCGGGTACGGGTAGGCGCCCCCGGCGCTCGGGTTGCCGAGCACCACGACCAGCAGGATGGCCAGGCCGATGCCGATCACGCCCGCCAGCCCCTGGAAGGCCAGGGTGATGGCGCCGACCGCGAAGACCACCAGGGTGCCCAGGCCCCACAGCCCCATGAGCGAGCCGGGCAGCGCGTCCAGCACCGGGCCGGCGATGACCGCGCCGAGCAGCCCCGCGACGAGGGAGTACAGGAGGAGCGCGCCGAGCCGGATGACGGCGCGGTGGATGTTGGCGGGACGGGCCCCGGCGCTGATCGCGAGGATCGCCGCGCACAGGTAGCCGCCCACGCACCAGCCGATGACCAGGTAGAAGGAACTGAGCCCGCGGGCGTCGCCCCGGTAGGCGGGGGCCACGTCGACGACCCGGACGCTGCGCCCCTGGGCCTTCTCGACCGCGCCGACGACCTGCTCCAGGGCCTGGGAGAGCGAGGCCCCGGCGCCGCTCGCGACGATCAGCCGGTCGGTGGTGCCGGCCGGGTCGATGACCAGCGCGCCGTCGGCCTCCCGGTTCTCGACCTGGGTGACGGCGGCGACCTCGTTCTCGACCGCGCGGGGGTCGAGGGGTTTGCCGGGGAGTGCGGCGAGCCGCTGCGCCGACTCCTGGGCGACCCGCTCGACGGGGGCGGCCACCGCGATCGGGATCTCGTGGGGCTCGGGATGGTGGAAGGCCCCGATGTACGAGGTGACGAAGGCCAGCTGGAGGGCCAGTACGCCCAGGACCAGCAGGGCGGCCCGGACGGTCACGGCGTCCTTGACCTCGGCGAGGAAGCCGCCGGTCGGCTCGGCGGCGGGACTCTCGGTGGGCTGGGTCATGTCCCTCACGCTCGACGCGACGGGGGCCGGGCGCAGCAGGGGAGGACCGAATGGATGATCGAACAACTGTTTCGCACGGATATTCGAATTGCTCTATGGTGGAGCCGGGGGAGGTGTTGATTCGAGCGAAGCAGGAGGCCGCGGGTGCCTGGTTTTACGCATCTGCACACCGTTTCGGGGTTCTCCACGCGGTACGGGGCTTCGCACCCGGAGCGGCTGGCGGAGCGCGCCGTCGAGCGGGGCATGGACGCCCTCGCCCTGACCGACCGCGACACCCTCGCGGGCGCGGTGCGGTTCGCGAAGGCGGCCGCGAAGGCCGGGATCCGGCCCCTGTTCGGGGTGGACCTGGCCGTGTCCCCCGCTGAGCCGGCCGCCGGATCCCGGGCCGGGACCCCCGCGGGCGGGGCCGGTGAGGCCTCGTACCGCAGGCGGGTCCCCGTCAAGGGCGGGGCCTTCGTCGACGAGTCCGCCCCGCGAGCCCTCTTCCTGGCCCGCGACGGCGCCGCCGGATGGGCGCAGCTGTGCCGGATGGTCACCGCCGCCCACGCCGCGGACCCGGCCGGGCGGGGGGAGGCCGCGGAGTCCGCCGGGGCGGGCTCCGCACCGGGCGGCCCCGGGCCGCAGCCGGTGGTGCCCCGGGAGGCACTGTCCGGCGACGGGGTGTTCGTGCTGCTCGGGCCCGGTTCCGAGGTGGGCCGGGCGCTCGCCGCCGGGCGCCCCGACCGGGCGGCCCGGCTGCTCGCGCCCTGGCGGGAGGTCTACGGGGACGCCCTGCGCCTGGAGGCCGTCCACCACGGCCGCACCGGTACCGGCCCCGGCTCGCTGCGGCTGGCCGCCCGTACCGTCGGCTTCGCCGCCGAGCAGGGCGTCCCGGCCGTGCTCACCAACGCCGTCCGCTACGCCGACCCGGGCCAGGGCCCCGTCGCCGACGTCCTCGACGCCGCCCGCCGCCTGGTCCCCGTCGACCCCCGGGGCCCCCTCGACGGCGGCGAACGCTGGCTCAAGGACCCCGGCCGCATGGCGGAGGCCGCCGACCGGATCGCCGAGGCCGCCGGCCTGCGCCCCGCCGACGCCCGCCGCCTGCTCGCGCGGACCCGGGAGACCGCCGAGGCCTGCTCCGTCGACCCCGAGGACGACCTCGGCATCGGCTCCGTGCACTTCCCCGAGGCCCGCCTCGTCGGCGCCGCCCGCCGTACCGCCCAGCGGGTGCTCACCTCCCGGGCGTCGGCGGGCCTGGTGCTGCGCGGCCACGCCGACGACCCCGCGTACTGGGAGCGGATGCACGAGGAACTCGACGTCATCGCCCACCACGGCTACGCCTCGTACTTCCTGACGGTCGCCCAGGTCGTCGACGACGTACGGGAGATGGGCATCCGGGTGGCCGCCCGGGGCTCCGGCGCCGGCTCCCTCGTCAACCACCTCCTCGGCATCGCGCACGCCGACCCCCTCGCGCACGGACTGCTGATGGAGCGCTTCCTGTCCAAGCGCCGCCGCGTCCTGCCCGACATCGACATCGACGTGGAGTCCGCCCGCCGGCTGGAGGTGTACCGCCGGATCATCGCCCGCTTCGGCGCCGAACGCGTCGCCACCGTCGCCATGCCCGAGACCTACCGGGTCCGCCACGCCGTCCGCGACGTCGGCGCCGCCCTGTCCATGGACCCGGCCACCGTCGACCGCCTCGCCAAGGCCTTCCCGCACATCCGCGCCCGCGACGCCCGTGCCGCCCTGGAGGAACTGCCCGAACTGCGCGACGTACGGGACGGGACGAGCGGCGGGCCGTACGAGCGGCTGTGGGACCTCGTCGAGGCCCTGGACGCGCTGCCGCGCGGCACCGCCATGCACCCGTGCGGGGTCCTGCTCTCCGACGCCACCCTGCTCGCCCGCACCCCGGTGGTCCCCACCAGCGGCGAGGGCTTCCCCATGTCCCAGTTCGACAAGGAGGACGTGGAGGACCTCGGGCTGCTCAAACTCGACGTCCTGGGCGTGCGGATGCAGTCCGCGATGGCCCACGCCGTCGCGGAGCTGCGGCGGGCCACGGGACGCGAACTCGACCTGGACGACCCGGCGCAGGTGCCGCCGGGAGACGGGCCGACGTACGAACTGATCCGCTCCGCCGAGACGCTGGGCTGCTTCCAGATCGAGTCCCCGGGCCAGCGCGACCTGGTGGGCCGGCTCCAGCCGACGGCCTTCCACGACCTGGTCGTCGACATCTCCCTCTTCCGTCCGGGCCCGGTGGCCGCCGACATGGTGCGCCCCTTCATCGAGGCCCGGCACGGGCGGGCCCCGGTCCGCTTCCCGCACCCCGACCTCGCCGACGCACTGCGCGAGACCTACGGGGTCGTCGTCTTCCACGAGCAGATCATCGAGATCGTGCACGTCATGACCGGCTGCGGACGGGACGAGGCCGACCGGGTCCGGCGCGGGCTCTCCGACCCGGACTCCCAGGGCCGGATCAAGGCCTGGTTCGCGGCGACCGCGGCCGCGCGGGGCTACGCGGCGGAGGTGATCGCCCGTACCTGGGAGATCGTCGAGGCCTTCGGCAGCTACGGCTTCTGCAAGGCGCACGCCGTGGCCTTCGCCGTGCCGACGTACCAGTCGGCCTGGCTCAAGGCCCACCACCCGGCGGCCTTCTACGCCGGACTCCTCACCCACGACCCCGGGATGTACCCCAAGCGGCTGCTGCTGGCCGACGCGCGGCGCCGGGGCGTTCCGGTGCTGCCGCTGGACGTGAACCACTCGGCGACCACCCACCGCATCGAACTGGTGTCCGGTGAACCGGAGCGGTGGGGCCTGCGGCTCGCCCTCTCCGACGTCCACGGCATCAGCGAGGCCGAAGCCCTGCGCATCGAGGCCGGCCGGCCCTACGCCTCGCTGCGCGACTTCTGGGACCGGGCGCACCCCGGCCGCCCCGTCGCCGAACGCCTCGCCCAGGTCGGCGCGCTGGACGCCTTCGGCGCCAACCGCCGCGACCTGCTGCTGCACCTGGCGGAACTCCACGGCACCCAGCGCGCCGCCGGGGCCAGGGGCTCCACCCAACTGCCGCTGGGCGGAGGCCGCTCCACCGCCCCCGTCGGACTGCCCGACCTCACCGAAGCCGAACGGCTCAGCGCCGAACTCGGCGTCCTCGGCATGGACGCCTCCCGCCACCTCATGGGGGACCACCACGCCTTCCTCGCCGAACTGGGCGTCGTCCCGGCCCGCCGCCTGCGGGACACCGCGCACGGCCGGACCGTCCTGGTCGCCGGCGCCAAGGCCGCCACCCAGACCCCGCCGATCCGCTCCGGGAAACGGGTCGTCTTCACCACCCTCGACGACGGCACCGGCCTCGTCGACCTCGCCTTCTTCGACGACAGCCAGGAAGCCTGCGCCCACACCGTCTTCCACTCCTTCCTGCTCCTGGTCCGGGGCGTCGTGCAGCGGCGCGGACCGCAGAGCCTGAGCGTCGTCGGAGCGGCCGCCTGGGACCTCGCCGAACTGGCGGAACTGCGCGCCCGCGAAGGCCTCGGAGCCGTCACGGCCCGCCTGGCCGCCCCCCTGCCCACGCCGACGGCCACCCCCGGCAACGGCCGCCGCATCCACCTCCCGACCGGCTACGAGATGAACCCGTGGGCCGACCTCCAGCCGCCCGGGGACCGCGCCGCCACCGGCCGCAAGCTGTGGCACTCCAGCCCCGGGAGCGCGGGATGAACCGCCCCCGCTCCGGAGCGGGCGTCCTGCACGTGCGCTGCGCCCCCACCCTGACCCCCGAGGGCTACCGCGAGGTCCTCGACCTGCTGCGCGAGTTCTCCCCGGTCGTCCAGGCCCTGCCGCCCCGGGCGGCCCTCGTCCAGGTGCGGGGCGCCCAGCGGTACTTCGGCGCCGACCCCGCCCGCATCGCCGAGGTCGTCCGGCTGCGCGCGGTGGCCCGGCTCGGCACGGACGTCCGGATCGGCGTCGCGGGCACCTGGGCCGTGGCGGCCATGGCCTCCGCGCGGATCCCGGAACCCGGCGGCGGCACCCTGACCGTCCCCGACGACCCGGCGGCGGTGGCCGGCTTCCTCGCCCCGCTCCCCGTGGACGCGCTGTACGGGCTCGGCCCCCGCCAGGCCGAAGCCCTGCGCGGCTACGGGCTGCACACCGTCGGGGCGCTCACCCGGGTCCCGCCCGGAGTCCTCGAACGGATCCTCGGCAAACGGTCCGGACGGCTCGTCGCCGACCGTGCCCGCGGCATCGACCCGCGCCCGGTCACCCCGCGCGACCTGCCCCCCTCGGCCGCCGTCCGCACCGGCTTCACCCGCCAGGAACTGGACGGCCCGCACGCCCGCGCCGCCCTCCTCGCCCTCGTCGTACGGCTCGGCGCCGCCCTGCGCGGACGCCGCCAGGCCGCCCGCTCCCTGTCCCTGACCCTCCAGTTCGCGGGCGGCACCCGCTGGGAGAAGTCCCGGCGGCTGCCCGAACCCTCCGCCCACGACGAGGACCTGCGCACCCTCGCGTACCGGCTGATGGACGCGGCCGGTCTGCAACGGGCCCGGCTCACCGGCATGGTGCTCCGCGCCGAGGACCTCACCGCAGCCGCGGGCACCGCCCGCCAGCTCTCCCTGGACCCCGCCCGCGAATCCCGCCTCACGGCCGAAGCCGCCATCGACCGCGCCAACGCCCGCTTCGGCCCGGGGACGGTCCGCCCCGCCGCGACCTTCCTTCTGGGGGCGGCTTCGCCTCCGGGGCGCTGAATCCCGGCTCACGAGGTCGCCCCGAAGTTCCGCACGGGCAGCGGGCGCGGCCCGGTCAGTCGTCCAGGTCGGGGAGGAGGCGGTGGGCCGTCTCCTCGCGCAGCGGGGTGGTCTGGGCCTGGATCAGGTGGAACTGGGCCTCGCGGGAGAGCCGTCCCGCGGTGTGCCCGAACTGGACCGCCCGGCCGCCGGCCACGGCCACGCACGCCGCGGCCGCCCGTACGGCCAGGTCCAGGGCGGCGGCCCGCAGGGCGAGCCGCCCGGCGGTCCCTTCCCCCGGCGCGAGCCCGTCCCGCAGGGCGTAGGCCTCCGCGCGCAGCCGGGCCGTCCTCCGCGCGAGCCGCAGGCCGAGTTCCTCGAACGGGGGAGACCCGAGCAGGAAGTCGGCGGTCGCGCGCAGCTGGCCGAAGACGGCCGGCTGGGCGTCGGCGTTCTCCAGGTCGTAGGCCCGGATCCAGTTGGCCCGCGGCATCCGCCCCACCACCCGCGCGTCGGGCACGCGCACCCCGCGCAGCTCGACCGAGGCCGTGTGCGTACCGCCCATCGCCCACAGCGGGGCCGCCCCGCCGACGGCGCTCAGCCCGCCGTCCGGGCCGGCGCAGTCCACCAGCGCGAACAGCGCCTCGTCGGACGGGGTGACCGCGCCCACGTAGACCAGGTCGGCCAGGCCCCAGCCCGTCATCCACGGCACCCGCCCCCCGAGCCGCCATCCGCCCGGCACCCGCTCCGCCGTGACCGGAGGGCGCGGATGGCGCAGGAAGGCGTAGCCGGCCGTGGCCCGCCGCTCACCGGCCAGCAGCGCGGGCAGCCACCGCGCGCGCACGGCGTCCCCGTCCGGGCCGTCCGCCACCAGCAGCGCCCTCACCGCCGGCACGTGCTGCGTCCACACGAACCACGTCGACGGATCGACGGCCGCCAGCACCTCGTGGACCTCCCGGACCACCTGACGGGCCGTGAGTCCGCCCGCCGGGTCCGGTTCGTATCCGAGCAGCCCGTACGCACCGCACGCGGCGAGCGCGTCCAGGTGCGTGCGCGGCACCCCGGCCCCGGCGGTGTGCTCCGCCCGCGGCCGCAGGACCCGTACGGCGGTCTCCGTGACGGCCGCGACCAGCGGATCGGCCGCCAGCGCCGACGGGGCGGCCAGGGCGGTACCCGCGCCGGGAGCGCTCTGCACGGCCGCGATCACCTCAAGTCCGGGTCCGGAGGCGTCCATTGTTCCGGAGCGGCGCTGGATACGGCCTCGACACACCAGTTTTTACCGACGCGTAACTTCCCTGTCTTGCTACTCGCCCGTAATTTGGCTGACAGCAGCCCCTTGTGATCCGGATCACGGGACGAACCCCCACGCATTCCCCTTGACCCGCAAGGAGATCACCCCATGCTGCCCTGGAGACGCCTGCTCCGCCCGCTAGCCGTCCTCACCCTCGCCGCCGCGGCCCTCGTCGCCCCCAGCGGTGCCGCCCAGGCCGCGTCCGGCCCCAGCAGCGGCTGGAACGACTGGTCCTGCAAACCCTCCGCCGCGCACCCGCGCCCCGTCGTCCTCGTCCACGGCACCTTCGGGAACTCCGTGGACAACTGGCTCGGCTTCGCGCCGTACCTGGTCCACCGCGGGTACTGCGTCTACTCCCTCGACTACGGACAGCTCCCCGGCGTGCCCTTCTTCAACGGGCTCGGCCCCATCGACCAGTCCGCCGCCCAGCTCGACACCTTCGTCGACCGGGTGCTGTCCGCCACCGGCGCCCCCAAGGCCGACCTCGTCGGCCACTCCCAGGGCGGCATGATGCCCCGCTACTACCTGAAGTTCCTGGGCGGCGGCGCCAAGGTCAACGCGCTCGTCGGGCTCGCCCCCGACAACCACGGCACCACCCTGTCCGGACTCACCAAGCTCCTCCCGTACTTCCCCGGCGCCGAGGACCTGATCAGCGCCGCCACCCCCGGGCTGGCCGACCAGATCGCCGGGTCCGCCTTCCAGAACAAGCTGAACGCCGGCGGCGACACCGTCCCCGGCGTGAAGTACACGGTGATCTCCACCCGCTACGACGAGGTGGTCACCCCCTACCGGACCCAGTTCCTCGACGGGCCGAACGTACGCAACGTCCTGCTCCAGGACCTGTGCCCGCTGGACATCTCCGAGCACGTGACCATCGGCCTCACCGACCGCATCGCCTGGCACGAGGCGGTCAACTCCCTCGACCCCGCACACGCCGAACGGACCACCTGTGCGTCGGTCTTCGACTGACGCACAGGCGGTCCGGGCCGCCCGTCAGCGGCCGTGACGGCCCGCCGCCGACCGGCGGCGGGCCACCGCGAACATCACGGCCGCACCGACGGCCAGCGCGCCGGCCCCGGCGACCGCGATCGCCGGGGTGGCGCCGCTGCCGCCCGTCTGCGCGAGGCCGCCGGTCTCGGAGCCGGCCGGGGACGGCGAGGAGAACGGAACGGAGACCGGCGCGGCGCCCGCCGCGCCGTTCGTCTTCGGGTCGTTGTCGCCGTGGCCGTTGTGCTCCACGGAGGACTTGCCGGCGCCGTCGGCGATCTGCCGGTCCGTCGGCGCCTGGGCCGGCGGCACGTCCGTGTCGGGCACGGGCGCGGCGGGCGTCGAGGAGGGCTTGGTGCCGGATCCGGCGGAGGGCCGGGTGGCCGGCGCGCCGCCCGCGGTGCTCCCCGTACCGCCGCCCGCCGTACCGCTGCCCGTACCGGCGCCCGCTCCGTTGTCCTTGCCGAAGACCACGTCCGAGCAGGTGTAGAAGGCCTCGGGGCTGTCCGAGCGCTGCCAGATGCTGTAGATCAGGTGACGGCCCGTCTTCTTCGGGACCGTCCCGCTGAAGACGTAGTCGCCGTTCTGCATGCCCGGGTCCGTGGCCTTCGCGAACGGGGCGGGCTCCAGGTCGGACCACTTCAGCGGCTTCGTCGGGTCGTAGCCGTCCTTCGTCACGTACAGCTCGAAGGAGCCCTTGTGCGGGGCGGTGCCCTTGTAGCGGAAGGTGTGCGCCCCGGCCGTCATCGGGCTGGCGGGCCAGTCCGCGCGGGGCAGGTCCAGCCCCTTGTACTTGGCGTTGCCCGCGGAGCACAGCTGCCCGTCGGGGATCAGCTTCTTGCTCTGGCCGGCCGCGTTGGCGATGTTCACCGCGTTCCAGTCGTAGAACGCCTGCGTCCCGCTCGCCGCCACGGCGGCCTTGCACGCGGCCGACTTGGGGGACTCGGGCCCCTCCGCGTAGCAGGCCGCCACCCGGCTCACCGGGTCCGTCATCGAACCGTGGGCGGCGGCGGGCCCGGCGGCGTACGCGGCCACCGCGAGCGGGGCGAGACCGGCGGCGGCGATACGGAGGGCGGTACGGCGGCGGGACGCGGGCATGGGTCGATCTCCTTAGGGCACAAGGCAGGGGCGCGCCAGCGGAACCGGGCGGCGCGGCGCCGTCCCGAACCGGGCTCCCGCCGCCACCGACCCTCCCTGGCCCCGCCAAGCTAGCCCGCGCCAACCGCCGTCGGCCCCGGATCCGGGCCCCCGCGGTGATCCTTAGGATCCGCTTAAGGAAGGCCTAAGCGGGCCCACAGAAAAGGGCCCCGGATCCCTCCCCCTCGGTGCCGTCAGACGAGCAGGGCGGGCAGCCCCGGGGCCGAGCGGGCCTGGTCGTCGAGGGCGTCGAGGGCACGGACGGCCTGCGCCGCGGCCTCCGGGTCGCTCGCGGCGAGGCCGCTCGCCGCGAACTCGTCCTCGTCCAGCCGCAGGACGGACCCGCCGTCCGCCGACACCCACAGGTCCAGGTCCAGGTCGTCGACGACGATCTCGCCCTCGCGGACCACCGCCGGGCGGGTCACGTCGCAGTACCAGCCCTTGAGGACGCCCGCGCCGCTCCACACCTCCTTGACCGCGTACCAGCGCGTCCGCCAGAAGTGCTCCACGAACACGTCGCCCGGCTCGAAGCGCACGAAGCCGAAGTCCTTCACCCCGTCCGCCGCCCAGGGGGCGCGCACGGAGATCCGGTCGCCGTCGTCGGACACCTGCGCCGCCGGATAACTGATCTTGGTGCGGCCGGCCTTGGTGAGGGTGACGGTCCATCGCGTGGTCATCGTGTCGCTCCCAGCTTCCTCGTGCAGCGCGTCTCGGTCGCGCAGATCTCGTACCCGAACCACTCGTTGATCGCGAGCATCGGTCCGTTGCCGGCGTCGTTGCCGGTGAACGCCTCCGTGTACCCGGCCGCGCGGGCCCGGTGGAGGGAGTCCGTCTTGGCGAGCTTGGCCAGCCCGCGGCCCCGGTGGGCGCGCAACGTGCCGGTCATCGCCGAGGAGTAGCGGGTGGCGCCGTCGGTCCGGGCGGCCGAGAAGGCGGCCACCCGGCCGTCGACGAGGGCGACCGTGGTCAGCCCGTGGTCCAGGGTCGGGTCGTTCCAGACGTCGGCCAGCCACTCCTCGTAGTCGCTCAGCTCCACCGGTACGTCGCCCGGCTCGTCGGCCGTCACCTCGGCGTCGGCCTCGAACAGCGGGCGCGGATCGGCCGCGAAGGCCGAGCCGGGGCGCAGTTCCACCCCGGCGGGGAGGGCGACGGGCAGCGCCGGCAGGCCGCCGGCCGCCAGGTCCAGGCGCAGGAAGTGCGCGGAGCGGCCGGGGCGGTAGCCGTGCCGCTCGGCGAAGGCCAGGTGCGCCGGCTCGTTCAGCACCCAGCTGTACGAGGCCTGCGCGCCCACCGCCGCGAGGTGCTCCTCGGCGGCGCGCACCAGCGCGCTCCCGGCGCCCAGACCCCGGTGCGCGGGGTCGACGAAGGCGTTGACGAACGACTGTCCGGGCTCGGGGCTGTCGTACGCGAGCCCGACCTGGGCGGTGCCGATGGCACGGCCGTCGGAGGTTTCCGCGAGGAGCAGCCGGTAGCGCTTCGCGGCGGGCGCGCCGGCCAGCTCGTGGGTCACGCCGGCGGCGGTGGTCACCATGAACGGGAGGGCGGCGCGGCGCACGCGTACGACGGCCTCCGCGTCCGCGGGGTCGGCGGGGCGCAGATCGCGGATCACAAGGGTCATGCGGCCGACGTTACGGGCGCGGCCGCGGCCCGCGCCTGCGAATTATCCGGCGGATGGGGGAGAATCGGCCGCGTGACCTCGACCAACCTCAAGATCAGGATCGACGGCGCGGCCGGCGCGGCCGCCCCGTACGAACAACTGCGCGCGCAGATCGCCGACCGGGCCCGGTCGGGGAAGCTCCCGGCGGGGTACAAGCTGCCGACGGTGCGCGGCCTGGCGGAGGAACTGGGGCTGGCCGCCAACACGGTGGCCAAGGCGTACCGGGCGCTGGAGGCCGACGGGGTGATCGAGACGCGGGGCCGCAACGGGACGTTCGTCGCCGCCGCCGAGGGTTCCTCCCGGGAGGCGGCCGCGGCCGCGCAGGCGTACGCGGAGCGGGCACACCGCCTCGGCCTGACGGAGGCGGAAGCCGTCGAAGCGGCCACGTCCGCCCTCCGCGCCCGCTACGCGACCCCCTAGCCGCCCGCCGACCCGGCTCGCCCCCGCAGCAGTTCGCCGCTGGTTCGGTCCGGTGTCCGGAGGTCGTGCGCGGTCCGGGGCCGGTTCGCCTGGCGGGCCCCGGGCGGTCGTTGGTTCGGCCCGGTGCCCGGTGCCCGGTGCCCGGTGCCCGGTGCCAGCGGCGCGGTCTGGGCGCGGGCCGCCGTCGGGCGGGCGGGGTTCGGGGGCCTGCCCCGAGCCGCCCCCCCGTGACCGCCGGAGGCTAGAGGTACAGGCCCGCCTCCGGCGTCTGCGGCTGCGCCGGGACCACCGCCGCCGGTCCCGTGCCGCGGCGCAGGGCGAAGAGTTCGGCCAGGGTCGCGCCCTCGCGGGAGACGCCCTCCTCCGTGCCGAGCCAGTCCACCGCCTCCCCCCGCGTCAGCCGCCCGACCTCGATGCGGGCCAGGCAGCGCCCCGGGCGGACGACCGCGGGATGGAGCCGCTCCAGGTCCTCGTTGGTGGTGACGCCGACCAGCACGTTGCGGCCCTGCCCGAGCAGACCGTCGGTCAGGTTCAGCAGCCGCGACAGGGCCTGACCCGCCGTGTGCCGGGCCTCCCCGCGGATCAGCTCGTCGCAGTCCTCCAGCAGCAGCAGCCGCCACCGCCCCTTGGCGGAGCCCTCGTCCTCGCCGATCGCGATGTCCATCAGGTAGCCCACGTCGTTGAACAGCCGTTCCGGGTCCAGGACGCAGTCCACCTGGCACCAGTCCCGCCACGACCGGGCCAGCGTCCGCAGCGCAGAGGTCTTGCCGGTGCCCGGCGGTCCGTGCAGGAGCAGCAGCCGGCCCGCGATGTCGTCCGGGGTGATCTTCATCAGCCGGTCCATCGCCGTCGCCACCGGGGCGGTGTAGTTGGGCCGGACCTCGTCCCAGGTGCCCGCGGAGATCTGCCGGGTCGTGCGGTACGGGCCGCGGCGCGGGGAGACGTACCAGAACCCCATCGTGACGTTGTCGGGCTGCGGTTCGGGCTCGTCCTGCGCCCCCTCGGTGGCCTGGTCGAGGACCCCGGCGGCGAGTTCGTCGCTGACCGCGGTCACCGTCACGTCGGCGCCCCTGCTCCAGCGGGAGACGAGCACGGTCCACCCCTCGCCCTCGGCGAGCGTGGCGCTGCGGTCGGTGTCGCGCGCCGACCGGAGCACGGTCGCCCGCGGCGGCAGCAGCGTCGCCTCCGGCTTCACCCGGTCGATCGTCACGCTCTGCGCGTACGGCTGCTCGCCGGAGGCGAACCGGCCGAGGAACAGGGCGTCGACGACATCCGACGGTGAGTCACTGTCGTCCACGTTCAGGCGAATCGGCAGCGCGTCCTGCGGGTCTGCTGGCATGGCGCCCATGATCCGTCACGATGTGCCCGCACGCACCCGTGTTTCGCCGGATCGGGTGGCCGGGTTCCCCCTTCAAACGCAACGGGCGTGAAGATTCCGGCGCCAAGCCGCCCCGAAACATTCTTGGCATGGACACTTCCACAGGGTCGCGGCTGCTTGTACCACGGACTCAGGAGTAACCCCCCACAAGGAGCCATCCCCATGAGCATCAGACTGTCGCGCCTCGCAGCCCTCGCCTCCTCCCTGCTCCTCGCCGCCGGCGCCACCCTGTTCGGAACCGGCCAGGCGGCCGCCGCCCAGGCCGACTTCGGCTACGTGGCCCTCGGCGACTCGTACTCCTCCGGCGTCGGCTCCGGCAGCTACGACGGCGCCAGTGGCGACTGCAAGCGCACCAGCCGCGCCTACCCGGCCCTGTGGGCCGCCGCCCACTCCCCCCAGACCTTCTCCTTCGTCGCCTGCTCGGGCGCCCGGACGAACGACGTCCTCTCCGGCCAGCTCGCTCCGCTCAACTCCGGCACGGACCTGGTCAGCATCACCATCGGCGGCAACGACGCCGGATTCGCCGACGTCATGACGACCTGTGTGCTCCAGTCCGAATCCACCTGCGTCAGCCGCGTCAACGAGGCCAAGGCGTACGTGGACTCCACCCTCCCGGGCCGGCTCGACCAGGTCTACGACGCCATCCACGGCCGGGCCCCGGGCGCCAGGGTGGTCGTCCTCGGCTACCCCCGCTTCTACAAGCTGAACGGGAACTGCGTCGCCGGCCTCACCGAAGGCGAACGCACCGCCATCAACGGCGCGTCCGACTACCTCAACGCCGCCATCGCCAAGCGTGCCGCCGACCACGGCTTCGCCTTCGCCTCGGTCGCCGGATCCTTCACGGGCCACGAGATCTGCTCCGGCGACGCGTGGCTGCACAGCGTCAACTGGCTCAACATCGGAGAGTCCTACCACCCCACCGCCGCCGGACAGTCCGGCGGCTACCTGCCCGTCTTCGCCGGCAAGGCCTGACCGGCGGGGCGCGACCGTACGCCGTCTCCGCTAGGGGGTGTCTGACGGATATCCGCGGCGTCGCGGCGTCCGGCACGCACTCTCGCCGCACCGACCGAAAGCCCAAGTACGTCCAGTACGCGGGCTTCCGGTCGGCACGCCGAGAGCACGCACCGGACGCCGCTCCTTCCCCACGGACATCCGTCAGACACCCCCTAGCCCGGACCGGCCTGCCCGCTCGGAGTCGGACTCGGCGTCGGCGTCGGGGTCGGATCCGGCGGGGGCGTGCCGCCCGGTGTTGCGGAGGCGGCGGGGGAGGAGGCCCCGCCCGTCGGGGTCTCCTTCGCGCACGTCACGGAGAACTCCAGCCACGGCGAGGCCGTCAGAGCGGGCTGCCGCACCTCCAGCCGGACCGCGTCGGCGAGGGTGGCGCCCGCCCGGTGCCCGGACTCGGTGTGGTTCAACTGCCGGGTCCGGGGCCCGTCCGCCTCGTACACGATGCTCTGCCAGTCCGACGCGGGAGCCGATCCCCCGCGCGTGATCCAGCGGTACTCCACCACGGCGGGTGTGCGCGCCACCTCCAGCGTCCCGGTGAAGGCGGGCGCGAGCGTCTCGGGCGGCGGGCAGGTCCCGTCGTAGGCGGGACGCACGGTGTGGACGTAGAGCGTGACGCTCTGCGGGGGCTCGGTGCCCGCCGACGCCGAGGAGGAGGCCGAGGCCGACGCCGACGCCGAAGCCGAGCCGGAGGCGGTCGCCGGAGCGGATCCGGAGGCCGCCGCGGAGCCCGGGGGCCCGGCCCCGCCACCCCCTTCCGTCCCGGAGCCGGTGTCCCGCAGCAGGAGCCACACCAGCAGGGCCAGCACCAGCAGCAGCCCCGCGATCCCGAAGGTCACCAC